>NZ_JBVJKF010000004.1:0-418042 GCF_055585365.1 Streptomyces sp. NPDC053432
AGTGCAGTCGCGAGGGTCTCCAGGTTTGTCGTCACACACGAACCAACGAGACCCTCGCTTCATGCGCGCGAAGACTTCGGACTTACTCGTCTAGGACACGAGGTCGCGGCGGCGCAGGGCGGCGAGGCCGGCGGCGGTCAGCGCGACGGCCAGGGCCGTCAGGGTCAGCAGCGGGGGCCAGGACAGCGACTGGGCGCCCGGGAGTTTCGGCAGGTGGGCGAAAGGCGAGAGGTCCAGGACGGACTGCGGCAGATCCAGCGCGGGACCGATCCAGCCCAGCGCGAGCGCGGTCCCGGCGACCGCCCAGGCGGCGACGGCGTACTGGGGTGCCGCGCCGTGGAGCAGCGCCGCGAGCGCCCCGATCACCCAGACCGCGGGGAGCTGCGCGAGGGTGGCGCCGACCGCCCCGGGCAGGCCCTGCCCGTGCCCGATGCCCAGACCGAGCCCCGCCAGCAGCAGGATCAGCGCCGACCCGCCGAAGGCCACGGCCAGGTGGCCGCCGGCCCAGCGCAGCCGGCCGACCGCGTTCGCCAGCAGCGGTTCGGCGCGCTGCGCCGACTCCTCGCCGCTCAGACGCAGCACCGAGGAGACGATGTACAGGGCGCCGACCAGCCCGAACATGCCGGCCATCGTGGCGAGGAAGGCGTCGGTGAGCCCGCTCTGCCCGCCCATCCGCTCGATGATCTCCCGGGTCTTCTCGTTGCCGCCGACCAGGTCGGCCGCGCCGTCCGCCATCCCGCCGAAGACGACCCCGGCGACGAGGAAGGCCGCGCTCCAGCCGATGACGCTGCCACGCTGGAGCCGCCACGCCAGCGCGCCCGCCGTGCCCAGCCGTCCCTCGGCCGGTCCGGGCCGCGCCGCGAGGAAGCCCATGCCCAGGTCCCGCCGGCCCGTCAGGACGTAGGCCGCGCCCGCCTGCGCCACGGCGGCGCCGGCGAGCAGCGCGAGCACCCACCAGCGGGTCGGGGCGAAGGCCCGTACGTTCTCCACCCAGCCGAGCGGTGAGAGCCAGGTCAGCGGCGAGGTCCCGCCGGCCGTACCCGCGTCGCCCGCCGCCTTCAGCACGAACGCGGCGCCCAGCACGGCGGCCGCGAGCCCCTTCGCCGCGCGGGCGCTCCCGGTCAGCTGGGCGGCGACGGCCGCCGTGGCCCCGAAGAGCATCCCGGCGCCGGCGAGGGCCGCCCCGAGGGCGAGGGCACCGCTCACGCCCTGTCCGGCGAGGGCGAGCGTGACGAGCAGGGCCACGCAGGTGTTGGCGACGAGTGCGGCGAGCAGGGCCGCGGTCAGCGGGGCCCGTCGCCCCACCATGGCGGCGGAGAGCAGCTCCTGACGGCCCGTCTCCTCCTCCTCGCGGGTGTGCCGGACGACGATGACCAGGCTCATGGCGGCCGCGAGGACCGCACCGTAGACACCGGCGCGCCAGGCGGTCAGGCCGCCGAGGGAGTCGCTGAAGACGGGCCCGTACAGGGCGCGCATCGAGCTGTTGGCGTTCATCGAGGCGGCGGCCGCGGCACGTTCGGCGGCGGTGGAGTACACGCTGCCCAGCGCTCCGGGCATGCTCGCCACCAGCAGCGTGGTGCCGAGGACCCAGACCGGCATCATCACGCGGTCGCGGCGCAGGGCGAGCCCCAGCAGGGTTCCGGTGCCCGCCAGCCGGCCGCCCTTCATCGCGCCGCCTCTTCCGTGTAGTGCCGCAGGAAGAGCTCTTCGAGGGTGGGCGGCGTCGAGGTCAGTGACCGGACCCCGGAGGCGGCCAGGGACCGCAGTACGGCGTCCAGCTTGTCGGTGTCGGCCTGGAGGCGGACCTTCAGCCCGCGCACCTCGACGTCGTGGACGCCCGGCAGGTGCGCGAGGCCGTTCGGCGGGCCGGCGAGTTCGGCACTGATCGACGTACGGGTGAGGTGGCGCATGTCGGCGAGGCTGCCGGTCTCCACCGTGCGGCCCCTGCGGATGATGCTGACCCGGTCGCACAGCGCCTCCACCTCGCTGAGCAGGTGCGAGCTGAGCAGGATCGTGCGCCCGGCGGCGCGCGCCTCGGCGACGCAGCCCTGGAAGACCTCCTCCATGAGCGGGTCGAGGCCGGAGGTGGGCTCGTCGAGGATGAGCAGTTCGGCGTCGGAGGAGAAGGCGGCGACGAGGGCGACCTTCTGCCGGTTGCCCTTGGAGTAGGTGCGCCCCTTCTTCGTGGGGTCGAGCTCGAACCGCTCGGTGAGCTCCGTGCGGCGTGCCCGGTCGAGGCCGCCGCGGAGGCGTCCGTAGAGGTCGATGACCTCGCCGCCGGAGAGGTTGCGCCACAGGGTGACGTCCCCGGGGACGTAGGCGACGCGGCGGTGCAGGGCGACGGCGTCCGCCCAGGGGTCACCGCCGAGGAGTTCGGCGGTGCCGGAATCGGCGCGCAGCAGGCCCAGCAGGACCCGGATGGTGGTGGACTTGCCGGCACCGTTGGGGCCGAGGAAGCCGTGGACCTCGCCGGTGGTGACCGAGAGGTCGAGTCCGTCCAGTGCGTGGGTGCGGCCGAACGCTTTGCGGAGTCCGGCGACCCTGATGGCCTTCGTCATGCTTCCGAACGTACGCTACTTTCACAAAATTGTGAATCTAAGGAATCGTATAAAGTTTGGAGGGTGGCGGAAGAGATGGCGGTACCGGCGGCACGGGACGAGGAAGCGGTCACCCGCTTCGTGGAGCGGTTCGCCGCGCAGCTGACCGACGCGGGCATGCAGCGGATGGCCGCGCGCGTCTTCGCGCAGCTGCTGGCGAGCGACGGCGGCGCGATGACCTCGGCCGAGCTGGGCGAGGCGCTGCGGATCAGCCCGGCGGCGGTGTCGGGGGCCGTCTCCTACCTGACCCAGGTCAACATGGTCAGCCGCGAGCGCGAGCCGGGCTCCCGCCGGGACCGGTACGTGCTGCACGACGAGCTCTGGTACGAGACCTTCACCCGGCGCGACCAGGTCCTGACCCTGTGGGAGAAGACCCTGCGCGAGGGCGCGGCGAGCCTGGGCCCCGAATCCCCGGCGGGGGCGCGGGTGGCGGAGACGGCAGAGTTCTTCGAGTTCATGCAGAGGGAACTGCTCGGCCTGATGGACCGCTGGCGCACCCACCGCGCCACCCTGCACCCGAACCCCTGACCCCGGGACCCCGAACCCCGGGCCGGGTACCCCGAACCCCGGACCACGGGCCCGGGACCCCGCGCCCCGGACCACGGACGACGGGCTCCGGCCCTGGCCCGGCCCCCAACCCCGGGCCCCGGCCACCACGCGGCTGCCTCACCGCTGGCGCGGCACCGTCAGTCGCCACGCGCCCGGCCGCAGCGTCCACGTACGGCGCCTGACCGGGCCGGTGACCGCCTGGTCCGCGCGGTAGCGGAAGTCCGGCCCCGACACCGTCACCGACCGCACCCGGGCCACCCGCGGCCCGCCCGTCCCGCCCGCGCCGGAGCCCGGGCCGGCCCGGACCACCACCTCCGCCAGGCCCTCCCGGGCCGCCACCGACACGTCGAGCACCGGCTCGTCCAGGTCCGCCAGCAGCACCCCGTCCGCCTCCACCCGCAGCCCCCCGCCCGAGGGCGGCCGCACCAGGGTGCGTACGAGCGAGCGGTACGCGTTCCACACCGACGGGGCCGCCGGGCGCGCCCCCGACCGCTCGGGCGAGGCGATCCGCAGGTCGCCCAGGACCACCCCGTCGCTGTCGTCGACCAGCAGGTCGCAGACCCGGACCACACCGTCCAGGACCGCCCGCGCCGCGGAAACGGCCGAAAGCGGCACCCCGAGCGATCCCGCCAGCACCAGGGACCCCACGGCCCCCACGGGGATCAGCGAAACCGCCCCGCCCGACAACGCCCGCTCCCGGTGCAACAGCCCCACGGCCCGCACGAGAGCCTGGTCGTCGCCCACGATCACCAGCCGCCTTTGACCCCGGCGGGCAAGAGCCCGCGCAAACTCCTCCCGGGAGTCGGGGAGGCAGATCTTCGCCGCCGCGCCCGCTGACAACACATCTTTCGCGATCCGCACGGACTCGCCGTCAAGACGGCGGGCGACCGGGTCGACGAGCACGAGCAGGCCGCCGACCGGCGCGCCCGCGTGGCTCATGGTGGGCTCTGGAGCCGACACCTCGGTCCTTCCTCGGGTAGCATCTTTGTGCAAGAGGCCCTTGCGCTATTGCGCCAGGGCCTTCGTCTATTCCGGGGTACCGGTCCGACGGCTCAGCCTGCGGTGTACATCGTCGTACGCCCCCTGACCTTGGACATGCCCCATCCGGAAGAGGTGTACGCCTGTGCCCGCTCTTGTGCTGCTCGGAGCTCAGTGGGGTGACGAGGGCAAGGGAAAGGCCACCGACCTGCTCGGTGGATCCGTTGACTATGTAGTGCGCTACCAGGGCGGCAACAACGCCGGCCACACGGTCGTCGTCGGCGACCAGAAGTACGCGCTGCACCTTCTCCCTTCCGGCATCCTCTCCCCCGGATGCACCCCGGTCATCGGTAACGGCGTCGTCGTCGACCCGGCCGTCCTGCTCTCCGAGCTGCGCGGCCTGAACGACCGCGGCATCGACACCTCCAAGCTGCTCATCAGCGGCAACGCGCACCTGATCACGCCGTACAACGTCACCCTCGACAAGGTCGGCGAGCGCTTCCTCGGCAAGCGCAAGATCGGCACCACCGGCCGCGGCATCGGCCCGACGTACGCGGACAAGATCAACCGCATCGGCATCCGCGTCCAGGACCTCTACGACGAGTCGATCCTCACGCAGAAGGTCGAAGCGGCGCTGGAGGGCAAGAACCAGCTCCTCGCGAAGCTGTACAACCGCCGCGCCATCGAGTCCGCCGCGATCGTCGAGGAGATGCTCCAGTACGCGGAGCAGATCAAGCCGTACGTCGCAGACACCACCCTGATCCTCAACAACGCGCTGGACGAGGACAAGGTCGTGCTCTTCGAGGGCGGCCAGGGCACGCTGCTCGACGTCGACCACGGCACGTACCCCTTCGTCACCTCCTCGAACCCGACCGCGGGCGGCGCCTGCACCGGTACCGGTGTCGGCCCGACGAAGATCAGCCGCGTCATCGGCATCCTGAAGGCCTACACGACCCGCGTCGGCGCCGGCCCGTTCCCGACCGAGCTGTTCGACCAGGACGGCGAGGACCTGCGCCGCATCGGCGGCGAGCGCGGCGTGACCACCGGCCGCGACCGCCGCTGCGGCTGGTTCGACGCCCCGATCGCGCGCTACGCGACCCGCGTCAACGGCCTGACGGACTTCTTCCTCACCAAGCTGGACGTCCTGACCGGCTGGGAGGAGATCCCGGTCTGCGTCGCGTACGAGATCGACGGCAAGCGCGTCGAGGAGCTCCCGTACTCGCAGACGGACTTCCACCACGCGAAGCCGATCTACGAGAACCTCCCCGGCTGGTCCGAGGACATCACCAAGGCCAAGACGTTCTCCGACCTGCCGAAGAACGCGCAGGCGTACGTGAAGGCCCTGGAGGAGATGTCCGGCGCCCCGATCTCCGCGATCGGCGTCGGCCCGGGCCGCACCGAGACGATCGAGATCAACTCGTTCCTCTAGGCGACGACGTCACCACCCCGGCGGGGGCGGGCCGCGCACACCGCGCGCCCGCCCCCGCCGGCGTGTTCGCGGGTTCCCAGGTCAGGGCGATCACCCGAGGACCGCGGGGAAGCCGACCGAAGATCACCGGAAATCTTCTGCCGGATCCCTGTCACACTCCCGCGGTCCGAGGGGTCAGTGCTGCGTGGACGCCAGAGCGGCGGCCAGGAGGAGAGCAGCAGCCATGACGAAGACCCACATCTCGCGGATGCCGAACCCCGGCGCATTCGTCCCCGAGCTCGCCGACATCAGCGCGGCCCTCTTCCGGGCCACGGGCAACCGCTCCGTGCCGCGCACCACGATGAGCCTCGTCCACCTGCGCGCCGGGCAGATCGTCGGCAACACCTACCTGACCGTCCTGAACACCGCCTTCCTGCGCAAGGCCGGCGAGTCCGAGGAGCGCATCACCGCCGTCTCCTCCTGGCAGGACGCCCCGTACTTCGACGACGCCGAGCGGGCCGCGCTCGCCCTGGTCGAGGCCACCCTCCAGCCCGCCCCTCACGGCAGGGAGCGGGTCACGGACGAGCTGTACGCGGAGGTGGCCCAGCACTACGACGAGAAGGCGCTGGCCACCCTCACCATCGCGATCGGTCAGATCAACTTCTTCATAGCCCTCGCGGTCATCGGCAAGCCGCAGCCGGTCACCTCGCTGGCCGACGAGCAGTGGGACTGAGCCCGGGGCCGCTCAGGGAGCCGCCCGGGACGCCGCCCGGGACGCCGCAGGGGCGGCACGCGTGTGCGTGCCGCCCCTGCGGGTTCTGAAGGGTGTGCCCGGAGCCCGGAGCCCGGAGCCGTCCGGTGTTACTTCGTGTCGTAGAAGCCGAAGACGTCGACGATGAGGTCCGTCTTGTCCCAGCCCTGGTTCCAGAAGTCGATGATGCCGTGGTCACCGGTGCTCGCCTGGACCAGGTTCGGGACGGTGGCGCCCTTCGTCCAGTTCAGGTTCGAGGAGTTCGGCGGGACCGGCTTCGTCCACGTGCCGTTGTTGTAGTCGTCGACCGAGTTCGTGTCCGGGGAGACCGTGAGGTAGCCGTTCCCGTTGGTGTTGGTCACCGTGGTGTTCAGCACGAAGCCCGAGATGTTCGGGGCGTCGTCGGACATCACCGTCGGGATCCAGTCGCGGCCCGCCAGCGCACCGGAGAACGGGGTGCCCGGCTCACGGGTGTCGAACAGGCGCTGCGGGTCGAGCGGCATGAACGCGCCGGTGCTGTCCGGGCTGTAGTAACCGACGACGTCGACGACGACGTCGGTGGGGGCCCAGGCGCCGTTGAAGACGCTGATCTTGCCGTCGGCGGAGACGGGCACGATCACCGAGTTGGCGATCGTCTGGCCGGCGGTGAAGTTCAGGTTGGACGAGACCGGGACCGACCCGCCGCCCGGGTAGACGGAGAGGTGACCGGACTGCTTGGGGTCGGTAACCGTCACGTTCAGCGCCACCGCCTTGATGCCCTGGGGCACCGTCTTCAGGCCGCTGATCTGGGTGGTGAAGGACCCGCGTCCGGCGAGCTGGCCCTTGGCCGTGCCGAGGCCCTCACGGGTGTCGACGAAGCGGGCCGGCGTCATCGGCGTGTAGCCGCTGGACGCGGACCTGGTGAAGTAGCCGGTGACGTCGGCGATCAGGTCGACCGACTCCCAGCCGCCGTTGAACAGGTCGACGTAGCCGTTCTTGCCGACCGGCACGATCACCAGGTTCGGGACGGACTGACCGGCGGCGAAGTTGACGTTCGACGAGGTGGGCTGCTTGCCGCCCTCGGGGAAGGCCGTGATGAAGCCGCCGCCGAGCGTGTTGGTGACGGTGACGTTCAGGGCGACCGCGGTGACCCCGGCCGGGATGTCCCCGTTGCCGGCGATCTTCACGCGGGTGGTGCCGCGCGCGGCGACCTTGCCCTTCGGGGCGCCGGTGCCGTCGCGGGTGTCCAGGAGACGGGTCGGGGCGTACGGGGTGAAGTCCGAGCCCGCGGTCGCGACCGGCAGCTCGTTGACGACATCGGCCGCGTTGTTGATGTCCGTCAGGGTGATCTTGACGTTGTACTCGCCGAGCTCCGCGTAGACGTGCTCGTTGGCGTGCTGGCCCGCGCCCGGGGCGTCGAAGGTGTCGACCTTGCCGTCGCCCCAGTCGATGGTGACCTTCAGCGGGGTGGTCTCGCTGATGATCTCGGTGCCGAGGCGGATGCCGTGCGCCGAGATGGTCTCCGCGCTGAGGACCGCCGCCAGGTTCGGGTTGGCCACGGTGGCACCCTCGGCCTGCAGGGCGGTCGCACCCTTGGCATCGGCGGTCGGCAGGGCGTGGCGGACCGAGTTCTTGGCCGGGCTGCTGAACTTCTGTACGTTGCTCGACTTCGCGACCTTGGTCAGGTCGACGTCAGGAGCGGATATGCCGCGGCCGTCGTGCTTGACCGGGTCCGCGGCCTGGGCCACGGACGGGATGAGACCAACACCGGCCGCGACGATTGCGGCGGCGGACATTACGAGACGGCGACTACGCACCGGCCCCCCTATGTGGTTCGTTTTTGAACGCGATCAGAGCGTGAGCGTGCTCAGCGTACACAGCCCCGGTGCGGCCGTTGTCATGGGTTTCCCCCCTGACGGAACTGTCCTGGCGGACCCGCCCCTACCACGCCAGCTGCGAGATCTCCTCCGCCACCACCGCGCACGCGTCCGCCGCCGGGTCGATCAGTGGGAAGTGGCCGATCCCGTCCAGGAGGGTCAGCCCCACCATCTCCCCCGCCTTCGCGGCCGCCGCCACGTACGACTCCGCCACCGCGGCCGGGACCACGATGTCCTCCCGCCCCTGCACCACCGCCGTGGCGATGCCCGTCGGCAGCAGCGCCGCCGGGTCCGCGTACGGCAGGCGGGCCGTGAAGTGCGGATCGCCGCCGAGCAGCTGGGCCGAGGCCCCGCCGCACACCCCCAGCTCCTCCGCCACGGTGAAGTCCGCGATCGGGGCCAGCGCCACCACGCCGCGCAGTTCCGGCGGGGAGGGCAGCCGCCACGGGGAGCCGGACGGGAGCACGTGCCGGGCGGCGGCCCACAGCGCGAGGTGGCCGCCCGCGGAGTGGCCGGTGACGACCGTCCGGCGGACGTCGGCCTGCGGGAGGGCCGCCGCCGCGAGACCCGGGAGGGCGTCCATCGCGGCGGCCACGTCGTCGAAGGTCTCCGGCCAGCGACCGGCGACCGGCCCCCCGGCGTCCTGGTGCGGCAGGGAACTCCCGCGCCGGTACTCGACATTGGCGACGGCGAAACCCTGCCGGGCCAGGAAGTCCGCGAGCGGGGTGACGTGGTGACGGTCGTACGGAGCCCGCCACGCCCCGCCGTGCAGGAGCACCACCAGCGGGGCCGGGCCCGCTCCCGCACCGCGCGGGACGTAGAAGTCCACGACCTGGTCCGGGTGTTCCCCGTACGCGGCCGTCGCGTCCGGCGCGACGGCCGGATGGGAGAAGGCCGAGGCGGCCTCGGCGGCGTCCCGTTCCACGGCGGCGGGGTCCGTCATCGGCTCAACCTCTCGGTAACGCGTGGGACAGCGGGGACAGATGTTCCGGTGGTCCGGCAGAGCGGGACCGTATCAGTCTGGAACACGGCGTTCCGTGCAGGGTCCGGAATGCGGAGGGGCGGGCGGAGCCGTAGCCCCGCCCGCCCCGCGCCGTGACGTTTCGCTACCGGGTCACCCGAAAATGTGACCCAGCGTGCGCGCGGCGCGCTCGGCGTCGGCGAAACCGACGTAGAGCGGAGTGAAACCGAAGCGCAGGACGTCGGGGGCCCTGAAGTCGCCGATCACGCCCCGGGAGATGAGCTCGCCCATGACCTCGCGGGCGTTCCCCGTGCGCAGCGACACCTGGCTGCCGCGCTCGGCGTGGTCCGCCGGGGTGACCGGTTCGACCATGCCGCGTGGGACGTACGCCGCCACGCATTCGAGGAAGAAGTCGGTCAGCGCGAGGGACTTGGCCCGTACGGCCTCCACCGAGACCCCGTCCCAGGCGTCGAGAGCCGACTCCAGGGCCAGCATCGACAGGATGTCCGGGGTGCCGACGCGGCCGCGGCGGGCGCCGTCCGCCGGGCGGTAGTCCGGGGTCATCGCGAAGGGGTCCGCGTGGCCGTTCCAGCCGGGCAGCGGGGAGTCGAAGCCGGCCTGGTGGCGGGCGGCGATGTACAGGTACGCGGGCGAGCCGGGGCCGCCGTTGAGGTACTTGTACGTGCAGCCCACGGCCAGGTCGACGGCGTGGGTGTCGAGGCCCACGGGGAGCGCGCCGGCCGAGTGGCACAGGTCCCAGACCGTGATCGCCCCGGCCGCGCGGGCGGCGGCGGTGAGGGCGGGCAGGTCGTGGAGGCGGCCGGAGCGGTAGTCGACGTGGTTCAGGAGGACGACGGCGGTGTCGCCGTCCACCGCCTCCGCCGCCCGGCCCGGTTCCACGGGGACGACGGTGAGGCCGGTCATCCGGGCCGCGGACGCGGCGATGTAGCCGTCCGTGGGGAAGGTGGTGGCGTCCACCAGCAGTTTCGTCCGGCCCGGCAGCGCGAGGCGGGCGGCGCCGACGAGGGCCTTGAACAGGTTCACGCTGGTCGAGTCGCCGACGACGACCTGGCCGGGGGCGGCGCCGATGAGGGGGGCGATCCTGTCGCCGATCCGCTCCGGGGCGGTCCACCACTCGCTCTCGTCCCACGAGCGGATGAGGAGTTCGCCCCACTCGCGGGAGGCGACGTCGGCGAGCCGGCCGGTGACCCCGGCGGGGAGCGCGCCCAGGCTGTTGCCGTCGAGGTAGACGACTCCGTCGGGCAGGACGAAGCGCTCCTTGAGCTTGGCGAGTTCGTCGGCGGCGTCCAGGGCGGCGGCCCGGCCCGACAGGTCGGGGGAGGCGGGGGCGGCGGCTATGAGGGTCTCGTCAGACATGGCTGCGGGCCGTCCAGAGCTCGGGGAAGACGTTCTTCGTCGCGCGCTTCTCCAGCCAGGTGACGCCGGCGGAGCCGCCCGTGCCCGTCTTCGCGCCCATCGCGCGGCGGGTCGCGACCAGGTGGTCGTTGCGCCAGCGCCAGACCAGTTCGGCCACGTCCGTGAGGACCTCGCCGAGGCGGTGCAGGTCCGGGTGCTCCTCCGGGGCGGCGTACAGGCCCGTCCAGACGGCTTCGACCCCGGGCGAGGCCTCGTAGCGCAGGGAGAGGTCGCGGCTCAGGACCTCCGCCGGGACCGGGAGCCCGCGGCGGGCCAGCAGGCGCAGCACCTCGTCGTAGAGGCTGGGCTCGTGCAGGGCCTTCTCCAGCTCCGCGTGGACGCGCGGGGCGCCGCGGTGCGGGACGAGCATGGAGGAGGACTTCTCGCCGAGCAGGAATTCCATGCGCCGGTACATCGCCGACTGGAAACCGGAACCCTCGCCGAGCGCGGCCCGGTAGGCGTTGAACTGGCCCGGGGTGAGCTGGGCGAGCGGACGCCAGGAGTGGTTGAGGGCCTCCAGCTCGCGGAGGGATCGTTTCAGCGCGTCCATCGCGACGGGGATCCGGTCCTCGCCGAGCGCGCGGGCGGCCGTCTCCCATTCGTGGACGATGACCGTGAACCACAGCTCCATGACCTGGGTCGTGACCAGGAAGACCATCTCGCCCGGATCGTCCGACCGGAGGTGCTGGAGGTGGGTGAGGACGTCCGCCTGGACGTAGTCCTCGTACGGGGTCGTGCCGTCGAAGTCGAGGTTCGGGGTGTCCGAACCGGCTCCGGAGGCATCAAGGGTGTTCGACATCGCTGTCTCCTCGACACGTGCTTCCGGGTAGCGGTCCGCTCCTTCCGTGAGGCAAGTGGAGCCCCGGTCCCCTGCCCGCATCGTAAGACACGGCCGGGGCGGGGCTCCAGCGGTGAGTGGCACAGGTCACACCGTCCCGTGCCACGTCACACGTGCGGTCTCAGGCCGTAAGGAGGTCCGCCGCCGTCGGGGAGGAGTCCCGAAGGAAGGTCGAGCAGCGCTCGAACTCCTCCTTCTCGCCGATCGCCTCGGCCGCACGGGACAGCGCGTACAGGGCGCGCAGGAAGCCCCGGTTCGGCTCGTGCTCCCACGGCACCGGGCCGTGGCCCTTCCAGCCGGCCCGGCGCAGGGCGTCCAGGCCGCGGTGGTAGCCCGTACGGGCGTACGCGTACGACTCGACGGTGCGGCCGGCCTCGAAGGCCTCGTCGGCCAGGACCGCCCAGGCGAGGGAGGAGGTGGGGTGTGCGGCGGCCACCTCGACGGCGGGCGTGCCGGCCGCGATGGCCTCCCGGCCCGGCTCGTCGGGGAGGTGGGTGGGGGCGGGGCCCCCGAGCAGGTTCTGGTGAATGGACATGCCCCCAGTCTGCCGGGCCCCCCGCCCCGACGGCATCCGCCCCACCCGGGTGACGGCGCGGACCGCGCACCGGCTACCGCGCGGGATCAGCGCGTGTGCGCGCGCCGCATCCGGCAGGCGGCGAGGCGGATTCCGCCGTGGTCGGGGGCGGCCACGGGCGCCGCCGTACGAACCGACGCGCGGGCCGGGCGCCTCCGGTTCCATCCGAGGTCCCCCGCGACGACCGGCGCGAACTGCCGGGGCTGCGGCCGGAGTCCTGACAGTGGCCCGGGCCGGCCCTCGCGCGGTTCGCCGAACGCCGGGGCCGGTTCCTCCGCCCCGCCGGAGGAACCGCGCAGCCTGCCGAGCGCCAACTGCGCCTCCACCCAGCCCTCCGCAGCGGTCTTCCGGGTCAACTCCAGCTCCCGTATGCGCTCGGTGAGGCGGGGTCCGGGGGTCACCCCGTCGAAGGCGGGGCCCTTCCAGAGGCGCAGCGCGCCCCGCAGCCTGGCGGCCGCCGCCGTGTACTCCCCGCGGGCCAGCGCGAGATGCCCCGCATCCACCTCGCGGGCGAACTCCCGTACGTCGAGGCGGCCGCCGCCGGTGTCGAGGCGGTAGCCGCCGGCCGTCCGTACGAGCACGGTGCCCGCCGTACGGTCGCCGCACGGGGCGAGGGCCGCGGCCAGCCGCTCCCGCAGCCGGTGCACGGCGTCCCGCAGCTCCGGACGGGTCCGCTCCCGTGGCACTAACGCCCGGAGCTCCTCGGCGAGTACGGCGGCCGGCACGACCTGGTCGGCGTACGCGGCCAGAACGGCGAGGACCTGCCGCTCGGACGGTGTGGCAGGGGTGACGGGCACCCCGTCCTCGAGAACGTCCAGCCCTCCGAGCACGTCAATGTCCACATTCTTCTCCCAGGCAGGCGGAGTCCGCGTCGGCACGGACTCGACTCAACTCGAAAAAAGAATATCGAGGTTTTTGTTTCCGGCCATCACCGGCCCCCGACAAGGGAGTTCCCGCCAAAAACCGGCGGGCCCGGCCGCCGTCGTGGGACGGGGCCGGGCCCTTCGGAGTGCTGGTGCCCGAGGAGTACTACTTCAGGCGGGTACCGGTGGAGCGCAGGTTCGCGCAGGCCTCGGCGACGCGCGCGGCCATGCCCGCCTCGGCGGCCTTGCCCCAGGTGCGCGGGTCGTACTTGGACTTGGTGCCGACCTCGCCGTCGACCTTCAGGACGCCGGCGTAGTTGGTGAACATGTGGTCCACGACCGGGCGGGTGAAGGCGTACTGGGTGTCGGTGTCCAGGTTCATCTTCACGACGCCGTTCTCCAGCGCGGTGGCGATCTCCTCGGCCGTGGAGCCCGAACCGCCGTGGAAGACGAAGTCGAACGGCGAGGCCTTGCCGAACTTCTCCGCGACACCGGCCTGGAGGTCCTTCAGGAGCTCGGGGCGCAGGACGACGTTGCCCGGCTTGTAGACGCCGTGCACGTTGCCGAAGGAGGCGGCCAGCAGGTAGCGGCCCTTCTCACCCAGGCCGAGCGCCTCGGCGGTGCGGATCGCGTCCTCGACGGTGGTGTACAGCTCGTCGTTGATCTCGTGGCTGACGCCGTCCTCCTCGCCACCGGTCGGGGTGATCTCGACCTCAAGGATGATCTTCGCGGCGGCGGCCTTGGCGAGCAGCTCCTGGCCGATGGCCAGGTTGTCGGCCAGGGTCTCGGCGGAGCCGTCCCACATGTGCGACTGGAAGAGCGGGTCCCGGCCCTGGGCGACGCGCTCGGCGGAGATGTCGAGCAGCGGGCGGACGTAGCCGTCCAGCTTGTCCTTGGGGCAGTGGTCCGTGTGCAGCGCGACCGTGATGTCGTACTTGGCGGCCACGATGTGGGCGAACTCGGCCAGGGCCACGGCGCCGGTGACCATGTCCTTGTTGTGCTGGCCACCCAGGAACTCGGCACCACCGGTGGAGATCTGGATGATGCCGTCGCTCTCGGCCTCCGCGAAGCCGCGCAGGGCAGCGTGCAGGGTCTGGGAGGAGGTCACGTTGATGGCCGGGTAGGCGAACTTGCCTGCCTTCGCCCGGTCGAGCATCTCGTTGTAGACCTCGGGGGTTGCGATGGGCATCTGTCCGCTCCTTGGGATGTGCGGGGAGTGTGCTTATTACGGCCCTGACCTGGGGGCGACGTCATCGTCGCGCCTATCTTTCCAGACTCGGCGCGGCCGTCCAGCCCACCTGCGTCCCGGTACGGACACGGCCGGCCGGGACGTTTCACGTGAAACATCCCGGCCTCCGGGGAAAGAGCAGGTCAAGGCCATGATCAGGACATCTCGGGACCTTGGTCACGAGTCGCCCCGGAGCACCGGACGCCCGGTACCGGCACGCTGACGATCATCGCGTCAGGAGAGGCCGAGGTCCCCGAGGCGGTAGCCGGTGAGGTACTGCAGGCCCGCTTCGGCGATGGCGTCGGCCGCACCCCGGTCGACGATCGTGGCGACGGCCACGACCTCGCCGCCGGCCTCGCGGACGGCCTCGACGGCGGTCAGCGGGGAGCCGCCGGTGGTCGAGGTGTCCTCGACCACCAGGCAGCGCTTGCCCTTGACGTCGGTGCCCTCGATGCGGCGCTGCATGCCGTGGGCCTTCTGCGCCTTGCGGACGACGAAGGCGTCCAGGCGCTGACCGCGCGCGGCGGAGGCGTGCAGCATCGAGGTCGCGACCGGGTCGGCGCCCAGGGTCAGACCGCCGACGCAGTCGAAGTCGAGATCGGCGGTCAGGTCGAGCATGACCTGACCGACCATGGGGGCCGCCTCGCCGTCGAGGGTGACCCGGCGGAGGTCGATGTAGTAGTCGGCCTCACGGCCGGAGGAGAGGATCACCTTGCCGTGCACGACGGCCTTGTCCTTGATCTGCTGCAGAAGCGCATCGCGTACGTCAGTCATGGTCCCGAGCTTAATTGCGCGCTAGGAGAGCCGCCGCCAGGTCCACGTCGTGGAGATCTCCAGCGGATCCACCGGGGTGACCAGGCGCGGCAGCGTGTTCAGACCGTTCGGCGGGCCGGACTGCGGCTCCACGCAGACGGCCTCGGGCTGCTCGTCGTAGACGACCACCCATTCGGCCCGGCTCGTGACCCGCAGTTCCAGCTCCCCGGGCCAGGTGAGGGTGACGTCGACCCCGTCCGGCATGCCGAAGCAGTCGTCCCAGGGGCCCGGCTGGGGCTCGATGCGGTGGCCGTTGGGGAGGTGGTCGGCGCCGCGCTCCTCCTGCCAGGCGGCCTCGAACCAGACCTGTGCGTCCCCGCCGCCGGGCGTGAGGCGGCGCAGGAACCAGGGGTGCCAGCCGGCCTGGGCCGGAAAGGAGTCCTCGTACGTCTCGACGCCCATGGTGAGGGTCAGCGAGTCCTCGGAGAGCTCGACGATCTGGGTGACCCTGCCCGGGTAGGGCCACGGGTCGGTGAGGTCGTACGTGAACGCCGCCTCGGTCGCGGTGGCACGGGCCCGGCGCCAGGGCGCGTCACGGGCGAAGCCGTGGAGGGCGTGCGGGGGGTGGTTGACCGGCATCTGGTGGAGGGTGGCGCCGTCGCGGAACTGACCGTTCTCGATCCGGCCGCACCACGGGACCATGGGGAAGGCCCCGTAGTGCGGACCCTGGCGCAGCAGCTCGGTCCCGTCGATGCGCAGACTGCTGATCCGGCAGCCGTTCTCCTGGTCGACGGTCAGTTCGGCGCCGCCGGCCTTCAGTTGCGTAGTCATGCGACCGAGATTAGGGGGTGTCCGGGGCCGGCCCCCCTCAGCGGCGGCGGCGCAGCGCCCGCCCGAGGACCACGGCCGAAGCCAGGGCGAGGGCGGCGGCCGGCGCGATCCAGCGCAGGCCCGCCCCGGCGGTGGTGGCGGCCGGCGCGGGCACCGGGGCGTACCGGCCGCGAGGCGGCGCGTGGTCGACCTCCTCGGCGCTCCGTCCGATCATCGTCCGCCGCGCGTGCGCGGCCTCGGCCGGGGGCCGGGGGCCGCCGTCGAGTCCGTCGAGCCCGTCGAACTCCCCGGCGAGGAAGGGGTCGATCGAGGACGGCGGCAGCTCGGCCGGTTCGGCGGCCGGGTCGGCTGCGCCGAGCCCGGTCCAGTCGGCCGCGTCGGGCTCGGCGGAGTGAGCCGCGCCCGGCAGGTCCTCCCCGGCCGGGCCGGGCTCGGCTTCGCCGGAAGGGGCCGGGTCGGCGGTACCGGGCAGGGCGTCCCCGGCCGCGCCCGGCGCTGGCCGGTCGGCGGCGGGGGCCGCGGAGTCCGCTTCGGCTGCCTCGGCTTCGGCCACGGGGTCCGAGACCCCGGCGTCGTCCAGGTCAGCGGTGACGCTGCCGGGCGGCAGCCCGGTCACGGACTCGGGCGGCAGCCCGGTCACGGACTCGGGCGGCAGCTCGCTCACCGACTCGGGCGCGGCCTCGAAGGCGGCGAGGCCGGCGGCGGTCCGGTCCAGGAGGCGGCGTACGGCCGCGGTCGCGGACTCCGGGGTGAAGGAGGCCGCGCGGCCGTCGGCGGTGGCCTCGGCGGTGAAGCCCAGCCGGGTCCCCTCGCCCTCCGGGGTCAGCGTCATTCCCAGGGTGAGCTTGACCGTGCCGCTGCCCCGCACCTCGGCGCCCTCGCCTTCGAGGACGAAGTGGTCCGGGTCCCGCTCGGCCAGGGACAGCGCACCGCGGTACGTCACGGTGTGCCCGTCGACCCGGATCCTGAGGCGGCCCGCGAGCGGCCCGGCCGCGGTGTCGGCGTCCTGCTGGAGCCCCGGAACGCACCGGGCCACCCGGGCCGGGTCGCGCAGCACGGCGCGGAGATCATCTGCGGGTACCGGAACGAACACCTGATGCTCCATGCGGTCGAGCCTACCGACGAGACCCGCTCACGGTCACGAATAGCGCGGATGCGGAAGGGTCGACGGCGGCAGTCCCGGCACCCTGGTCCGCTCCGCGTCGCGCGCGGAGTCCTGCAGGGAGAGCGTCGACAGCGACCGCAGCCCCGGCGTGTCGCGGTCCACGCGCAGGGCCGGCGCAGCGTCGCGGGCGGCGAGTACGAAGCCCCAGTCCTGCGGCGGTGTCCCGATCACGCCGAGCGGGGTGCGGTCGGGCCCGGCGGCGAAGCCCGAGAGACGGCCCCCGGCGCTGTACGGCGCGGTGCGCAGTCCCGCCGCGCGCAGCGTCGACTCGACGGTCCAGTACGCCTGCGGCCGGGTGACCATCGGTCCGGCGTGCACGGCGATCCGGCCGCCGGGGCGCAGGGCCCGCGCGGCCAGCCCGTAGAACTCCTGCGAGTAGAGCTTCGTACTGGGCGTGATGCCCGGGTCGGGGAGGTCGGAGACGATGACGTCGAAGCGGTCCTCGGCGGCCGGTCCCCGCAGCCAGCGGAAGGCGTCCTGGGTGACGACGCCCAGGCGCGGGTCCTCGTAGACCCCCGCGTTGAGCGCGGAGAGCATGGGGTCGGTGCGGGCGAGGCGGACCACGCCCGCGTCGAGCTCGACGACGGTGACGGAGTCGACGTCCCGGTAGCGCAGCACCTCGCGCGCGGCGAGCCCGTCGCCGCCGCCCAGGACCAGGACGCGGCGGTGCGGGCCGGTCATCGCGGGGTGCACCAGGGCCTCGTGGTAGCGGTACTCGTCGTAGCCGCTGACCCGCAGCCGCCCGTCGAGGTAGAGGTCGAGGGAGCGCGGTGAGCCGGTCGCGGGGCCGGTGAGGACCAGTTCCTGCACCCCGGTCTGGACGGCGACCCGGACCTCCGCGCCGTAGACGGCGCGCCGCGCGATCCGCTCGAAGTCCCCGGCGAGGACGGTCGCGGAGGCGAGCACGGCGAGGACGGTCACGTTCACGGCGATCAGCAGCCAGCGGGAGCGCCGGCTCAGGTCCTGGCGGAACAGCCACAGCACCAGGACACCGCCGACCACCGCGTTGACGGTCCCGGTGAGCATGGCGCCGGTGAGCTGCCCGAGCAGCGGCAGCAGCAGGAAGGGGAACGCCAGCCCGCCGACGAGGGCGCCCACGTAGTCGGCGGCGAACAGGTCGGCGACGGCCCCGCCCGCGTCCTGTCTGCGGATGCGCTGGATGAGGACCATCAGCAGCGGGATCTCCGCGCCGATGAGCACCCCGATGGCGAAGGAGAAGGCGACGAGCGCCGGCCTGGACTCCCCCAGCCAGGCGAAACACGCGTACAGAGCCATGGCCGAGAGCCCGCCGAGCAGCGCGAGCGCGGCCTCGATGGCGCCGAAGCCGAGGGCCGGGCGGTGGCGGAGCCGTTTGGCGAGCAGCGAGCCGACGCCCATGGCGAAGACCATGACGGACAGCACGACCGACGCCTGCGTGACGGAGTCGCCGATGAGGTAGGAGCCGAGGGCGAGCAGCTCCAGTTCGTACACGAGCCCGCAGGCGGCGCACACGAACACGGTGGCCAGGACGAGGAGTCGGCCGGTCCGGGGCCGCACGGGCAGGGCGGACGGGACGGCCGACGCGCCCCTCGGCTCGGGCGCCGGGAGCACCCGGCGCGGGACGGAACGGTCGATCATGAAGCGAACCGTACGTCACCACCCACCCACACCCGGTCACCCACATGGGTGCAACCGGCGTACTGATCCACCCGGTTGGCGTAGCCGCGGCGCGGGCGCCCGCGCCCCGGAGGGCGGACCCAGAGGGTGTCGCGAAAGTCCCGCACGGCGCCCACGGCGCCCGGCACGCACTCCCGCCGCACCCCCTAGTGCTCTGGCCGGAAAGGTTTGCCGGTTCGCGGCGTCCGGTGCGGTGCATCGCAAGGCGGAGGGTCACGGCTCGTACTGGACGTACTTGCGTGGCCCGACAACGCGGCGAGGTACCGTGCCGGGCGTCGTGAGCCGGTGAACGTTTCCGGCCAGAGCACTAGAGCAGGGCCGGGGATTCCGCGGGGGCGGGCGCCGGGGCGCCCATGCGCACGCCGACGCGCGTACGGGTGGCCACCAGTTGACCCTCCTGCGGGTACGCGTGCCAGGTGCGCCACCGCACTTGACCCTCCCAGCGCTGCGCGAGCATGGCGGTGAAGGCGTGCGGGCTGCCCGGGAAGGTTCCCGCGAGCCCGTTCGGGTGATCCGCCACCAGTGCGAGCAGTTCCTGGGCCCGCCCCGCGAAGGAGCCGCGGGAGAGGGTCTCGACCCGCGCGGCGAACTCGTACTCCCAGTCGCCCACCCGCTTCGCCACGCCGAGCGGCAGCGGCGTGCTGCTGCCGGGCATGCAGGCGACCGTCTCCGAGCAGAGCACCTCACCCTCCTCCAGGAGCACCTGGTGGGAGGCCCCGAGCAGACGCAACTCCACTTTGGCATCCGCCAGTTCGAGGTTCAGTACGGCCAGGGCGGGCAGCCGGTCCCGTCCCAGGGCCCAGGCGAGATCGGCGGCACGCGTGTCGGTGTAGGAGGTCTGGAGGGTCGTGAGCATGAGTCGGCTCCGCAAACGCGCGAGGGAGATGGGCCGGGATCCGCCAGCGGTCGTCAACGGGTGGGGGGACACCGGCACGGATCCACAGGAAGTCCAGGTAGGTCCGAGGACTGGTCTACTCAACCGAGGGAATCATGAAATGCACGGCACTCACAGCGTTTTTACCCAACTTGACGGGGTTTACATCCCCCCGGGGGCTCCACAGTTCAGGTGTTCAACCGGCCCCCTCCAGCGCGTCGCGGTGCGGTGGCGGACGAGAGGGCGCCCGGCGGTCTCCGGACCGCCGGACGCCCTCAACACCGCGGTGCCCCGCTGCCCCGTGTCAGCTGGAACCGCCGCACCCTCCGCCTCCGCCGCCGCACGAGGACGACGATCCGCAGGAGGAGGACGACCCGCAGGAAGAGGAGGAGCCGCAGGAGGAGGAACCGGAGCCGCCCCCCGCCCACCAGCTGTTGCTGCTGCCGCCCGAACCCGACCGGGACCCGGAGCCTGAGCCCGAGTACCCCTTCATGAACGACCGGACGCCCACGACGACGACGAAGATGAAGACGAAGACGACAAGGCCGACCACAAGGGCGATCGCCATGGTGGTCACCTCCTCTCGCACGCCCCGGTCCTCCCGGGGAGCGGGATCCCCGCGTCCCGCGTGCAGGGGGGATGCCCCCGGGCCGCGCGGCCCAAAGCACACTTGAGCAAGTCCAGAGGTTGCCCCCAGGATGGCGCCCATGAGCGCACCCGTGAGCAGCGACCGCCCCTTCCTGAACCGCCGCCTCGCGGCCTTCGGCACCACGATCTTCGCGGAGATGTCGGCACTGGCCGCCCGCACCGGTTCGATCAACCTGGGCCAGGGCTTCCCCGACACCGACGGCCCGGCGGCCATCGCCGAGGCGGCCTCCCGCGCGGTCCTCACGGGGCTCGGCAACCAGTACCCGCCCGGCCCCGGCATCCCCGAGCTGCGCACCGCGATCGCCGCCCACCAGCAGCGCTTCTACGGCCTGTCCTACGACCCCGACGCCGAGGTGCTGGTCACCGCGGGGGCCACCGAGGCCATCGCCGCCGCCCTCCTGGCCCTCCTGGAACCGGGCGACGAGGTCGTCGCCCTGGAGCCGTACTACGACTCGTACGCGGCCTGCATCGCGATGGCCGGCGCGGTCCGCGTCCCCGTCACCCTGCGCCCGCACGCCGGAACCTTCGCGCTCGACCTCGACGAACTGCGCGCCGCCGTCACACCGCGCACCCGCCTGCTGCTGCTCAACACCCCGCACAACCCGACGGGCACCGTCCTGACCGGTGAGGAGCTGGCCGCGATCGCCGCCCTCGCCGTGGAGCGCGACCTCCTCGTCGTCACGGACGAGGTGTACGAGCACCTGGTCTTCGACGGCGCCCACACCCCGCTGGCCGGTCTGCCGGGCATGCGCGAGCGCACGGTCACCATCTCCTCGGCCGGCAAGACCTTCTCCTTCACCGGCTGGAAGGTCGGCTGGGTCACCGCGCCCCCGGAGCTGGTCACGGCGGTCCGCTCGGCGAAGCAGTTCCTCACCTACGTCTCCTCGGGTCCCTTCCAGTACGCGATCGCCGAGGCCCTCGCCCTGCCCGACAGCTACTACGAGGGCTTCCGCGCCGATCTGGCCGCCAAGCGCGACCTGCTCTCCGAGGGGCTGGCGGCGGCCGGGTTCGAGGTCTTCCGTCCGCAGGGCACCTACTTCATCACCACCGACATCACCCCCCTGGGCGAGAAGGACGGCCTCGCCTTCTGCCGCGCCCTGCCCGAGCGCTGCGGGGTCGTCGCCATCCCCAACCAGGTCTTCTACGACGACACCGCCGCCGGGGCCACCCAGGTCCGGTGGGCCTTCTGCAAGCGGACCGAGGTGCTCCAGGAGGCCGTCTCCCGCCTGCGCGCGCTCTAGTGCCGTGACCGGAAAGGTTTGCCGACCCGGTGAACCTTTCCGGTCACGGCACCAGGCGCATTCGGGCGTGCTTGCGAGGTCGCTGAGGCCGATGTGAAGCTGGCGGTGCGAACGTGCCCGAAGCCACTCACGCCGCCGTGAGCGGAACCACCACGAGCCGAAAGTCGGGACACATGGCAACGGGCAGAGCGACGGTGACCTCGTCGCCCCTGGAGATCCGCGCGCTCAGGGTCGTCCGGTCGGCCGCGCCGACCAGCCTCATCGCACTCGCCCTGTTCGCCGCCGTACGCGGGGCCGGGGTGCTCGTCCTGGCCGTCGGCTCCTGGTGGGCCGGGAGATCCCCGCTGAAGGTGCTCGGGGTCTCCTGGGACTCCGTCTGGTACCTGAAGATCGCCGCCAACGGCTACGGCCGGACCCAGATGTGGCCCAGCCCCCACGCCACCGGCACCGGACTGATCCAGAGCGACTACGCCTTCTTCCCGCTCTACCCGACACTGATACGGCTCCTCGGATCCGTGCTGCCCGGCGGGCTCGTCCCCGCCGGGATCCTCATCGCCTGGGTGTCGGCCGCCGTGGCCGCCGTCGGGGTCTACAGGATCGGCGAACTGGCCATCGGCCCCCGGGCGGGGCTGCTGCTGGTGGGCCTCTGGGCGGCCCTCCCGCACGCCGTGGTGCTGTCCCTGGCCTACACCGAGGCCCTGCTGGCCGCCCTCGCCGCGTGGGCCCTGTACGCCCTGCTGCGGGGCCGCTGGCTGTGGGCCGCCGGCCTCGCCGTGCTCGCCGGGCTGACCCGGCCCACGGGGCTGGCCGTCGCGGCCGCGGTGTCCGTGGCGGCGCTGCACGCGATCGCCGTACGGAAGTCCCGCGCGCCCGAGATCTGGGCGGCCGGACTGCTGGCGCCGGCGGGCTGGGCCGCGTACGTCCTGGCCGTCGGGGTGCGCGTGGGCGATCCCCTCGGCGGCTACTTCGCCGTGCAGCGCAACTGGGGGTCGAGGTTCGACTTCGGCGTCGGGGCGCTGCGCTCGGCGGAGCAGGTGCTGACCGGCGGGCACGTGCCGCTCGCGACCACCGTGACGGTGGTGCTGCTGTCCGTCGCGGGGCTGCTCGCGATGCTCCTCGTACTGGACCGGACGCCGCTGCCGCTGCTCGCCTACACCGGAATACTGCTGCTCATCGCCTTCGGCGGGGCCGGCTACTTCGAGTCGAAGCCGCGGTTCCTGCTGCCGGCGTTCCCGCTGCTGCTGCCGATGGCCGCCGTGATGGCGAGAGCCCGGCCGCGCACCGCGATCGTGGTGACCGCGGTGCTGGCCGGGCTCGGTTACGGCTACGGGCTGTACCTGCTGCTGGTCGCCCGCGTACCGCTGTAGCCGACTAGTTGGTGTCGTCGCCTTCGCCCTCGTCCTCGGAGGAGTCGATCTCCCTCTCGAGGCCGAGCTGCTCGACGAGCCACTTGTCGAACTCGATGGAGGCGCGGACCCAGCTGACCGTGGAGGACACGAAGTGCTCCAGGTTGACGCCGGTGCCGATCAGCATCTGCGCCTCACCGATCAGACGGACCGAGCCGTCGTCGTGCGTGTGGCTGTAGACCTTCGGCCACAGGGTGCGGCGGTTCCAGTCGTCGATCGACTCGAGAAGCTGCGGCTTCTCGTCGATCTTGTGCGGACGGTCGTAGAAGGTCCGCACCGAGAACACCTGCTGCTCGTCCTCGCCGCGGAACATGAAGTACGTGCGGAAGTCCTCCCACGGCGCCGCGAGGTCACCCTCGTCGTCGACGACGTACTTGAGCTCCATCTGGTCGAGAAGCTGCTTGACCAGATCCTGGTCGGGGACGACGGGGCCCGCCGGTCCTGAGGCCTGCGGTTCGGGCTGCTGCCCTCCGAAATTCGGAATCGAGGCCGGGTCGATGCTCACCGTGTTCTTCCCTTCGTGCGGATACCTGCATCCTCCCCCATCCGTCCCACCCCATGTCCAGCCCCGCACGCGCGATCCGCGCAGGGCGGACAGGACCCGGCCGCCGTAAGGGTGAAGATGTCCGGATCTCCCCTGGTCACGGCGGCCAGGAGGGCGTCACAAGGCCTTGCCGACCAGCAGGCCCTCGCCCGCCACGTCCACGCGCACGGTGTCGCCGTCGCGGACCTCGCCGGCCAGGATCTCCTTCGCCAGCCGGTCGCCGATCGCCGTCTGGATCAGGCGGCGCAGCGGGCGGGCACCGTACGCCGGGTCGTTGCCCTTGTCCGCCAGCCAGGCCAGGGCCTCGGGGGTGACGTCCAGGGTCAGGCGGCGGTCGGCCAGCCGCTTGGCGAGGCGGCCGATCTGGAGCTCGGCGATGTGGGCCAGCTCCTCCTCGCTGAGGGCCGAGAAGACCACGAGGTCGTCGAGACGGTTGAGGAACTCCGGCTTGAAGCTGGCCCTGACCACGTCCAGGACCTGCTTCTTCTTCTCGTCCGCGGGCGTGGCCGGATTCATCAGGAACTGGCTGCCCAGGTTCGAGGTGAGGATCAGGATGGCGTTGCGGAAGTCCACGGTGCGGCCCTGGCCGTCCGTGAGGCGGCCGTCGTCGAGGACCTGGAGCAGCACGTCGAAGACCTCCGGGTGGGCCTTCTCCACCTCGTCCAGGAGGACGACGGAGTACGGGCGCCTGCGCACGGCCTCGGTCAGCTGGCCGCCCTCCTCGTAGCCGACGTACCCGGGCGGGGCCCCCACGAGGCGGGCCACGCTGTGCTTCTCGCCGTACTCCGACATGTCGATGCGGACCATGGCCCGCTCGTCGTCGAAGAGGAAGTCGGCGAGGGCCTTGGCCAGCTCGGTCTTGCCGACGCCGGTGGGGCCGAGGAAGAGGAAGGAGCCGGTCGGGCGGTCCGGGTCGGCGATCCCGGCGCGGGTGCGGCGCACGGCGTCCGAGACGGCCCGCACGGCCTCGGTCTGGCCGATCAGGCGGCGGCCCAGCTCGCCCTCCATGCGGAGCAGCTTCTGGGTCTCCCCTTCGAGGAGACGGCCGGCCGGGATGCCCGTCCAGGCGCCGACCACGTCCGCGATGTCGTCGGGGCCGACCTCGTCCTTGACCATGCTGTCCTTGCCGGGACCGGCCTTGGACGCCTCCTCCTCGGCCTCGGTGGCCTCGGCGAGCTCGCGCTCCAGGGCGGGGATCTCCCCGTAGAGCAGCTTGGAGGCGGAGTCGAAGTCTCCGTCGCGCTGGGCCCGCTCGGCCTGCCCGCGCAGCTCGTCCAGGCGCTCCTTGAGCTCGCCGACCCGGTTCAGGGACTGCTTCTCCTTCTCCCAGCGGGCGGTGAGGCCGCGCAGCTCCTCCTCCTTGTCGGCGAGGTCCTTGCGGAGCTTGTCGAGGCGTTCGCGGGAGGCCGGGTCGGATTCGTTCTTCAGCGCCAGCTCCTCCATCCGCAGGCGGTCGACGGAACGCTGGAGCTCGTCGATCTCCACGGGCGAGGAGTCGATCTCCATGCGCAGCCGGGACGCGGCCTCGTCGACCAGGTCGATGGCCTTGTCCGGGAGGAAGCGGGAGGTGATGTAGCGGTCGGAGAGGGTCGCGGCGGCGACGAGGGCGCTGTCGTTGATGACCACCTTGTGGTGGGCCTCGTAGCGGCCCTTGAGCCCGCGCAGGATCGCGATCGTGTCCTCGACGGACGGCTCGGCGACCAGCACCTGCTGGAAGCGCCGCTCCAGCGCCGGGTCCTTCTCGATGCGCTCGCGGTACTCGTCGAGGGTGGTCGCGCCGACCATGCGCAGTTCGCCGCGGGCCAGCATGGGCTTGAGCATGTTGCCCGCGTCCATGGCGGAGTCGCCCCCGGCGCCCGCGCCGACGACGGTGTGCAGCTCGTCGATGAAGGTGATGATCTGGCCCTCGCTCGACTTGATCTCGGCGAGGACGGTCTTGAGCCGCTCCTCGAACTCGCCGCGGTACTTGGCTCCGGCGACCATGGCGCCGAGGTCCAGGGCGACGAGGCGCTTGTTCTTGAGGGACTCGGGGACGTCGCCCTTGACGATGCGCTGGGCCAGGCCCTCGACGACGGCCGTCTTGCCGACGCCGGGCTCGCCGATGAGCACCGGGTTGTTCTTGGTGCGGCGCGAGAGCACCTGGACGACGCGCCGGATCTCGTGGTCGCGGCCGATGACGGGGTCGAGCTTGCCGTCGCGGGCGGCGGCCGTGAAGTCGGTGCCGAACTTCTCCAGGGCCTTGTACTGGCCCTCCGGGTCGGGGGTGGTCACCCGCCGTGCTCCTCGTGCGTTCTGGAACGCGTCCAGCAGCTTCTTCGCCGTCGCGCCCTGGGCGGAAAGGACCTCACCGGCCGCGCCGCCCTTGGCGGCGACGGCGATGAGGAGGTGTTCGGTGGAGAGGTACTCGTCGCCGAGCTTGCCCGCCTCCGCGTCGGCCTCGGCGAGGACGGCGAGCAGGTCGCGGCTGGGCTGCGGGGGCGCGACGGTGGAGCCCGTGACGCTGGGCAGGGCGGCGAGCAGCCGTTCGGCGCCGGCCCGGACGGCCGCCTGGTCGGCGTCGGTGGCGACCAGGAGGTCGATGACGTTCTCGTTGTCCTCGCCGGCGAGCAGCGCCAGCAGCAGGTGTGCGGGGGTCAGGTCGGCGTGGCCGTCCTTGACGGCCCTGCTGGTGGCCGCGTTCAGGGCGTCCCTGCTCTTGTTGGTCAGCTCGGCGTCCACTGCCTCTTCTCCTCTCCGGAGGGCTACACGGGTCGTGCGACAAGAATTCTGACAGGGTCAGCGTATGCAAAGTTGAGTCTATTCCACTCAAGGGCGATTCGGGGCCGGTCTGCCCGTACCCTTCGGGCCATGTCCCATGACGTACTCAACCCGACGCCCGAGTACCTCGCCTTCTGGCGGGAGCGGCACGTCTGCACGCTGACCACCCCGCGGCCCGACGGCTCCCCGCACGTGGTCCCGGTGGGCGTGACGTACGACCCGGAGGCCGGGCTGGCCCGGGTCATCAGCAACAAGCACAGCAAGAAGGTGCGCAACGTCCTGGCGGCGCAGGCGGCCGAGCCGGGCGGGGCCCGGGTCGCGGTCTGCCAGATGGAGGGGCGCCGCTGGGCGACGCTGGAGGGGCGCGCGGTGATCCGTACCGACGAGGCCTCGGTCGCCGAGGCGGTGGCGCGCTACGCGCAGCGGTACGGGCGCACTCCCTCGCCCAATCCCGACCGGGTGGTCCTGGAGATCACCCTGGAACGGGCGATGGGCCGGGCCTGAGCGGCAGCACCGGCGGGGTGCGGGCCGGAAACCGTCCCGCGCATATTGTCCCGTTCAACCACTGGACGGGGACATCACAACGGCGCCATCGTGGTCAGGTCCACGATGGCGCCGTTGTGTGGGGGTAGCACCTGAGCGATCTGCAACGACGGGGGAATCGCTTCAGGCACTGCGGGGGGTGGCGGTGGTGATATCGGGTTCGAAGAGCTGGTGGTCGCGCTGATCGAGATTGACGAAGACCATTCCGTAGCGAACCTCGCAGCGGACGGGCTGCGGCGCGCCGCGCGGCCGGCGCAGGCACCTGTAGGCACGTACGTCCTCGTCCTCCTCGCGCACGATGACGATCGGCTGTCCGAAGAGCGTGACCATCAACGAGTCGCCAGGGTGGGGGATGGCCGTGGCGAGGTCGATGAACTGCCAGCCGGAGCGGTAGGCAGAGGCCATCTCGCGGCGGAAGCCGCGGTCGTCGGGGGTCATACGGACGCCTTCGTAGGAGCGGTGTTCCAGCCGAGGTCGGCCGGAGCGGTGTTCCACCCGAGGTCGACGGGCGTGACGTTCCAGCCGAGGTCGGCCGGAGCGGTGTCCCAGCCCAGGTCGGCCGGGGTGGCGTTCCACCCGAGATCCGCGGGCTTCGCGTCCCAGCCGAGATCGGCCGGAGTGGCGTTCCAGCCGAGGTCGGCCGGGGTGGCGTCCCAGCCGAGGTCGGCCGGGGTGGCGTCCCAGCCGAGATCCGCCGGAGTGGCGTTCCAGCCGAGATCGGTCTTGCCCACCGGCTCGGCGGGCTTGTCGGCGCCCGTTCCAGCCCGAACGCTTCCCGCGTCCCCGTTGAAGGCGACGACTGCCCCGTAGACCGCGACGACGGAGAAAACAACGGCAAGCACCGAGCGAAGCATTCTCTTATACATGGTCGGCTTCGTCCTCACTTGATGGAATCCTCTCCCCCGCGTGACTGACGATGGCTCATTCAGGCACGTCAGTGCCACAGGGACGATGCATCATGTTCTTACATGTTCAGGACCCTGGGGGGTGGAGATTTGCCCAAGAGCGACACAAACCCGACACATCCCCACCCGGTCACGGCCATGTGCCCCGAGGGAGCCCGGCTCTACGCGGCAGCGCTGAGCACCGGCCGCGTGACCCGCGGCGAGGTGAAGAACGCCCCCTGCCTGCTGGAATTCGCCCTTCTGCGGCCCGACCCGGATGACGCGAACCAACTCCGGGCGGTTCCACCGTCCGTCGCGCTCGCGCAGCGCCTCCACCCACTCGAACGGGAGATCCGCGACCGACGGCGCAGTGCCGTAGATCTCGCCGACGCATTCGAGCCGTTCCTGACCATCAGCGCCCAGACCCCCGCGACCACCCACGCCATCACCGTGCTGGAGGGCTTCGACCAGATCAACGCCGCCCTCGACCTGGCCACCGCGGAGTGCCACACCGAGGCGCTGACGGTCCAACCGGGCGGCGCCCGCCCCAGCTTCGTCCTCACCGAGGCCCTGGAGCGCGCCGCGCCGCTGATCGACCGTGGGGTGAGCATACGGACGCTCTACCAGCACACGGTACGGCACAGCCAGGGCACCCTCGCCTACGTGGACCGGATCTCCACGGGGAAGGTGGAGATCCGCACGCTCGAGGAACTCATCGAGCGTCTCATGATCTTCGACCGCACGGTGGCCTTCATCCCGGTGAGCGACGACCGGACGGTGGCCCTGGAGCTCCGCCACCCCGGGCTGGTCGACTACCTCATCAGGGTCTTCGAGCAACTGTGGCGCCGGGCCGTCCCGTTGAACGAGGAAGTGACGTACACGCACGCCCCGGACGGCATCTCCGGCGTGCAGCGCACCATCGCCCAGCTCCTCGTAGAGGGGCACGTGGACGAGGCCATCGCACGCCGCCTCGGGATGAACGTACGCACCTGCCGGGCACACATCGCGAAGCTCGCCACCGCCCTGGGCAGCGGCAGCCGCGCCCAACTCGGCTTTCTCATCGCCCAGTCCGGCATCCTGGGCCAGTCGGCGGCGCTGCCGAAGTCGGAGGGCCCGGAGGCCTGAACGAGGCGAGGGCCCTCCCCGATGTTCGGGGAGGGCCCTCGCCCTTCAGCTCTTCCAGGTGTTCAGCCGGTCATCCGATGGCGAGGAAGGTGTTCCAGGCGTCGTCGTCGACGCCACTGGGTGAGCCGGGCATCGTGGAGGTGCCTCCGGGGAAGAGGTACTGGTTGCCGTTGCTGCTGACGACCCAGATGTCGGGGACGCCGTCACCGTTGGCGTCGGCCGTGCCGAGGACCATGGGGAGTTCGGCGCGGCTCCAGTACGTGGTGGCGTAGGTGTAGTCGACACCGCCCTCCGCGCTGGAGGCAAACTGGAGGGAGGCGAGGTCGGCTCCGCCGTTGGGTCCGGGCTTGCCCTTGCGCAGGGCCAGGCCCCGGTTGGCGTTGGCGTTGTCCCGGAAGATCAGGTCGGGGACCTTGTCGCCGGAGACGTCGCGGACGCCGACGATGTCGCGGGCGGCCCAGCCGGTGGCCATCTTCTTGTAGGAGGCGAAGCTGGAGCCGGTGTAGCCGGAGAACGCCCAGAAGCCGTCCACGTCCAGGGCGAACAGATCACCCAGCCCATCGCCGTCGACGTCCTCGGTGACCACGATCTGCCGGAAGGTTGCCGGATCCGGTGCACTGGCGGGCAGCTGCACCTCCTGACGGCGGCCGACGTCGAACTGGCCGGTGCCGGTACCGGGGTAGATGTACATCTTCCCGTCGGGCATCCGGGCGATCAGGTCGGTGATGCCGTCCCCGGGGTACCAGTCGGTGGCGTGCCCGATCAGCGCGGGCTTTCCGGTGGCCGGATCCTTCCAGTAGCCGGGGGCCACCGGCTTGCCGTTCTCGACCGCTCCGGGAATCCAGGCGTCGGTGTCACCCTGCTTGTCTCCTGCGTAGGTGCGCAGGTTGCCGTCCTTGTCGATGCCCAGGATGTCGGGGTGGCCGTCGCCGGTGACGTCACCGGGCTTGTCGGTGCCGACCGGCGGCTTGACGTAGAAGAGGTACTCGGCGGCCGGTGAGATGTTCCCGGCCTTGTTCACGGTCCGCACGTACATGACGTTGGGGCCGGCGATGTCTACCTGGAGCTTGATGGAGGCCAGGTCGTTCTGCCAGGGGGTGACCTTCTGGTCGAACGATGGCCGGTTCAAGGACCACTGGTACTCGCGGATGTCGGCCGCGGGGGTGCCATTGGAGCGGACCTCGATCCACTGGTCGGGCGTGCCCGCCGGACTCTGGCTCCACTCGGCGGCGTCGGGACCCGGAGCCGGGAAGTGCCAGGAACTGACGGCGGGGGTGGCGGGGGCGGTGTGGTCGACGGTGAAGGTGCACCAGCCGCCGCCACCGGAATCGGCGGGGCCTGAGCCCTGCGAGCCCCAGCCGTCCCAGTCGTTCGTCCGGGCGAGCCAGAAGTACTTGCGGCCGGAAGTGAAGGACGCCCAGGGGACGGTCTTGGTGACCACGCCGTCGCTGTTGGGCCACAGCCACTCGTTGTAGACGCCGGCCCCGGACGCGGCGTCCCAGACCTCGATCTGGACTTGCTTGAGGTTGCCGTCCCGGTCGGTGCCCTTGACCTGGAACGACACGTCCGTCTTGCCGATGCTGGCGCCGTTGCCACTGGTCAGGCACGCCCCACCCGGGGAGGTGTTCATGTTCGCCGCGACCGGGATGTCCGGCGGGGTGTTGTAGACGACCTCGATGTAGGGGGCGGACTCACCGTTGGCGAGGATCTTCTTCCAGTAGTACGAGTCCGACTCGTTCGGCGCCTTGAACCCGAGGGAGAGCGCACCCCAGCGGTCGTTCGCGGCCTGGGTGACCAGGCCCTTGATGTCGGGGGCGACCCAGTTGTCGGGGCAGGAGGAGTTGTAGCCGTAGCCGGCCATCTCGGTGGCGACCTTGTTGCCCCACCAGCCCGTCGTGTTGTTCCACGTCGACGACGACGTCACGAACGGCGTGGAGTAGATGTCCATCGCCTTCTGGCTGCACGACCACGAATAGGTCTGCAGCGCGCGCACGACGGCCGACTGGATACCCGCCCCGTGCAGCTCGGACCCGAAGTAGAAGTTGAACACCGACCGCGAGGTGCCACCCGAATCGGATTCATATCCGACACGCGCCTCGTTCGTACCCGACGCATTGTAATTCTGGCCGTTGTAGAAACTCGACCCGCCGGCCGTCTTGTAGAGCAGCGACCAGGCATGCTTGTGCCCCTTGTACGAGGGGTCGATGAATACCGGGTACACGGTGTCCGCGGCATTCAGCAACGCGGCGTCAGCCTTAAGGGAAAGCGTGCCGTCCTTGAAGGACGCCGCGGCGACAGACAGGTGCGCGCGCTCGGCACCGGCCAGGCCCGCAAGGCCGAGGGTGGGGTGCTTCTTCGCCGCCGCCGAAGGCTTCCACGCCGGCACGTCGTCCGTGGTGGCGACCTTCCCGGAGGAATCCCACATCAACGGCGACGGTGAACCGGCGATCTCTTCGCCCTTCACGTCCCGGGCCGACATCGCACCCGACTCCGCATCCAGCTGGAACTGCAGATCGGGCGAAGCGAGCCGGTAACTCAACTCAGTAAGCAGCGGATCCGCGGCAGCCTGCTTGTCCTTCACGACCAGAAGATGTGAATACCCGCCGTCCTGAGCCGTCATCAGGAGATCGATACCCGGCCGGACATTCTCATACAACGCCCGCGGACCGTCGATCACCGGCTCCGGCAGCACACCGGGCCAACTCACCGACATGTCATGCCCGTCGACACTCAGGCGCACCAGCTCGGTCCACACCGGACCCGGCGCATCCGCCGTCAACGACGAGCGCACCACACCACGCGAAGACCGAGCGCCATCGCTGCCGGCGCTGAAGACGACGGCCCCGTTGACCGCCTTCGCGGCGAAGCCATTTTCAACGCGGGCCAGATCCGTATCGACCGGCTTCCACTCGTCTCCGACCTTAGCGCGGACGGCGGAGCTCGAAATCTGCTTCCTGAACAGACCGTCGGGCTGCGCCCATGTGGTGGTGTTCGCGCTGCGCTCGGCGGACACCTCGACCTCCTTGCCGCGCTCGGTGGCCAATTTCCGCGCCTGTGCGGCCGAAATTCGACCATCCGTTTCATTCGGAGTCTTCTTGCGCGGCTCCTCGTCCCCACCCAGGTGCATGCCGACGGGTATCGCCACGGCCACCGCCAGCAGGGCGGCCAGGCCGCTCATGGCCTTTCGATGGCTGAACCAAGGACGTCTCGGTGGATCGTCAGCCACAGAAACGGTCTCGGTAGCGGAATCGTTGACTGCCATTTCTTTCCCCCCTCGAACCCTGAAACGAACGCACGTATTCCACTTGCTGTCCGTTCACAAAAGTGCGACCCGATCATGACCCATCCCCCCGGAACCCGGCACATCGGCATGGCATTGAGTGATGTAGACCACTCCCCGACCGATTGAAGTGGACTTACCCCGACTGCTCGCATGAAGATCTGCTGGCAATTTGTCAATTCGCAGCCGTCGGCGATTTCGACATCGCGAACGGCAGCGGTATGGGGGGTACACATGTCGCCCTTTGCGGCGAGTAATTTGCGCCTGCTCGGAAACGGGAAGGCGCGCAAACACCTGGCGCGAACCGGAATCACACTCTCCGTGGTTCTGGTGTCCACGCTCCTACCCGTCCAGGCATGGGCCGCGCCACCGGGGGACCGGACCGGAGTGCAACTTCCGGGTCTTCAAGAGGACTTGAAGGCCAAGCTGGACAAGGCCGAGGCCGCCAAGCTGGAAGGCTGGGCCGGTGCTCCGGCACAGCCTCCGGCCGGCTACGAGCCCTCCAAGGTGAGGCCCCCGGCAGCAGGAGCGGCGAACGTCGCACTGACTCCGGACAGCGGAACGCAGCTGGTCAAGGCAGGCACGCTGCCCATCAGCATCGGCAAGGCCTCCCCCACCGAGTCCAACCCGACTCCCCCGGCCCCGTCCGGGACCTGGTCGGTGGCCGTCGAAGCCCGCACGGTCACCGAAGCCGCCGGCATCGACGGCGCAATCATCAAGGTCACGCCTCCGGCCGAAGGCTCGACCCCGGTCGACGTCCAGCTGGACTACGAGCAGTTCGAGGATCTCTACGGCACCGAATGGTCCAGTCGGCTGGAACTCAAACAGCTCCCCGCCTGCTTCCTCACCACACCCACACTTCCCGAGTGCAGCGCAGCAAAGCACATTCCGACCACCAACGACCCGAACACGGGCACGGTCCGCGCGACCGTGGACCCGGCCACCGCGCCGGGCCAGGGCCTCCGCACCATGGCCCTCAGCGGCGGCGCAGGCCCGACCGTACTGGCCGCCACCGACTCCGCCTCGGGCGCGGGCGGCACCTACAAGGCCACCTCCCTCTCCCCATCAGGTAGTTGGAGCGCCGGAGGCAGCGGCGGCGGCTTCTCCTGGACCTATCCCCTCGGGGTTCCGGCGGCGCCGGCAGGCCCCCAGCCGAAGATCTCCCTCTCGTACGGGTCGCAGGCGGTGGACGGTAAGACTTCCGTCGCCAATGGGCAGGCTTCGTGGGTCGGTGACGGCTGGGACTACCACCCCGGTTTCGTCGAGCGGCGGTACCGGTCCTGCTCGGCCGATCTGAAGAACTCGCCGAACAACGACAACAGCACGGACAAGAAGAAGAACGACCTGTGCTGGGCCGGCGACAACATGGTGATGTCCCTCGGCGGCAGCACCACTGAGCTCGTCAAGGACGCCACCACCGGTAACTGGATCGCGGCCAACGACGACGGCTCCAAAGTCGAGCGGCTGACCGACGCGAACGTCGCCAACGGCGCCAAGGACGGCGAGTACTGGCTCGTCACCACCCGCGACGGCACCAAGTACTACTTCGGACGCCACGACGTCGACGGCCCCGGCACCCGGCCTGTGACCAACTCGGTCTTCAACGTCCCCGTCTTCGGCAACCACGCCGGCGAGCCCTGCTACCAGGCCGCCTTCGCCAACTCCTCCTGCAAGCAGGCCTGGCGTTGGAACCTCGACTACGTTGAGGACGTCCACGGCAACGCCCTGATCATCGACTGGAAGCAGGAAGAGAACCGCTACTCCAAGAACGAGAAGTACAAGGAGAAGAACCCGGCCGAGGTTGGCTACGTCCGCGGCGGATACCCCACCCAGATCACCTACGGCCTGCGCGCCGACAACCTCTCCGGCGCCCCGGCCGCGAAGGTCGAGTTCACCGTCGACGAGCGCTGCATCAAGGAAGGCGCCACCAAGTGTGAGGACTCGGAGTTCACCTCCAAGAACTATGAACTCAAGCAGCCCTGGTGGGACACCCCTTCCACCCTGAACTGCACCTTCGCCGACGAGACCTGCTACGTCTCCGTCCCCACCTTCTGGACCCGTAAGCGACTGACCGGCATCACCACCTACGGCCAGCGCACCGAGGGCACCACCGACCTCTCCAAGGTCGACTCCTGGACCCTGACACAGTCCTTCCCCAAGCAGCGCACGGACACCCACCCGCCGCTGTGGCTGGAGTCGATCACCCGCACGGGCTACGGGACCAAGAAGGACGACAACGGCAACCAGCTCACCGCCGCCCTGCCGCCCGTCTCCTTCCTCGCCAACGTCCAGGACATGCCCAACCGCGTCGCCAAGAGCTCCACCGACGCCACCCCGGACTACGACCGCCTGCGCGTGGAGACCATCCGCAACGAGACCGGCGGCGAGGTCTACGTCGACTACTCCGACCCCTGCCCGGTGGGAACCACCCACCCCAAGCCAGAGGAGAACACCGGCCGCTGCTTCCCCACCCACTGGTCCCCGGACGGTGACCTGGAGACGCCGCCGCTGGAGTGGTTCAACAAGTACGTCGTCGAAAAGGTCATCGAGAAGGACCGCGTCTCACGCCAGCCCGACGTCACCACCAGCTACACCTACGAGGGCGACGCCGCGTGGGCCAAGGCCGACGACGAGTTCACCAAACCCGAACTGCGCACCTACAACCAGTGGCGCGGCTACGCCTCGGTCCTCATGACCAAGGGCGTCACCGCCAACACGGACAAGGCCGACGCCACCGAGGCGTCGCAGACCCGCACCCGTTACTTCCGCGGCATGTCCGGAGACGCAGGACGCGCCCAGATCACGGTCAAGGACTCCACCAACACCGAAACCCTCGGCGAGGACCTGGCCCAGTATCAGGGCAAGGTCGCGGAGACCATCACCTACACCAAGGCCGGCACCGGCGGCACTGTCGCCGCCCGGGATCTGAACTGGTACACGAGCACCAGGACGGGGTCCCGCCCTCGTGACGGCACCACGGCGCTCGAAGCCTTCCGTGTCGACACCTCGCGCACGGACAAATACGAGGCGATCAGCAACGGCGCCCAGCGGCTGGCACGGGCGACGACCGCCTTCGAGACGACCTACGGCCTCAAGACCTCCGAGCAGATCGAGGCCATGACCTCGAACAGTTCCGGCGGCTGGACGGTCAACGAGCAAACCTGCACCACCACCACCTACGTCCACAACCCCGCCAAGCACCTCATCGGCCTGCCGCAGGACGTCCGCGGCACGGCCGGGACCTGTGCTCAGGCGGCCACCGGCACCTTGCTGTCCGACACCCGCACCTCCTACGACGCCCTGAACGCCTTCGGCACCGCCCCGGTCAAGGGCCTGCCCTTCCAGACCGACACCCAGGACGGCGCCGGCACGGGCTGGGTCACCACCGGCCGCTTCGAGTACGACCCCCTCGGCCGCGTCGTCAAGTCCTACGACCCGGCGGGCAACGCCGTCACCACGACGTTCACCCCGGCGACCGGCCCGGCCTTCGTCCAGACGGCCACCAACGCCCTGAACCACAAGTCGTCCACCAAGTTCGACCCGGCCCGCGGCAGCGTGCTGGAGGTGGTCGACCAGAACAACCGCAAGATCACATCCGGCTACGACGCCCTCGGCCGGACCTCCGCGGTCTGGACGCCTTCCCAGAACCCGGCCGTCGACAAGGCCCGGCAGACCTTCGACTACCAGATCACCGAACACGAGCCCCCGGCCGTCACGACACGCGTGCTGCGTGACAACGGGACGTACGAGAGCACCATCGAGATCTACGACGGCCTGCTCCGCCCCCGCCAGACCCAGGCGGAGGCCAAGGGCGGCGGCCGTCTGGTCACCGACAGGCTGTACAGCGCCAACGGCACCATCCGCCAGACCAACAACAACTACTACGCCGAGGGAGAACCGGCCAAGGACATCTTCGTCCCGGAGACGGTCTTCCACGTCCCCAACTCCACCGCGACCGCCTACGACGGTCTCGGCCGGCCCGTGCGCAGCACCACCCTCTACGCGGGCACCGCGCACCACTCCGAGGTCATGCTGTACGGCGGCGACTGGACCATCCAGCGCACCGGTATGTCGGCCGACGGGTCAGCTCCGTTGTCCGGCAGCCAGGCCACCAAGACCTGGACCGATGTACTGAACCGTACGACGTTGATCCAGAAGTACACGGCCACCGACCTGACCACCTGGAACGACACCAAGTACGCGTACGACGTGCGCGGCAAGCTCTCCAAGGTGACCGACGCAGCGGGCAACGACTGGACGTACACCTACGACGCCCGTGGCCGCCTGACCGGGTCCACCGACCCTGACATCGGCTCGGCATCCTTCGGCTACGACAACCTCGACCAGCAGGTCTGGTCCGAGAACGCGGCCGGCAAGAAGACGTACACCCTCTACGACAAGCTCGGCAGGGAGACCGAGTCGCGCGAGGACTCGGCGACGGGCACCCTGACGGCCTCGTGGACCTATGACACCCTGGCCGGAGCCAAGGGCAAGCCCGTCTCGTCCACCTCCTACGCCAACGGGGCGGCGTTCAAGAGCGAGATCACCGGTTACGACGCCGAATACCGCCCCACCGGCACGAAAATCACCATCCCCGACACCCCGGCCACCAAGGGCCTGGCCGGCACCTACGCGTACACCACCACCTACACGTCCACGGGCGCCGTCCAGTCGAGGACGCTTCCCGCCACTCCCGGCGGCCTGGCCTCCGAGAAGCTGATCACCCGCTACAACGCTGACGGGCTGGCCGTAACCATGTCGGGCCTGTCCTGGTACACCGCGGACACGGTCTACAGCCCGTTCGGCGAGGTCCTGCGCACCACCTCGGGCAACGCCCCGAACCGGGTCTGGACGACCAACCTGCACGACCCGAACACCGGTCTGGTCACCCAGTCGATCTCCGACCGCGAGACGCCGGGCGACAATCGCCTCTCGGCGCTGTCCTACACCTACGACGTGGCGGGCAACCCGACCTCGATCACGGACACCCGGCCGGGCGGCAAGATCGACCGGCAATGCTTCGCCTACAACCCGATGGGCCAGCTCACCAAGGCCTGGACCGGCAAGACGGAGGCGTGCAGCGGCCCGTCCCTGAACGACGTGACCGCCGGCCCGGACGGTGACGGCTACTGGCAGTCCTACGAGTTCGACTCCATCGGCAACCGCACCAAACTGACCAACCACAACCTCACCGGCGCGGCACCCGACCAGGTGACGACCTACACGTACGGGGTGGATCCTCCCAGCGGCTCCCAGCTGCTGCGCAAGACCCAGCCTCACGCGCTCACCAAGGTGGAGAAGAAGCAGGGCACGACGCTCCTTTCCCAGTCCTCCTACGAGTACGACTCCACCGGCAACACCAAGACCCGGAAGATCGACGCCGACACACAGGCCATGACCTGGGACCGCCACAACAAGATGACGTCGGCGAGCAGCCCGGGCATCGGCGCAGTGGCCATCACCGGTCTGTCGGGTAAGTGCCTCGATGTCGCCGACGGCTCCAACGCGGACGGCACCGCCGTCCAGCTCTACACCTGCAACGAGACCCGTGCGCAGCAGTGGCGTCTCACGGGTGAGACCGTCCGTGCCCTGGACAAGTGCCTGACTGCCCAGAACGGCAGGGCCGTCCTGGCCGCCTGCGACGGCAGCACCCAGCAGAAGTTCACCTACCGCAGCGCCGACAAGTCCCTCTACAACACGGCCGCCAACGTTTGCGTGGACGTCCCGAACGGCAACGACGCCGACGGCACGGACCTCCTTGTCTTTGCCTGCAACACCGGCACCAACCAGCAGTGGAACCCGTCCGACAACACCACCACCTACGTCTACGACGCCAGCGGCAACCGCCTCGTCGAGGAGACCGGCTCCAGCCGCACCCTGTACCTCGGCGAGACCGAATTCACCGTCAACAAGGCGGGGCAGGCCATCGACGCCGTCCGCTACTACAGCAGCCCCGGCGCCCCGGCCACCGTCCGCCAGACCAGCGGCAAGAACACCGGCCACAAGCTGACCGTTCTGCTGGCCGACCACCAGAACACCGCCACCATTGCGGTCGAGCAGAAGGCGGGCCAGCCGGTCACCCGCCGCAAGTCCGACCCGTACGGCAACCAGCGCGGCGCCTTGGCCACCCACTGGTCCGGCACCCGCACCTTCCTCGGCACCGGCAACGAGGACGGCAGCACGGGCCTGACGCACATCGGCGCCCGTGAATACGAGCCGGCCACCGGCCGCTTCATCTCGGTCGACCCGATCATCGACATCACCAACCCGCTGCAGATGAACGGGTACAGCTACGCGAACAACAACCCGGTCGCGGAGATGGACCCGACGGGTCTGGAAAGTTGCTACGGAGTCGCGTACTGCTCCGGGAGCAACGGCACGTACGGCGACTTCGACCCGGACTACGGGAAGGACGACGATGGCTGGGGCGACGACTCCGACTGGAGCGACGACGAGCCCACAGTCACCGTCACCGTCGACGACTACGGGGACACCTACATCAACGGTGGCCGTGTCAAGTCCGACAAAGAACTGAAGGTCATCTTCCCGCTCAAGAAGACGTACGAGGAGCGCGTCAAGGCCTGGCTGAGCATGCAGAGGTGCGTCCACGCCGAAGATGTGGCGAGCGACTTCTGCCGGGGCGCCGAGGCTCTGGGCATGTACTCGTCCGAGCAGACCCCGATCAACAAGGCGATCGGCAGCATCCTCATCCTCGTCATCGCACCGGACGCGGCGGCTTGGGCGGCATGCGCCTCGGGGTCCGCCAAGGGGTGCGGAAGTGCGGCACTGGACCTCCCCTGGGCGAAGTGGGCCAAGGGCCTGAAGATCGTGTCCAAGGGGAGCGAAGCGGCCAAGGCGGCGCTGAAGAAGGCCGACGATGTGCCCGCGGGGGGAATCCCTCCGCTCCGTCAGGCCTACATCGACGAAGTCGAGGGCCTGACATCGAAACAAAGCTTCATGATCAAGGCGGGTAAATCGCCCGAGGAGATCGCTCGCACACTCCATGCCGACCGCCGGGCTCTGGGTGTGAAGTACAAGAACCTGACAGAACCGAAGCTGCTGGAGAAGATCTACACGCGCAACATAGGGAAGTACGGCGACAAGCTCGGACCGACGATCGAATACCTCCGCGCGCAAGGCAAGTCGTGGGAGCAGATCGCCGAAGGAGCCACACGCACCGGTGGCAAGGACCTCGGACTCGGGAAGAAGTGATGATGATCACGGTCGTGTCTTTCGACCGATTCGGCGAGCAGGCGCCCTTCGACCCCGGCACCTCGGTGCTCGGACCGGTCGTCGACCGCCCCGGCCCACCCGGTCCCGGCGACATCGCGGGCCACTTCGGCCGACTGGGTGACACCCTGGCGGTCCTCTATCGGGCCGACGGCTCGCTGCGACTGCTGCTGGGCGACCAGGACATCGCCGTCACAGCAGGGCTCGAAGTCCGGCATGAACGCGGAGAGGACCTCAACAGCCTGACCGTGGGCACCCGCCGGATCGAGTATCCGCGGCCGGCCGAAGAGCTGGACGAGGACGATCCGACGGCCTTCGCGGAACCGGAGGACTTCGATCTGGGACTGTTCCTGGCGAACGTCCTGAGCGACCCCGAGCGCTGCGAACGGATGTACAGGTAGCAACTGGAAGACGAAGGCCCCGCCCGGAAACATCCAGGCGGGGCCTTCCTCGTTCACGTTCGTGCGCTCAGTCCGTCGGGCGCTTCGGCCGCCACACCACCAGGGCGTTGCCCGGCTGCGGGGGCTGGTACGGGACCAGGTCGCGGCGGTAGGAGGCGTGCACCTGGGCCTCGCGGGCCCGGAGGGTGGCCGCCGCGCCGTCGACCGCCGCGGAGAGCTCGGCCACGCGCTGCTGGAGCGCGGCGACCTGGTTCTCCAGTTCGATGATCCGCTTGATGCCCGCCAGGTTGATGCCCTCGTCCTGGGACAGCGCCTGCACCGTGCGGAGCAGTTCGATGTCCCTGGCCGAATACCGCCGGCCGCGCCCGGCCGTACGGTCCGGGGAGACCAGGCCGAGGCGGTCGTACTGGCGGAGGGTCTGCGGATGCAGGCCCGAGAGCTGGGCGGCCACCGAGATGACGTAGACCGGGGTCTCGTCGGTGAGCTGGTAGCCCCCGCCCAGGCGGGAGGACTGTCGTCGGCGGCCGTCCATGGTCATGCTCCCTTCGCGGACTCGAACAGCGCGGAGCGCGGGTCCTCGGACTCCGTCGCCTCGCGGTACATCTCCAGGGCCTCGCGCGCCTTGTCCGACAGCTGCGCCGGCACCGCGACCTCCACGGTGACCAGCAGGTCGCCGCGGGTGCCGTCCTTGCGGACCGCGCCCTTGCCGCGGGCCCGCATGGTGCGGCCGCCCGGAGTGCCCGGGGGCAGCTTCAGCGTCACCGCGGGGCCGTTCAGGGTCGGCACCCTGATCTCGGCGCCCAGCGCCGCCTCGGCGAAGGTCACCGGGACGGTCACCGTGAGGTTGTCGTCCTTGCGGCCGAACACCGGGTGGGAGCCGACGTGCACGACGACGTAGAGGTCGCCGGCGGGACCGCCGCGCTCGCCCGGCGCGCCCTTGCCGCGCAGCCGGATCCGCTGGCCGTCGGAGACGCCCGCCGGGATCCGGACCTGCATGGTGCGCGACGAACGGGCCCTGCCGCTGCCCTTGCAGACCTCACACGGGTTCTCCGCGATCAGACCGCGGCCCTTGCAGTCGGCGCACGGGTCGGTCAGCGAGAAGCCGCCGCCGCTGCCCCGGGAGACCTGGCCGGTGCCAACGCAGGTCGGGCACACACGGGGCGTGCCGTTCTTGTCGCCGGTGCCCGCACAGGCCTTGCAGGGCGCCTGGGAGGACATCCGGAGCGGGACCGTGGCCCCGTCCACCGCCTCCGTGAAGGAGAGGGTGACCTCCGACTCGATGTCCTGGCCGCGGCGCGGCTGGGTACGGGTACCCGCGCCCGCCGTGCCGCCCCGGCCGCCGAACAGGCCGCCGAAGACATCGCCCAGGCCGCCGCCGAAACCGCCGGCCCCGGCGCCACCCGGCTGGGTGCCGCCGAAGAGGTCGCCGAGGTCGAAGTTGAACGAGCCGCCCGCGCCGGGACCGGGGCGGAAGCCGCCGTTCCCGAACAGCGCGCGGGCCTCGTCGTACTCCTTGCGCTTCTTCGGGTCGCCGAGGATGTCGTTCGCCTCGGAGATCTCCTTGAAGCGCTCCTCGGCCGAGGCGTCGCCCTTGTTGGCGTCCGGGTGGAACTCGCGGGCGAGCTTCCGGTACGCCTTCTTGATCTCGGCCTCGGTGGCGTCCTTCGGGACACCGAGGACCTTGTAGTAGTCCTTCTCGACGAAGTCCTTCGTGTTCATCCCCGGTGTCCCTCCTCCCGTGCCACTACTGGTTCAAGCTCAGCCGTTGTCGGCTGCATCCGCGTCCTTGTCGGACGACGCGTCGCCTTCCGACGACTCGGACTTGGGGGCCGCGCCCGGCTGGGGCTCGGCCACCGCGACCCGTGCGGGACGGATCGTACGCTCGCCGATCCGGTACCCCGGCTGAAGGATCGCCACGCAGGTCGTCTCGGTGACGTCCGGCGCGTACGAGTGCATCAGGGCCTCGTGGACCGTCGGGTCGAAGGGCTCGCCCTCCTTGCCGAACTGCTGCAGACCCATCTTGGCGGCGACCGTCTCCAGCGATTCGGCCACCGACTTGAAGCCGCCGACCAGCTCGCCATGTTCCCGCGCCCGGCCGATGTCGTCCAGGACCGGGAGCAGCTCCGACAGGAGGGACGCGACCGCGATCTCCTTGACGGTGATCCGGTCCCGCTCCACCCGGCGGCGGTAGTTCTGGTACTCCGCCTGGAGCCGCTGGAGGTCCGTGGTGCGCTCGGTGAGCGCGGTGCGGGCCTGGTCCAGCTGCGCCAGAAGGGCCGTTTCCTGGCCGGCGGCCTGAGCGGTGCTGTCGTCCCCGGCCGGGGCCGCTTCGTCCTTGGCGGACTCTGCGGCCTTCGGCTCTTCGGGCGTGCCGTCGGCGGGGACTTCGGACTTCTCCTCGAAGCCCGGGGTCTCCTCCGACATCAGGCAGCGCCGCCCTTCGGCTTCTCGTCGTCGACGATCTCGGCGTCGACGACGTCGTCGTCGGCGGCCTTGTCCTGGGCGCCCGCGGCACCCGCGGCACCCTGGGCGGCCTGCGCGTCGGCGTAGATCGCCTGGCCCAGCTTCTGGCTGACCGCGGCGAGCTTCTCGGTCGCGGTGCGGATCTCGGCGGTGTCCTCGCCCTTGAGCTTGTCCTTCAGCTCGATGACGGCGGCCTCGACCTCGGCCTTGACCTCGGCCGGGACCTTGTCCTCGTTGTCCTTGACGAACTTCTCCGTCTGGTAGACGAGCTGCTCGCCCTGGTTGCGGGACTCGGCCGCCTCCTTGCGGCGGAGGTCCTCGTCCGCGTACTGCTCGGCCTCCTGGCGCATGCGGTCGACCTCGTCCTTGCCGAGCGAGGAGCCGCCGGTGACGGTCATCTTCTGCTCCTTGCCCGTGCCCAGGTCCTTCGCGGTCACGTGCATGATGCCGTTGGCGTCGATGTCGAAGGAGACCTCGATCTGCGGGACGCCACGCGGGGCCGGCGGCAGGCCGGTCAGCTCGAACATGCCGAGCTTCTTGTTGTACGCCGCGATCTCGCGCTCGCCCTGGTAGACCTGGATCTGCACGGACGGCTGGTTGTCCTCGGCCGTCGTGAAGATCTCGGACCGCTTCGTCGGGATCGTGGTGTTGCGCTCGATGAGCTTGGTCATGATGCCGCCCTTGGTCTCGATGCCGAGGGACAGCGGGGTCACGTCGAGGAGCAGGACGTCCTTGACCTCACCCTTGAGGACACCGGCCTGGAGGGTGGCGCCGATGGCGACGACCTCGTCCGGGTTGACGCCCTTGTTGGCGTCCTGACCGCCGGTGAGCTCCTTGACGAGCTCGGCGACGGCCGGCATGCGGGTGGAGCCGCCGACCAGGACCACGTGGTCGATCTCGGACAGGCTGATGCCCGCGTCCTTGATGACGTTGTGGAACGGGGTCTTGCAGCGGTCGAGCAGGTCCGCGGTCAGCTGCTGGAACTGCGAGCGCGTGAGCTTCTCGTCCAGGTGCAGCGGGCCCTCGGCGGAGGCCGTGATGTACGGCAGGTTGATCGTGGTCTCCGTGGAGGAGGACAGCTCGATCTTCGCCTTCTCGGCGGCCTCGCGCAGACGCTGGAGCGCCATCTTGTCCTTGGACAGGTCGACGCCGTGGCCGTTCTGGAACTGCTTCACCAGGTAGTCGACGACACGCTGGTCCCAGTCGTCGCCACCGAGGTGGTTGTCACCGTTGGTGGCCTTGACCTCGACGACACCGTCGCCGATCTCCAGGAGCGACACGTCGAAGGTGCCGCCACCGAGGTCGAAGACGAGAATGGTCTGGTCGTCCTTGTCGAGACCGTAGGCCAGGGCGGCGGCCGTCGGCTCGTTGACGATGCGCAGGACGTTCAGGCCCGCGATCTCGCCGGCCTCCTTCGTCGCCTGGCGCTCGGAGTCGTTGAAGTAGGCCGGGACGGTGATGACCGCGTCCGTGACCTTCTCACCCAGGTAGGCCTCGGCGTCGCGCTTCAGCTTCTGCAGGATGAAGGCGCTCATCTGCTGCGGGTTGAAGTCCTTGCCATCCAGGTTGATCTTCCAGTCAGTGCCCATGTGGCGCTTGACGGAGCGGATGGTCCGGTCCACGTTCGTGACCGCCTGGCGCTTGGCCACCTCGCCGACGAGGACCTCGCCGTTCTTGGCGAAGGCGACGACGGACGGCGTGGTCCTGGCGCCCTCGGCGTTGGTGATGACGGTGGGCTCGCCGCCTTCCAGAACGCTGACGACGGAGTTAGTGGTGCCCAGGTCGATGCCGACCGCACGTGCCATTTTGATTCCTCCAGCTGACTTGAGTGGAACAGACTCAACCATGACGCATCGCGGCGCGCACGTCAACAGAACTGAGTCGAGTCGACTCAACCTTTAGGCCATGCTTACGCGCAGGCCCGCGCCCTCGCGGCCGCCCCGCAGCCGAACGGGTCACCCGGCCGCGCGGCACCCACCCCCGCCGGGAGGCGTACGGCACGGTGCTGGCATGGCACTGTCCCTCATCCCCCGGTCGGAGCTGCGACCGGCCAGGCCGTCGGCGAAGCGGGTGCTCGACCTCGCGGGGGCGCTGTTCCTGCTGGCGCTCTTCGCCGTGCCGCTCACGCTCGCCGCCGGGCTGCTGTGCGTGACCCAGGGCGGACGGGTCTTCGTACGGGAGCCCGTGGCGGGCCTCTCGGGGCGGCCGTTCCGGACGTGGAGGTTCCGCACGGCCCCGGCGGGCCATACCGGGGCCGCGGTGGAGCGGTGCGCGCTGGACGCCCTGCCCCAGCTCCTCAACGTGCTCCGCGGGGAGATGTCGCTCGTCGGCCCGCGCCCCGAGTCCCGTACGGACCGGGCCGACAGGCTGCTCGTACGCCCCGGAATGACCGGGTTGTGGCAGGTCAGCGCACGCTCCGACCTGCCCTGGGAGGAGATGGCCCTGCTCGACCGGCATTATGTGGAGAACCACTGGCTCGGGATGGACCTGGCGATCCTTGCGCAGACCCCGCGGGCGGCCTTGCGGCAAAGGCTCGCCTGAGCGACACAGATCACCGCACGCTCGGCTACATTGCGGCGTCGGGAATGGGTAACCTCAAGCCTTGACTTCATAAGTTACCGCTTAGTAAGTGCCGCCCGAGGAGCCCGCCCATGCAACTCGCCGCGATCATCGTGTCGCTGGTCCTGACCGTGGTCGGCGTCGCGCTGATCACAAGAGCCGTGGCGCAGATCTACCGGTTCGTCCGGATCGGCCAGCCCGTACCGGCCGGCAGTCGCACGAACGATCCGAAGGCCCGGAGCCTGACCCTTGTCCGCGAGTTCCTCGGCCACAGCCGGATGAACCGCTGGGGCATCGTCGGCTTCGCGCACTGGTTCGTCGCGATCGGCTTCCTGACCCTGCCGCCGACCCTGATCCAGGCGTACGGGCAGCTCTTCGAGGCCGACTGGACCCTGCCGGTCATCGGCGGGTTCCTGCCGTTCGAGCTCTACATCGAGTTCATCGGGATCATGACGATCCTCGGCATCGTCGTCCTGATGGCGATCCGGCTGCTCAGCCTCCCCTCGCGGGCGGGCCGCAAGTCGCGCTTCGCGGGCTCGAAGGCCTGGCAGGCGTACTTCGTCGAATACGTCATCCTCACCATCGGCCTCGCGATCCTCACCCTGCGCGGCCTCGAGGGCGCGATCCACCACGTGGACTCGTACGAGCCGGCGTACTTCGCCTCGTACCCGCTGGTGACGGTTTTCCGGGACCTCTCCCCCGAGACCCTCCAGAACGCCATCTACCTCACCGCGATGATCAAGATCGGCGTCTCGCTGATCTGGATGATCGTGGTCTCGCTCAACACCAACATGGGTGTCGCCTGGCACCGCTTCCTCGGCTTCCCGAACATCTGGTTCAAGCGCAACGCCGACGGCGCCACCGCGCTCGGCGCGCTCCAGCCGATGACCAGCGGCGGCAAGGAGATCGACTTCGAGGAACCGGGCGAGGACGACGTCTTCGGCGTCTCCCAGGTCGAGCAGTTCTCCTGGAAGGGCATCCTCGACTTCTCCACGTGCACCGAGTGCGGCCGCTGCCAGTCGCAGTGCCCCGCCTGGAACACCGGCAAGCCCCTCTCGCCGAAGCTCCTGATCATGTCGCTGCGCGACCACGCGCACGCCAAGGCCCCGTACCTGCTGGCCGGCGGCGGCAAGACGATGGAGGGCGAGGAGAAGGCGTCCGCGGAGCAGCTCAAGGACGTCCCGGCCGCGGCCCTCGCCGAGGCCGAGCGCCCGCTGATCGGCACCGTCGAGGAGAACGGCGTCATCGACCCGGACGTGCTGTGGTCCTGCACCACCTGCGGTGCGTGCGTGGAGCAGTGCCCGGTCGACATCGAGCACATCGACCACATCGTCGACATGCGCCGCTACCAGGTGATGATCGAGAGCGCGTTCCCGTCGGAGGCGGGCACGATGCTCAAGAACCTGGAGAAGAAGGGCAACCCCTGGGGCCTGGCGAAGAAGCAGCGCGTCGAGTGGACGAAGGAGGTCGACTTCGAGGTCCCGATCATCGGCAAGGACGCGGAGGACCTCTCCGAGTTCGACTACCTGTACTGGGTCGGCTGCGCGGGCGCCCTGGAGGACCGGGCCAAGAAGACCACGAAGGCCTTCGCGGAGCTCCTGAACATCGCGGGCGTCAAGTTCGCGATCATGGGCGGCGACGAGAAGTGCACCGGTGACTCGCCGCGCCGCCTGGGCAACGAGCCGCTGTTCCAGCAGCTGGGCCAGGAGAACGTGGCCATGCTGAACATGGCGTTCGGCGAGGACGACGACGACCCGGAGACGAAGAAGCCGAAGTCGGCGAAGCGGATCGTCTCGACCTGCCCGCACTGCTTCAACACCATCGCGAACGAGTACCCGCAGCTGGGCGGCGAGTACGAGGTCATCCACCACACGCAGCTGCTGCAGCACCTGATCGACGAGGGCCGGCTGACGCCGGTGACGCCGGTCGACGGGCTGATCACGTACCACGACCCGTGCTACCTGGGCCGTCACAACAAGGTCTACACGCCGCCGCGCGAGATCATGTCGGCCGTGCCGGGCCTGCGGCAGCAGGAGATGCACCGCCACAAGGAGCGGGGCTTCTGCTGTGGCGCGGGTGGTGCGCGGATGTGGATGGAGGAGCGGATCGGCAAGCGCATCAACAACGAGCGCGTCGACGAGGCCCTGTCCCTCAACCCCGACATCGTCTCGACCGCCTGCCCGTTCTGCCTGGTCATGCTGACCGACTCGGTCAACGGCAAGAAGAACGAGGGCCAGGCGAAGGAGTCCGTCCAGGTGGTGGACGTCGCCCAGCTCCTCCTGGAGTCGGTGAAGACCCCGGGCCCGACGGAGGCGGAACTGGCCGAGGCCGCCGAGGCCGCCGAGGCCGCTGCCGCGGAGGCCGCCGCCGAAGCCGCTGCCGCGGAGGCCGCCGCCAAGGAGAAGGCGGAAGCCGAGGCCAAGGCGAAGGCCGAGGCGGACGCCAAGGCGAAGGCGGAAGCCGAGGCCAAGGCGAAGGCCGAGGCGGACGCCAAGGCGAAGGCCGAGGCCGAGGCCAAGGCGGAAGCCGAGGCCGAGGCCAAGGCGGAAGCCGAAGCGGAGGCCGAGGCGGAAGCCGAAGCGGAGGCCGAGGCCAAGGCCGAGGCGGGTACCGATGCCGAGGCGGAGGCCAAGCCGGAGACCGGTGCCGAGGCAAAGGCGGAGGCAGAGGCCAAGCCGGAGACCGGTGCCGAGGCAACGGCGGAGGCCAAGGCCGAAGGTGAAGTGACGGCCGAGGCGGAGACTGCGGCTCACGCAGTCGAGCCGGAGGTCGAGGCCGAGAGCCCCGCAGCCGAGCCCGAGGCGAAGCCCGAGGGTGAAGCCAAGGACAAGACCGAGGACGCGGCTGAGCCGGCAACGGCGGACGCCGCGACCGAGACGAAGCCCGAGACGGTCCGGGCCGAGGACACCAAGCAGTAGTCCCTGGGCCCTGCCCGCACCACGCCGGAACGGCCGGTCCCCCACCTGGGGGACCGGCCGTTCCGCCATTCCCGGCTCCCCGCGAGAGGATCCGGCTCCGCCCGCCAGGCCCCTGCACCAGCGCCCAGACCGTGTCCCGGACCCGACCGGGTCCCGGCCGCCCGCCGGAGCTCCGGACGTCGCTGCAGGGGGTGCGGGTCCGGCACCCACGAGGGGCGGGGGTGCTTGCCGGGGGCCGACCCCGACGTGCGAGGTGGCTCCCCGCGAGGGGTAAGGCGAGGAGCAGCGGCGAGTCGGAGTCCGCCGGGGCGGCCCCCTCCGCGCCGGCCTTCACTCCACCCTTCGGGACGACCCTCGCGGCGGCCGGCTCGGCGGCCGGCTAGGCGACGTCCTTCGTCACCTCGGCCTTCCTGATCTCCCGCTTCGGGTCCCGCTTGGCGTCCACCGTGTACTTCTCGATCAGCCTGCCGTTGAAGTCGTACACCCAGCTGTTCCCGCCGCCCCTGCCGTCGATGACGACGAACTTCACGCGCTTGCCGTCCTGGACGAGCCTGTACGTCCAGCCGTCGTTCTGCGCGCTCGGGTGCTTCAGGTCGATCGTGCCGAGGACGTTCCCGTTCGGCATGGAGATGTCGACGCGCTTGCCCTTCGGGCTGTCGACCAGCTTGGCGATCCGCCCGTCGGGCATGGTCACACGGACCGAGCTCTCCTTGATGGCCTCCGGCTTCGGCTTCTCGCCGCCCTCCAGCCACGAGGTCACCGTGCCGTTCGGCTGGAGCACCACGTGCAGGCCGTTGTTCTGGCCGTACGACGCGGCCCCGCCCTTGCTGACCAGCGTGTCCAGCTTCGTCCCGCCGGAGAGGATGTCCGCCTCGAAGTGGTTGCCGGAGATCTTGTAGACCTTGGCGATCGAGCCGTCCGCCAGCCGCACGGTCGTGACGTACGCCCGCAGGCCAGGGTCTGGCTTCGCCGACGCCTGCTCGATCCCCGGCAGCACCTGCGGCTCCGGAACGGCCGGGGAGTCCGCGAAGGCGGATCCCACCGGGAGGGCCAGGACGGCGGCCGCGCCGGTGACGACGGCGGCGGTACGGAGGGCGGTACGGCGAGTGCTGCGCATGACGGGCGGCTCTCCTCGTTCGTTCGTTGAGTGGTTCGTTCGTTCATTCGTTCAGCGACACTCACGAAGCTACGGACCCGATATGTGCATATTCCATCGACAACGTAACGAAATCCAGCAGAACGCGACGCAAGCATGTAAAACGGACAGCTCGGGGCTCCCCCGGGGTTCCTCCGGGGTTCCCCTAAGGGATGTCACAGCTCAGCCGCAAAGGGTGCATCTTTCCGCCGCCCGGTCACCGGGCCCCGCAGGACCAGGTACGTTCGATCACGTGGCTGGATTCAGGATCGGACGCGGCCGGGACAACAACCGCCCGCCCCAACAACCCCCGCAGCAGCAGCCGTACGGTCAGCAGCAACCGCAGCCGCCGTACGGCCAGCAGCCCTACCCTCCCGCCGGCTCCCCGCCCCCGCAGCAGCGGTGGCCGCAGCCGGGCGGTGGCGGCGGGCACGGCGAGCCCGAGTACTTCGACCCGTACGGCCAGCAGCAACCGCAGCAGCCGTACGGCCACGGAGCGCCCGGGCCGGGGTACACGAACGACAACCCCGGGCACACCCAGGTCTTCGCCTTCGGCGAGGACCCGTACAGCCAGGGCGCGACCTACCAGGCCGGCGGGGCCGCGGCGGCTCCGGCCGGGCCGCGGCTGCCCTGGAAGGAACTGCTCCGCGGCATCGTGACCCGGCCCGGGCAGACCTTCCTCCAGATGCGCGACCACGCCGTCTGGGGTCCGGCGCTGATCGTGACCTTCCTCTACGGGCTCCTCGCGGTCTTCGGCCTCGACGACGCCCGCAAGGACGTCATCAACGCGACCCTGTCGAAGGCCGTGCCGATCGTCCTCTCCGCGGGCGCCGCCTTCGTCATCTGCGGCCTGCTCCTGGGCGCGGTCACGCACACGCTCGCCCGCCAGCTGGGCGGCGACGGGTCCTGGCAGCCGACCGTGGGCCTGTCGATGCTGGTCATGTCGCTGACCGACGCCCCGCGCCTGCTCTTCGCGGTGTTCCTGGGCGGGGACAACGGCCTGGTCCAGGTCCTGGGCTGGGCCACCTGGGTCGCGGCCGGCGCGCTCTTCACGTCGCTGATCAGCAAGTCGCACGACCTGCCGTGGCCGAAGGCGCTGGGCGCGTCCGCGATCCAGCTGATCGCCCTGCTGTCGATCATCAAGCTGGGCACCCTGTAGCCCCGCCGCACGCCCCCGCACGCAGAAAGGGCCCGCCGCGCGATCTCTCCGCACGGCGGGCCCTCCCCTTTGCCCGTGGACCGGGACTAGGCGTCGAGCACCTGTCCCTCACGCTTCACGACGGGCGGCAGGACCGACCACGGGAACTCGATCCAGTCGTCGGTGCGCTTCCAGGCGTACTCGCACTTGACGAGGGAGTGCGACTTCTCGTAGATGACCGCGGAGCGCACCTCGGCGACGTGGCCGAGGCAGAAGTCGTGGACCAGCTTCAGCGTCTTGCCGGTGTCGGCGACGTCGTCGGCGATCAGCACCTTCTTGTCGGTGAAGTCGATCGCCTCGGGCACGGGGGCCAGCATGACCGGCATCTCCAGCGTGGTCCCGACGCCCGTGTAGAACTCGACGTTCACCAGATGGATGTTCTTGCAGTCGAGCGCGTACGCCAGCCCGCCCGCCACGAACACCCCGCCCCGGGCGATGCTCAGGATGATGTCGGGCTCGTAGCCGTCCGCGGCGATGGTCTGCGCCAGCTCGCGGATGGCGTTCCCGAAGCCCTCGTAGGAGAGGTTCTCGCGTGCCACGTCACTCATGCCTCGTGCCTCACCTGGGTGCGGTGGAAGTTCTGGAAGGAGCGCGAGGCGGTCGGCCCGCGCTGCCCCTGGTACCGGGATCCGTAGCGCTCACTGCCGTACGGGAACTCCGCGGGCGAGCTGAGGCGGAACATGCACAGCTGCCCGATCTTCATGCCCGGCCAGAGCTTGATCGGCAGCGTGGCGAGGTTCGACAGCTCCAGGGTCACGTGACCCGAAAAGCCGGGGTCGATGAACCCGGCGGTCGAATGCGTCACCAGGCCGAGGCGGCCGAGGCTGGACTTCCCCTCCAGTCTGGAGGCGATGTCGTCGGGGAGCGAGATGACCTCGTACGTCGAGGCGAGGACGAACTCGCCGGGGTGCAGGATGAAGGCCTCGTCCCCCTCCGGCTCGACCATGCGGGTCAGGTCGGCCTGCTCGATGGCGGGGTCGATGTGGGCGTAGCGGTGGTTCTCGAACACCCGGAAGAACCGGTCGAGGCGCACGTCGATGCTGGAGGGTTGGATCATCGACTCCTCGAACGGGTCGATGCGTACCCGTCCGCTGTCGATCTCGGCCCGGATGTCTTTGTCAGAGAGAAGCACGTCCCGAGGATACGCAGGCGCACGGGCCACCCCCAATCGGGAGCGGCACCCCGCGCGCCTCCTGCCTCCGGCCCGTCCCCTGCTAGCGCTTCACGCCACCGACCGGCACGGCCTGCCGCAACCGCGCGCACCGCGGACACCGCAGCAGCCGTCCGGGCCCGATCCGGCCGGCACCGAGGTGCTGCAGCGGGAAGGAGGCGGTACTGAATACGTGCCCTTCGGCACAACGGACGACGGTGTGCTCCATCGAGTCCCTTTCCCCAACGAGCTGTACTGCGACGAATCGCCACATTAGGGGATGATCGCGACCCAGCTCCAGCCGCCGCTCCGAACCCCTACGGTACGCCCCAACTCCCGCACGCACACGCCTCGGTGCACCCCACACACGACAACGACCCCGCGGCGGACACACCGGGGGTCGATCATGAGGTAGAGTGTGCAACGGTAAGGATCCAGGCAGCTGGTCCACCATGCGGATGTAGTTTAATGGTAGAACATGAGCTTCCCAAGCTTATAGCGCGGGTTCGATTCCCGTCATCCGCTCTTGCAAGAAGGCCCAGGTCAGAGACCTGGGCCTTCTTTGTTGTCCAGGCCTTTCCGACCGCTCCGGTCACCGGGACGCCGGAGCGGAAGGTTGCCGGACTCGCAGCCGGTGGACGTTTTTCTCCGAAACACTGCCCTCGGTGGGAATCAATATCTGTCCCCGCGGTCACAGAGTTCAATGAACCCCGCAGGGAGGGTTTTTACCGCACCGCACGCAGGGGGAATGATTTACGCACACCAGCCGCTGCGGCGTGCTACTGTCGATCTCGGTTGCAGTTTTGGTACCCAAAAACTTCGGGCGTTCCCAGTCGGCCCCCGTGCCACATTCGAGCGCTTTACACTTCCGGATCATTTTCCCGGCGGGGCATCATCGCGGCGACACGGTATCCGTACAGTGCGGATGCCGGTGTACTGCCCCAAAGGAGATACGACATGGCATCCGGCACCGTGAAGTGGTTCAACGCAGCAAAGGGTTTCGGCTTCATCGAGCAGGACGGTGGCGGCGACGACGTTTTCGCCCACTTCTCGAACATCGCCGCCCAGGGGGGCTTCCGCGAGCTGCGGGAAGGCCAGAAGGTCAGCTTCGACATCGCGCAGGGCCAGAAGGGCCTGACGGCCGAGAACATCGTTCCCGCCTGACGCCGACGTCGCATTTCGTAGCTGGGGCCCGCATCCCTCGGGGTGCGGGCCCCAGCTGCACATATTCCCCCGCAGTGATGTCACCTGCGGGACGGAGCGTTCAGGGAACCCATGGAACCCATCCTCCTCCCCCGGAACTTCACCTCGTTCAGCTTTCTGGATTCCGTGTCCACGTGACGTCCCCGCCTCAACGCCTGCGACCGTAGAGAATCCCTGCAGTCCAGAGGCGCTTTCGCATTCCATCAGGCCCGTTCCTGCGATTCCCTGCGCCGCGTTTCCACTGCGGGAATCCCTTGATACGTGCCGCATCAAGGAAGGTTCTGAATGAACCGCACGCGTATGAACGACCGTTCCTCTCGCACCCGTAGCCGCACCGGCGGCCCTTCCTACGGCGCTGCCGCCGGTTCGGAGCGGGGCAGCCGCTTCGGCTCGTCCACCCCGAGTCGTTCCGGAAGTCCGAGCCGCTCCCGCGGAAACGGCCGCCGGTCCGCAGCGGTCCAGGGCGAATTCGCCCTGCCGAAGACGATCACTCCAGCTCTGCCCGCCGTCGAGGCCTTCGCCGATCTCGACATGCCGGCCGAGCTGTTGGCGGCCCTCGGCGCGCAGGGCGTCACCGTTCCCTTCCCCATCCAGGGCGCCACCCTGCCCAACAGCCTCGCCGGCCGTGACGTGCTCGGCCGCGGGCGCACCGGATCCGGCAAGACCCTCGCCTTCGGCCTTGCCCTGGTGGCCCGCACCGCCGGACTGCGTGCCGAGCCGCGCCGGCCACTCGCCCTGATCCTCGTACCGACGCGTGAGCTGGCGCAGCAGGTCAGCGACGCACTCACCCCGTACGCCCGCGCGCTGAAGCTGCGTCTGACCACGGTCGTCGGAGGCATGTCGATCGGCAGGCAGGCCGGAGCGCTGCGCGGAGGCGCGGAGGTCGTGGTGGCCACGCCCGGCCGGTTGAAGGACCTCATCGACCGTAATGAATGCCGGCTCGACCAGGTCGCGATCACCGTCCTCGACGAGGCCGACCAGATGGCCGACATGGGCTTCATGCCGCAGGTCACCGCGCTCCTGGACCAGGTGCGTCCCGAGGGGCAGCGGATGCTGTTCTCGGCCACCTTGGACCGCAACGTCGATCTGCTGGTGCGTCGCTACCTGACCGACCCGGTCGTGCACTCGGTGGATCCCTCGGCCGGCGCGGTGACCACGATGGAGCACCACGTACTGCACGTGCACGGCGCCGACAGGCAGCGGGTGACGACGGAGATCGCGGCGCGCGAGGGCCGGGTGATGATGTTCCTGGACACCAAACACGCCGTGGACCGGCTGACCCAGGACCTGCTGAACAGCGGTGTCCGGGCCGCCGCCCTGCACGGCGGGAAATCACAGCCCCAACGCACCCGGACCCTGGCCCAGTTCAAGACGGGTCACGTGACCGTGCTGGTCGCGACGAACGTGGCGGCACGCGGCATCCACGTCGACAACCTCGACCTCGTCGTGAACGTCGACCCGCCGACCGACCCCAAGGACTACCTCCACCGCGGCGGCCGCACCGCCCGCGCCGGAGAATCCGGCAGCGTCGTCACCCTCGTCACCCCGAATCAGCGCCGCGACATGACCCGTCTCATGCAGGCCGCCGGCATCACCCCCCAGACCACCCAGGTCAGCTCCGGCGATGAGGCCCTGAACCGGATCACCGGCGCCCAGGCCCCCTCCGGTGTCCCCGTCGTCATCACCGCACCCGTCGTCGAACGCGCCAAGCGCAGCGCGGCCTCCCGCGGCAGGCGCCGGCCCACTTCGACGGCCCGGCGCGTGAGCGTGCCGCGGTCCGTCTTCGATGCCGCGGCCTGAGAACCACGTGATCAGGAAACTGGCCCATCTCTGCAGGAGGCACGTTGTGACGCTGGTCCAGATGCAGCCCCGCCCGGCGAACGCCGGCCCTGTGCACCGGACGGTGGACGACGCGATGGAGGCTGCCGGCCCACAGGCCAGTGACGACATGACGGTCGAGGTGGCCCTGGCCGTCATGTCCGGCGCCCGCGCGGGTCATCTGCTCGTCTGCGACGAGGACGGCCTGTGCACCGGGCTCGTCACCCAGGCCCAGCTCGCCGCCGTCCGCGACAGCGCGGCGTACACGGACCGGATCCGTCTGCGCGACGTACTCGGCGACCGCGGACCGTTCACCTCGCCCGTGACCACGATGACCGAAGCCGAACACGCGATGCGCCACCGCAGGCTCGCTGCACCGCCCGTCGTCGACGAGCAGGGCAGAGCTCTGGGCGTCCTCGCGCTGGCTCGCTGAACCGCCTCACCCCCGCACGGCCCTGCCCTTCCTATTCCTGTGAGGCATCATGCGCTTCGTCATCGCCCGCTTCCCGTTCGACCTGACCAAGAGCGGTGTCCTGGAATCGATGAAGGGCGTGAAGCCCGAGCCGGTCACCGGCGAGTCCGTGATCATCGGCCGCCGTACCTACCCCGTCAAGCAGGTCGGCCAGGTCATCACCCGCCAGGACCGGCGCGACTTCAGCGCCGGCGAGGTCCTGCGGGCCATGACCCAGCTCGGCTTCACCTGCCGCGGCACTGCCGAGGCCGCCGTGCCCGGGCGCGTCCTCAGCCCGCTCCAGCGGGCTTCCGCGATGCTCGGCACCCCCTGACCGGCTGACCGGCGGGCCCGGGACGCCCCGGCACCCGCACGCACGCACAGGGAGGAGGGCCCGACCGGCACGCGCCGGTCGGGCCCTCACTCGTACGTCGTCGCCGGGGGCCGCTCCGCGTATCTGGGCCGACGACCAAGGTCTAGCTCTCTTCGGCAGAAACGAAAATCTACTGCCGCCAGAGTAGACATTGGGTGGTGGCGTGGTTATGGTTTCTCTCGTAGCCCAGAGAGACAGCAAGGCCTGGCAGAGACGAACTGCCGGGCAGCAGTAACCGCAGCCGCAGGACGGTGCGGTGGTGGAGTTCCGAAGCCAGGGTTCTTGCAGGACGGCGACGGGGCTGACGACCGCACCGGGTGGCCCGCAGTGATCAGGGGCCGCCGTGAGCATTACGCAGTACCTCGGTGAAGGCGTCAGCTGCGGGCGCGCGCACCGGGAAGTCCGGCAGTGGAGTTCCGGGCCAGAACAGACGCAGGACGGGCAACGGGGCCGGCTGCCGGAGAGTGGCGCTGTCGCAGGCCACCAGCAGTACGCAGTACCAGCAGTAAGCAGTTCGATCACCGAGGGAAGAACGGAGGAGCCGAGCGCCATCAGGATCGCCCGGGCAGAAGCCTTGAGCCCGGGTACCGCAGGACATCGACAGTGAGGTGGTCTCCGGTCAAGCCACCGCGATCCCCGCACTCCCGGCAGCATCTCGGTCGGATGGGCGGAAACACAGGGTCGGCGCAGTATCAGGGCCGACAGATGGTGTAGTAGTTCCTTCGGGGCCCTGGTGCCGTACGGCACCAGGGCCCCTCCGCGCGTTTCATGAGAGAGGTTCAATGACAGCAGACGACTCGTTCGGCCGTCTCGACGACGACGACTACCCCGCCTACACCATGGGGCGGGCCTCGGAAATACTCGGCACCACCCAGGGCTTCCTGCGCGCACTCGGCGAAGCCCGCCTCATCACCCCGCTCCGCTCCGCCGGCGGCCATCGCCGCTACTCCCGCTACCAGTTGCGCATCGCCGCCCGCGCCCGGGAGCTCGTGGACCAGGGCACCCCCATCGAGGCCGCCTGTCGCATCATCATCCTCGAGGACCAGCTCGAGGAGGCGCAGCGGATCAATGCCGAATACCGCCGCGCCGCCGAGGCGTCCGCGCCGCCGCCCTCGGCCTGAACCGAGTGTGCCCGTCGGAATCGGCGGGCCTCGGTCATCGAAGGTGTGACCGGGCGCCACGGCCGGACAGGCGAGAGGGCGCAGCGCGATCACCCTTTATTTCCAGGCGCTTGAAATGATTCATTTCTCGGACACGGTCGCACCCCCGGCATGTCGCCCCATTCACAGGGTTCTGTCGCCCCCGGCGCCACCTGCGAGGCCGCAGTGGGCGGCGACGATATTCGGCCATTCGGGCAGGCGTGCCGGAGGCGAGGACGCGGAGCAGCGAGGCCGAAGTGAGACACGGCGGGCCGCAGTGCCATCGGCGCCTGCACCCGACCAGCACCACCCGGCACTTCTCGTTACACAGGTCAAAACGATTTTTCGTTCTTGCGCGCCATATCGCCTGGTGAATATTTCACATTCAATCACCCAGACACGCCCCCACGGCTGAATCGGGCCACATATGCCGGCAGCATATAGTCCTATTTTCTTTGGCGCCCTTGTCGGCGGATCCCCCTGTGCGCATAGCTATTGGTACACCGCTTCCTCGTTCCGGGTTCCCGATGAGCCCCGGGCAGGCGGCAGTGAACCGGCCTCCGGCTCGCTGCCGGCAAGGGAGGCGATCGTGACACCTGCACGTGAGGAGAGGTCATGAAGAAGGCTTACGAAGCGCCGACGCTCGCCAAGCTCGGGACGTTCCGCAAGAAGACCGGGCTGCTGGGGAGCTCCGGCAACGACCGGCTGATCCTGAGCAAGAACTGACGACCGACGGTCCTGACCCGACGTCATGACTGAACTGCACGAGAGTGCGGGGACGGGCCTCGGCGACGCGCATTTCGCGGTCTTCACCGACCGTGCGGACGCGGCCGCCGTGGCCCGCTCCTTCTCCCGCCCCGGAACGCGCACGCTGCCGCACGCCTCGGGCCGGCCCTGGCTGGTGGGAGAGTGGCACGACGACGACATCGTCGCCGCGCGCGCCGGCCACGCGGCCCTTGCCGTCATCGGCTGCTGCCCCATCACCGCCGCAGAGCTCGAGCGCCATGCCGGGAGACTGCGCGATCTCACCGAAGCGGACGCCCTGGCCCGCTCGCTTCCCGGCAGCTTCCACCTGATCGCCGCGCTCGACGGGCGGCTCAGGGTGCAGGGCACCGCGTCCGGGCTCCGGCTGGTCTTCCACGCCCCCGTCGACGGAGTGCAGGTGGCCGCCAGCCGCGCCGACCTGCTCGCCGGCGCGATCGGCGCCGAACCGGACCGGGAGCAGCTGGCCGTCCGCCTGCTGTGGCCGGTCCCCCATCCGCTCGCCGAGGCACCCCTGTGGCGCGGCGTCACCGCCGTGCCCCCGCAGGACGCGCTGATCGTCGCGGCGGACGGCCGGACGGTACGCCGGTCGCGCTGGTGGACCCCGCCCGAGCCGGTACGGCCTCTCGCCGACAGCGCCCCCGTCGTCCGCGAAGCCCTGGCCGCGGCGGTCGACGCCCGTACGAGGCAGGGTGGCGTGGTCAGCTGCGATCTGTCCGGCGGGCTGGACTCCACCTCCATCTGCTTCCTGGCCGCGCGCTCCCCGGCCCGGGTGATCGCCAGCACCTGGCCGGGCCGCGACCCCGCCGACACCGACCTTCACTGGGCCCGGCAGGCCGTCCGGTCGCTGCCGGAGGTCGAGCACGTCGTCTGGGACGCCGACGCCTCTCCGCTGGTCTACGAGGACCTGCTCGGCATCGACGACCTGCTCGACGAGCCGACCATCGGCGTCATGGACCGCTCCCGTGTCCTGCACCACCTGCCCGCCATGACCGAGCGCGGCAGCAGGCTGCACCTGACCGGCATCGGCGGCGACCACGTGGCCTGGTGCTCCGAGGCGTACTACCACCGCCTGCTTCGCACCCGCCCGCTGTTCGCCCTCCGCACGCTGCGCGGCTTCCGTGCCCTGTGGCAGTGGCCCCTGGGCACCACGGCACGCGCGCTGGCCGACTCACGGCCGTACGGGACGTGGCTGGGCGACGCCGGCCACCGGCTACGGGACCCCCTGCCCGAAACCGTCCGCACCAGCCTCGGCTGGGGCATGCCCCCTCGCCTGTTCGACTGGGTCACCCCGGACGCCGAGCGGATGGCCGTACGGGCGCTGCGCGAGGCCGCCCCGAACGCCGTCCCGCTCCACCCGGACCGTGGCCTGCACGCCGACCTGGACCAGATCCGCTCCTGCGCGCGCATCATCCGCCAGTGGGACCGGATGGCCGCCCGCGCCGGCGTGCCGATGGCGTCGCCGTTCCTCGACGACCGCGTCATCGAGGCATGCCTTGCCGTCCGCCCGAGCGAGCGCGTCACGCCCTGGCAGTACAAACCCCTCCTGACCGCCGCCATGCACGGGATCGTCCCCGACGAGTGCCTGCGGCGCACCAACAAGGCCGCCGCCTCCATGGACGCCTTCAACGGGCTGCGTGAACACCGCGCCGACCTGCTGAAGCTCTGGGAGGACTCGCGGCTGGAACAGCTGGGTCTGGTCGACGGGGAGGCTCTGCGCCGGCTCGCCCAGCGGCCGGCCACGCCCGAACTGCGCGAGGCGATCCTCTACTCGACCATCGCCGCCGAAGTATGGCTGCGCGGCCTCGGCAGAGCCACGGAGGCCACGGCCCGCACCGGTCCCTAGAACCGGCCCTTGGAACCGGCCCCTGCACTCCACCACGGGAAAGGTACGCACACCATGGCATTGCGGTTCGGCGCCAACGTCTCCACGGCGGACACCGACTACGGCACTGTCCTTCTGGACGAACGCGCCGGGGAGTACTGGGAGTTGAACCCCAGCGGCACCCTGGTGATCAAAGCGCTGATGGCGGGCGGTGATGAAGAGGACGCGATTGCCGCGCTCACCGCGGAGTTCGAGATCGACCTTGCCCAGGCGAGCCGGGACGTCAAGGCCCTCGTACAGCAGCTGCGGGCTGCGGGGCTGGCCGAATGACGACCCCCAGTGCCCTGGAGAGGCCCGTCGGAGTCCCCTTCGCGCGGCGCGTGGGCGCCCGGCTGGTCCTGCTCCCCGCCATCGTCCTCTCGCTCCTGCCGCCCCGGCGGATCCGTGCCGTGCTCGACATCGCACGCCGCGGCGCCGTGCCGGCCACCGCCGCGCAGGCCGAGAACGCCCGGGGTGCCATGTGCGCGGTCAGCCTGCGGTGCGCCGGCCCCCAGGGCTGCCTGCCCCGTTCCCTGGGGGCCGCGCTGCTGTGCCGTCTGTCGGGGACATGGCCGACCTGGTGCACGGGAGTCCGCGTGGTGCCGCCGTTCACCGCGCATGCCTGGATCGAGGTGGACGGCCGGCCCGTCGGCGAGGGCGTACCCGACGACTACTTCACCCGGCTCATCTCGGTCGCCCCCAGGAGCCGACCGGGCCGATGACCGACAGCGCCGTGGATCAGACGCAGGCGAGGGCGGGAAGCGACCGCTCCACCCGGGCCGCGGTCGCCGCCATGTACCGGCTGACCGCCGGACACCGGGCGTCCATCGGCGTCGCCACCGTGCTCACCCTGGTGGGCTCCGCTCTGGGCCTGGCCCAGCCGCTCGTCGCCAAGCAGGCTGTCGACGCGAGTGGCCGCGGGCAGGTGCTGTGGCCCCTCCTGCTGGCCCTCGCCGTACTGTTCGTCATCGAAGCGGCGACGGGCGCGGTGGGACGCTTCGTTCTGGAACGCATGGGCGAGGGCGTCGTACGTCAGCTGCGCCACGGCCTGGTCGCGCGGCTGCTCCGGCTGGAGATGAGGGAGTACGGGCGGCACCGCAGCGGTGACCTGATCTCCCGGGTCACCGCCGACACCACCCTGCTGAGGGAAGTGGTCTCCCAGGCACTGGTCGACCTCGTGACGGGAGCCATCGTCGCCGCGGGGGCGATCGCGCTGATGGTGTGGATCGACCCGCTGCTGCTCCTCCTGGTGGCCCTGACCGTGGCCCTCGCGGCGGTGATCGTCGCCTCCCTGCTCAAAGGCATCCGGAGCGCCTCCGAGCGCATGCAGGACTCGGTCGGTGCGATCGCCGCCGACCTGGAACGCGCGCTCGGCGCCCTGCCGATGGTCCGCGTCCACCGCGCCGAGGACCGCGAAGCGGCCCGCATCGGGCAACGCGTCGAAACGGCGTACAGCGCCGGCGTACGGACCGCGAAACTCGCCTCCGTCATGAGCCCGGCCGTCGAACTCGCCGTCCAGGGCTCGTTCCTCATCGTCCTCGTCATCGGCGGCCTGCGGGTGAGCGGACACGCCAACTCGCTCGGCGACCTGGTCGCGTTCTTGCTCTACGCCTCGTACCTGGTCCTGCCGCTCTCCTCGGTCTTCCGCGCGGTCGGCCTGATCCAGCGCGGCATGGGCGCCTACCAGCGCATCGACCACGCCCTCCATCTGCCGGTGGAGCCCGCAGAGCCGGACCTCGCACCGTCCCTCGAACAGCGGCAGGTGGAAACGGCCGCCGGCGCAGCCACCCGGAGCCGGCCACGCCCGCCGACCGCCGCCGTGAGGGAGCCCGGCCGCGTGAACAAGGAGGAGGGACAGGCGCCGGCGCTCGCCCTGCATGACGTCTGCTTCGGCTACGAAGCGGACCAGCCGGTGCTGCGCGGCATCTCCTTCACCGTCCCGCGCCGCAGTCAGACGGCCCTGGTCGGCCGGTCGGGCGCCGGCAAGAGCACGATCTTCGCCCTGGTCGCCAGGTTCTACGAACCCGATTCCGGAAGTCTGCTCTTCGACGACCTGCCCGCCACGGAACTGAGCCGCACCGCCTGCCGCGAGCGCATCGCCGTCGTCGACCAGGACACCCACGTCGTCCACGGGACCCTGCGGGACAACATCACCTATGCCGCGCCCCACGCCACCGACGCCGAGGTACGGCGCGTCGTCGAGCTCGCCCAACTGGACGCAGTCGCCCGGCGGCTGCCCGGCGGCCTGAGGGGAATGCTCGGCCCACGCGGCGGCACCCTCTCCGCCGGCGAACGCCAAAGGGTCGCCCTGGCCCGCGCCCTGCTCGCCCGACCGGCGCTCCTGCTGCTCGACGAACCCACCTCCCATCTCGACAGCATCAACGAAACCGCCCTTACCACCGTCATGAAGGACGCGGCACGGGAATGCGCCCTCCTGGTGATCGCACACCGCCTCTCCACGGTCCAACACGCGGACCAGATCATCGTCCTGGACAACGGCCGCACCACCGCGCGCGGACGTCACGAGGAATTGCTCACCAGTAGCCCCGCCTACCGGAAGCTCGCTGCCGGACAGATGCTCCATCCCGGGAAGGGCCCTGACGACCGTGCCCCAACGTGCCGGTAGGGGCGGCGAACAGCGGTCGACAGGACCTTGCCGAGGCGGCCGGTACGAGGCGGCTCCGGCCCTCCCCTCCTCGCCGGAAGGCCCGGGCCGGCCGGTCAGGAGAGCTTCGCGGCCAGAACCTCGACGGGCAGGATCTCGGGAGCCTCGGCGAGCAGCTTGGGGGCGTTCTCCATGAGCGCCGCCGCGATCCGGCCCTGGAGGTGGGCGGTGCGGTCCTCATCCGTGCCGAAGGTGTCGAAGATGCCGAAGGTGGTGGGGCCCAGGCGCAGCGCGAACCAGAGGGTCGTGCCGGCCTCCTCCCTGGCCAGGGCGAGGGCGCCGGTGAGCAGTTCCTCGATCTCGCGGACGTGGTCCGGCTTGGCCTCGATGCGGGCGAGCAGTCCGACGCGGGTGGTCTCGGGGACAACGGTGGTGGCCATGAAGCGCTCCTCGATAGGTGGTTGATGCGGCGCGGCCCTGTGGGGTGTCGCGCCGTCGTGCGATGTGATCACCGTATGAGCGGGCGGGGGGCCGCGGTCAGTGGCGGATCCGCCTGATGCTTTACCGTTTCCGACATGAGGATTTCCGTACTGGTCTTGGACGAACTCTTCGACTCCGGGCTGGCCACCGTCCTCGACGTCCTGCAGATGGCCAATGAGCTGCGGGAGGAACTGCCCCACCCCCCGCCGCGCTGGGAGCTCAGCCGCGTCGGCGGGCGGGGGGCCGTCCGTACGGCTTCCGGGCATGTCGTCGAGGCCCGGGCCACCGAGGACGTACCGCGGCCCGATCTCCTCGTCGTGCCCGGCGCCGGCCCCAAGCAGTCCTCGCCCCTGCTGGACTGGGTGGCCGCCCCGGAACGCGCACCCGAACGCGAGGCGCTCCGGCGGGCCCGGTCCGAGGGCGTTCCCCTGGCCGCGGCCTGCACGAGTACGTTCCTCCTCGCCGAGGCGGGGGTACTGGACGGGCTCGCCGCGACCACCAGCTGGTGGCTGGCCCCGGCCTTCCGGCAGGCGTACCCACAGGTCGAGCTGGACGAGGGGCACATGCTGGTCCATGCCGAGGGAGTGACCACGGCCGGAGCCGCCATGGCACACCTCGATCTCGCCCTCTCCGTGGTACGGCAGGCCAGCCCGGCCCTCGCGGACCTCACGGCCCGCTACCTGGTGGTCGACCACCGTCCCACCCAGGCCGGTTACGCCATCACGAGTCACCTCGCGCGCACCGATCCCACCGTCAGCGCCTTCGAGCGCTGGGTGCGCGCGCACATCGACCAGCCGTTGCGACTGGCCGACGCGGCGCGAGCGGTCGGGGCGAGCGAGCGGACCCTCCAGCGGGCCGTGGACAAGGTCCTGGGCGTCTCACCCCTGCGGTTCGCCCAGAGCATCCGGCTCGAACAGGCCACCCACCTGCTGCGCACCACGGACCTCCCCACCGAGACCGTCGCCCACCGCGTCGGTTACGAGAACGCCTCCACCCTCACCACCCTGCTGCGCCGGCGCCTGGGCACCACCCCCGGCCGGCTCCGGGGCGGAACCGACCGGGCCCTCAGGTGAAGAGGAACGCCGCCGTGGTGGCGGCGCCCAGGCCGGCGCCGGCCAGGGTCTGGGCGGGCGTGTGGTAGGTCAGGGCGACCCGGGACCAGCAGACGGCGGCCGTGAGCACGTAGGCCAGCAGCCACCACGGCGAGTGAACCGCGGCCAGCAGGGCCACCACCGCCGAGGCCACGGCGGCGTCCACCGAGATCTTCCAGACGGTGTTCACGGCGAGCAGCCCGATGGTCATCACCCACAGGCCGAGCATCGCGACCAGGATGTCCGTGGGTGCCCCACCGAGGAGCATGACCACGGAACCGGTGCCGATGGAGCCGAGGATGACGAAGAAGATGGGCGCGCGCTGGGTGCGGTCGACGACGTGGCGGTCTCCCCAGGTGCCCCGCTTGCGTTCCCATTCGATGTAGCCGGCCGGGACCAGTCCGGCGCACAGGGCGCCGAGCAGGCCCCACGGCAGGCCGGTCCAGTCGCCGGCCGCGGCCAGGCCGATGCCGAGCATGCCCACGAGCAGGACGTTGCGGGGCTGCAGGACGTCGGTGACGGCGCGGGCCACCTTGGCCGTGCGTGTGGGTGCGGGTGCGGGTGCGGTGTCGGTCATGCGGTGGGCTCCAGTGAGGACCTCAGGACGGCTCGGGTCCGCTGTTCCGGGATGGACTTGTAGGCGGCGGCCACCTGGACCAGCCAGGCGACCTCGCCGTCCTGGTCGGTGGCGTGCTTGGTCTCGAAGGCCGCGGCCTTCCCCGCGGGCGCGCCCTCGGCCTTGGCCACCAGGGCCGCCTTGATCCAGTGGGCGTCCGCGAGCGAACCGGTCCTCGCGGGGTCGGCGCCCTCGGCCGTGGCGGCCTCCTTGGCGGCGGTCAGCAGGCTGTCGGGTACGTAGTGGCGCAGCTTCTCGACCGCGTCGGCGATGTCGGCCGCCCAGCGGTCGACGCGCAGGTCCGCGGGGGTGTCGAAGCGCGTCATCTCCCGTACGAGGGAGGCCGGCGGGGCGAAGGGCTGGTCGGGGAAGGCGGTCATCAGCTCGCGCCACAGCGGGTGCAGGTTCGCCTGCGCCCGCCACAGCCGGGCCCGCCGCCAGCCCTTGCTGAAGGCGGGGATGGAGGCGCCGAGCGCGAAGAAGGCGAAAAGGACCACTTGGGCGGCCTCGGTGGCCTCGTCGAAGGTCAGCGCGAAGGCGTCACTGGGCCGGTCGACCACGCTGATCCACAGGAACAGGGTCCGGCTGAGGGTGTAGCCGACGCCGATGAACATCGCGAAGGTCATCATGCCGAGGCCCACCCGGAGGTGGAGCAGCCGCGCGTCGGCCGTGGCCAGGGCCCACTGGTAGGCGCAGACGGCGGACGCCGCGCCCAGGTAGAGGTAGAAGACGCTCATGTAGAGCGTGGCGCCCCACTCCCCGGCGTGTTCGGCCACGAACCGGTCCGCGGGGACCGAGCGGTCCACGACCGTGAAGAAGAGCCCGGTCAGGAGGACGAGGGTGACCACGGAGGCCTTGGCAGCCACCTGCTGGACGATGCGGGCGAAGCGGACGTGGCGGGGTATCGCCCCGCCCTCCGGAAAGTGGCCGTAGATGGCGACGATGTAACTGAGGATCGCCAGGATGGCGATGGTGGACGTGTAGTGCTTGATCAGCACCGCGAGGTCCACGACGGGGCTGTTGTTGAGGACGGTGCGGACCACCTGGGTCTTGGTCCACAGGGCGACGGCGAAGCCCGCGTAGCAGCCCCACAGGGCGCGGCGGCGCTTGTCCTCCTCGTCGCCCCAGAGTGCGGCCGGCATGCGCCACAGGGCGACGGCAGTCATCAGACCGGCGACGAGGTAGCCGGCGAGGTCGAGCGCGGTCACGTGAGTTCCTCGGGGTGCTCTGCGTACGGGTGTGGGGGGATCGGTGGTGCTACGAGCGGCGGAAAAAGCCGCGACGGCGGTGGGCGACGGGCCGGGAGAGGGAGTTGGCGAGCCGTCCGACCATGTCGTCGCTCGTCACGTCCCTGGCCATGCGCGGGATGAGGGAGGCGCCGAACTCCGCCACCCGCTCGTCGTGCGTGTCGTACTGGGCACGGGCCTGGACGGTGTCGGAGGAGAGCACCCGGTTGATCAGCGAGGTGTCGAACACCGGGAGCAACGCCCGCAGCTGGCCCGCGTCCAGGCTGGTGCCGTGGTCGAACCACTCGTGGCACAGCTCGTGCAGGATGACGTGCTGGGTCTGGTACGCGGTGGGGCGGCGCCGATAGAGGACGTAGCTGGTGGTGCCGGACTTCAGCCGCAGGCCGCAGGCCGCGTTGACGCGCGCCAGCCGTTCGGGCAGTTCCTGGAGGACGATGGTCCGGCCGCGGGCCGCCTCCATGTTCGCCACCAGGCCTTCGATCGTGAAGGGCGCCGGTATCGGAAGGTCAGCCAGGCCGGCTTCGCACTCTTTGCGCAGTTCACGCAGGGACATTGAGGCCTCTTGGTCGTCGTCACGCGTGTGTGACATGCGGTCGGCGAGTCTAGCCAACGCCGTTCGACGACAGGGAGGTGCGTGCGCGCCGGCCACCCCGAGGTCACGCGTCCTGCGCGCCCTCGGGCCGCTGCTCGGCCTTGGTGTCGGCGAGCAGGGAGAGCGCGAACTCCAGGAGTTCCGGGGGCAGTCCGTCGTCGCCGACACCCCGGCCCGCCACGCCGCTGATCTCCCCGGTGCGCCGCTTGGCGAGGAACCGGAGTCCGGCGACCACGTCGCCGACGACCTCGGACTCCTCCTTGAAGAAACGCCAGTCGACACCGAAGCCGAGCCCGAGGGCCTTGAGGATCTCTTCGGAGGGCTGGGTGACCTTCCCGGCCAGGATGTTGGAGAAGTAGCTGTGGGAGAGGGAGCCGCCCCGCTCCTTGACCAGCTCGGCGAAGGTCCGCCCGGACACCTTCTGCCCCGGGAAGGTCTTCTCCAGCATGTACTCGACCTTCTGCCGCAACGACTGCAGCTCGGGCGCGTGTTCTTCGCCGATGTCCATCCGCGTTACCTACGTTCGCATCGTGCACCGGCGCAAGTACCGGGCTTGCGTAAACACTCTACGTCACTGTTAACTGCAAAAAACACGGTCAGGGGACCACAGGGGAGTCCCCTGCCCGTGTTCCCTCCCGCGCTCCGATGCCGCCGGGCGTCGGCCAACAGGTGCAGCCCTTCGCGACGGGGGATGCGCGAAGGGCTGTACCGCTCAGTATGCCAGCCGGTCAGGGACCGCTGCACAGTGCACCCATGACGCCACGCCCCGCTCGCGGCGGCGGAGCCCCGCCCGGTGGTTTCACCCGGGTGCCGCGGGTTCGGGGCCGACGTGGTGCAGAGCGCCACCGCGCGTGTCAGCGTGTGGCGGGGGGGATCCGTACCCACCCCTCACGAGGAGTCGCCATCATGGGCGGAAAGCAGGACAAGCGTCAGCAGCCGGGCAGGAGCCGCGAGGCGCAGGGGCATCAGCGCCCCGGGGACCCCGCGCGGCCGCATCCCGGCCGGCAGTCCCGCGAGCAGGGTCAGGAGGAGCAGGGCCGGACGGAGCCCTCGCGCCGCCGTGAGGACGATCTGCTGCGCGAAGAGGACCTGCACGGCGAGTCGTTCTGACCGTCCGCACCCGTGACGGGCCCGGCCGGGGCGACCGCGCACCGGCCGGGCTCCGTCGTGCCGCGTCCGGGCCGGGCTCCGTGTGCCGCGTCGGCGGGGCGGGGGCGCGCCCGAGTCGCTGGGAGCACCGCCCCCGGATACGTTGGGAAGCGGAAGCGAGAGCCGTACCAGGCGTCGCGCGGGCGCGCGCCGCCCTTCTTGTCGGGGCGTCGGCGACGGCGGCGCCGTGGGCGACGGTCAGCGGGCGGCGGGCGACGTCGGCGACCGTGTTCGTGGAGCGTCCGGGAGGGTTCGCCATGACCGACAACCACCTTTCCGGCGACGAGACGCGCAACCTCACCCCGCAGGAGCGGGCCGACCGCGGCAGGGCCGCCCGGGCGCGCGTGCCCCGATCCAGCCATGCCGGGTTCGAGCCCGCGCCGGACCGCCCCGACCCGGTGGACATCATCGAGAAGCAGTCCGCGCGGCGCGTGCCGGAGCTGGTGCCGATCCGCTACGGCAGGATGAGCGAGTCGCCGTTCCGCTTCTACCGCGGGGCCGCCGCGATCATGGCCGCGGACCTCGCGAACACGCCGAGCAGCGGGCTCAGGGTCCAGTGCTGCGGCGACGCGCACATGCTGAACTTCCGGCTGCTGGCCTCACCGGAACGCCGCCTGATGTTCGACATCAACGACTTCGACGAGACGCTGCCCGGTCCGTGGGAGTGGGACGTCAAGCGGCTGTCGGCCAGCTTCGTCATCGCGGGCCGGGCGAACGGCTTCAGCGCCAAGGAGCGGGCCACGGTGGTACGGGCTGCCGTGGAGTCCTACCGGGAGCGCATGCGGGACTTCGCCGGGATGGGCAACCTGGAGGTCTGGTACACCAGCGACTCCGTCGAGTCGCTCACGGAGCGGTGGGGTCCGCTCGTGAGCGAGGGCCAGCGCGAGCGCTGGAGCCGTGCGCAGCAGCAGGCCTACGCGCACGACACCCTCCAGGTCTTCGACAAGCTCACGCAGGTCGTCGACGGAAAGCGCCGGATCACTCCCGACCCGCCGCTGCTGGTGCGGCTCCACGATCTGCTGGAGCCCGCCGAACGCGGTTCGATGGAGAAGGACATCAGCAGGCTGGTCGAGCACTACGGCAAGACCTTGCAGACGGACCGCAGATTCCTGCTGAAGAGCTACCGGATCGGCGACATCGCCCGCAAGGTCGTCGGCGTGGGCAGCGTGGGAACCCGCTGCTGGGTCATCCTGCTGCTCGGGAAGGACGACGGGGATCCGCTCCTGCTCCAGGCGAAGGAGGCCGACCAGTCGGTCCTGGCGCCCTACGCCGGCGCCAGCGCCTTCCGCACCCAGGGCGAGCGGGTCGTCGCAGGGCAGCGGCTCATGCAGGCCACCAGCGACATCTTCCTCGGCTGGGAGCGCGTCCAGGGCATCGACGGCAGGCGCCGGGACTTCTACGTACGCCAGTTGCGGGACTGGAAGGGCATCGCCGTAGCCGAGGACATGTCACCGAAGCGGATGGCGAACTTCGGCAGGCTGTGCGGCTCCACGCTGGCCCGCGCCCACGCCAGGTCCGGGGACCGCATCGCCATCGCCGCCTACCTGGGCGGCGGCGACGTCTTCGACCGGGCGATGGCGGACTTCGCCGAGCTGTACGCGGACCAGAACGAGAAGGACCACCAGGCGCTCCTCGACGCCGTCGCGGCGGGACGGGTCCGGGCCGAGGCGGCCTGAGCGCCGGGATCGGGCACTGCCGGACGAGGGGCCGCCGGCCCGGGCGCCGCCGGACGAGTGGCGCGCGGACCGGGCGCCGCCGGACGAGGCGCCACGCGGACCAGGTGCCACCCGGACCAGGCGCCGCGCCGACGAGGGCCACGCGGGCCAGGTGCTGCCGAATCGGGTCCCGCCGGGTCAGGTGTTGCTGTTGAGGAAGCCGATGACCACGGCGCCCCACCAGCAGGCCTGCGAGACGAGGGCGGTGACGCCTCCCCAGACGAGGAGCCCGGTCCCGGCCGTCCCGTGGGCGGCTTCGAGGCGGCGCGCGAGGAGGCCCGCCTGGAGGCCGTTGAGGGTGAGCGCGGCCACCAGGCCGAGCTTCGTCAGGGTCATGGGGGAGCCGATGTCGGGATGCAGCATCAGCCCGCTGAGGACGAGCCCGCCGAGGCCGGCCCAGATCGGCACGTGGAGCCGGGCGGTCGCGCCGACGACCTCGGCCAGCGTGCAGCGTCCCGTCGCCCAGAGCAGTCCGTAGTAGTCGGCGGACAGCACGGCGCCGAAGCCGACCACGAGCGAGGCCAGGTGTGCGAAGAGCGCGACCGTGTGCATCGACTCGTCCGCCTGCACGTGCAGGGAACACCACACGCCGCCCGCCAGCACGACCATCGCGACGAGCGCTCCCGCCGCCACCGTCCACCACGAGTCGAAGAGGCGGATCGGGTGGGGGGCGGGTCTGACTGCGGGGGACGACATCGAACTGACTCCGGTGGAAGGCGGGCGGCCTGGCTCCCGACGGCCGGAAGCTAGGTAAGGCTTACCTAAAGCTTCGCCGTCGTCAACGTGCGCCCACTCCTCAAGACCATGAATCGGGCCACAGTCCCCACCGGGGGCCGCTACCCGGCCGCCGGCGTCCCGCCCGCCCGGAAGATCCGGTCCAGGTGGTGTTCGAGCACCGCGACGGCGTTCTCCGGGCTCCGCTGGCCCACCAGGATGCTGGTGCCCATCGTCGCCGTCATCGCGAGCAGGCTGATCGCCTCGGTGCGCGCGTCGATGCCGGGATCGGCCAGGCCCGACGCCCTTGCCCCTTCCAGCAGGCCGGCCACGGCGTCCTCGGCGGCGTCGGGGCTGTCGATGAACGGCTGGGCGGCCAGCGCCCGGTCGGTGACCGACAGGAGGGAGTACGAGGTGTAGAGCAGGTGGAAGGTCCGGCCTTCCTCGTCGGTCGGGAGGGAGGCCAGCAGCAGCGCCTCGATCGTCGCCCGCGGGCCGGGGGCGGGGCCGATCGCCGCGAGGCGGGCGCCCACCCGGGCGGTGAAGCGGTCGGTCAGGTGCTGGAGTCCGTAGAAGAGCAGCTTCTCCTTGGTTTCGAAGTAGTACTGCACGAGCCGCAGCGACACACCGGCCTCGGCGGCCACGTCGCGCATGCCGACGGCGTGCAGGCCCTGCCGTCCGGCGACCCGGATGAGCGCCTCGGCGATCTGGGCGCGCCGTTCCTCGTGATCCACGCGCTTGGGCATGTTCCGGTGTCTCCGCCCGTCGGTGTCGGTGGTGGGGTTTTCATGGTACCGCCGTACCAACATCATGGTACGGTCGTATCACGATGGACCACGACGGACGGATCTTCCCGGAGGCGCCCATGCCCGAGACCACGACCCGCGTGCCGCGCCGCGACATCGGCCGGTACGTCAGCGACGAACTGCGCGAGCGCTACTTCGCCGCCTGCGACGCGCTCTTCGCGATGGGGGCGCCCATCCGCTCGGAGACGGACGTGGAGACCAGCTTCGGCACCACGCACGTCTACCGGTACGGACCCACGGACCCGGCGGCCGAATCCCGTACGCCGGTCGTCCTGATCCACGGTTCCGGCGGCTGCTCCGCGCAGTGGTACCCCAACACCCGCGCGCTCAGCGCCGATCGCCCCGTCTACGCCTTCGACACCCCGGGCGACCCCGGCCGCAGCGTCCAGCGCGAGCCCATGTGGCAGCCCGAGCGGGCCGCCCGGTGGATGGACGAGACCCTCGATGCCCTCGGCCTGGACCGGGTCCACCTCGTCGGCTCCTCCTACGGAGGCTGGCTGGTCATCAACCAGGCGCACCTGAGGCCCGGACGCCTCGCCTCGGTCACCGCCCTGGACCCGGGCGGCCTGGAGAAGGTGGGGCTGCGCTTCTTCGTCTGGATCTTCGCGAGCCTCTTCGCCACCTTCGCCCCGAAGGCCCTGCGTCCGGCCCTCGCCAAGTGGCTGGAGCAGCCGGTGCTGATCGTCCCGGAGCTGCGCCGGTGGATCAGGGCGGGGGTGCGGGCCTTCCGGATCAGGCGCCCGGCCCCGCTGCCGCTGTCCGACGCGGAACTGGGCTCCATCCGCACGCCGTTCTATCTGATCATGGGCAAGCGCAGCCTGCTGGTGCACCCGCAGCGGCAGTTGGAGCGGGTGCCGCGCGTGATCCCGGGGGCCCGCGCCGAGATCCTCTCCGCGACCGGCCACGGCCCGCAGATCGACCACCCCGACGTGGTCAACGCCCGGATGCTGGACTTCATGGAGGACGTCGACTCCCTCGGCCCGGCCTCCGCGGCGTAGCCGCCCTCAGAGACCGGCGGGCGGAGGGAAGCCTGCGCGCAGCAGGTCCAGGAAGGCCGCGGCCGCGGGGCCGGAGGGGCCGTCCGACCGCCAGGCGATGGCGGCCCGGGCGCGCAGCCGCGGCCCGGTGATCTCCAGAGTCCGCACCCCCAGGGCCGCCGCCGCACCGGCGGGGAGGGCCGGGACCACCGCCACCCCGAGGCCGCGCGCCGCGAGCTGGGCCAGAAACGGCGGAGCACTCGCCTGGAAGGCGATGAGGGGCCGGAACCCGGCCCCCGCGCAAGCCCGTTCGAGCACGCCGCGCATGCCCGTGCCGCGCGGCAGGCTGATCAGCTGACGGTCGCGAAGCTCGGCCAGGGCGATGTCCGTACGGTCCGCTGGAGCGAGGGCGGGGTCGTCCGGGGCGACAGCGGCGACGAGGGGTACGTCGACGACGACCTGCAGGGAGATCCCGGGCGGGCTCTCCTCGTCCGCCAGGCCGATCACGGCGATGTCGAGTTCCCCCCGGTGCAGGGCGGCGAGCATCCGCTCAGAGACGTCCTCGGTCAGGGCGATCTCCACCCCGGGGTGCTGCTCGTGGAACCCGGCCAGGACGGCCGTCACGTCGAAGCCGCTGCCCGCCGCGGCCGCGCCCGGGACGAGGCCGACGGCGACCCGGCCGCGCAGCAGCCCGGTGAACTCGTCCGCGGTCTGCCGTACCGCCTCGACGGCGGCGAGCGCGGCCCGCGCGTACGGCAGTACGGCCTCGCCCACCTCCGTCAGGGTCACCGCCCGGCCGGAGCGGTCGAGCAGCCGGTGCCCGAGCTCCCGCTCCAACTGCCGGACCTGGGCGCTCAGTCCGGGCTGCGCCAGGTGCAGACGGGCGGCGGCACGAGTGAAGTTGGCCTCCTCGGCGACCGTGATGAAGTACCGCAGCTGCCGGATGTCCATAACGGATCATGCTAGTTGCGAGACGCGCAGACTCTTGGACTTACCGCGGGCGGTCCAAGAGCCTTGGAACCATGGGGAACACGGAGATCAGGGCCGCGATCGCAGCCGAGCGCCGCGAGCTCGCCGCCGTACTCGACGGCCTGTCGGCCGAGCAGTGGGACGCACCCAGCCTGTGCGCGGGGTGGCGGGTCCGGGAGGTCGCGGCGCACATGACGACGGGGTTCCGCCACTCGCTCGCCCGGACGGCCCGGGAACTGGTCCGGGCCCGGGGCAGCCTCCACCGGATGACGGACCGGTGCGCGCGCGAGGACGCGTCCGCCTACACGACACGTGAGCTCTCCGCACTGCTCGCGGACAACGCGGACCACCCCTGGCGGCCCCCGGTCGGCGGGATCGCGGCGGCCCTGGGCCACGACGTGGTCCACGGCCTGGACATCACCGTCGCGCTGGGCCTGGACCGCCGGGTGCCCGAGGACCGCGTACGCATCCTCCTTGCGGGCGTGGGCGCCAGGTCCCTCGCCTTCTTCGGGGCCGACCTGAGCGGCATCGAGCTCCGCGCCACCGACCTCGACTGGACCTTCGGCGCCGGAACGCCCGTGTCGGGCGCCGCGCAGGACCTCCTCCTGCTCGCGTTCGGACGCCGGCTCCCACCGGGACACCTCCTGGGCGAACCGGCCGGCCGCTTCCTCCTCGCGCGGGCGTGAGGGCGGCCCGGCCCATGGCACCGACGAACACGCGCGTCCGGCTCCTCCACGGGCTCGCCCTGCTCGCCACCGGTCTTCTCGCCGGCGCGTTCGGATACGGCGCCGCGAATCTGGTCCCCACCTTCAACGCGGTACCGCTCGACATGCGGCTGTCGTTCCACGCCGAGCTGATGAAGACGAACGGCATCACCATGCAGACGGCGATGGCCGTGTCGACGCTGGGATCCCTCGCCCTTGCCGTCGTCACCCGGGGCCGCGCCCGGCTGATCGCCGGTGCGGCGGGTCTGCTGACCCTCGCGTCATTCCTGATCACCCGTTTCGGCAACGTGCCGGTCAACGGCCGGATCAAGGAATGGGCGCGCACCTCCGCGCCGCCGGCCGATCACGCGGAGGTCCTGCGGCGCTGGGAGCTCTTCAACGACCTGCGCACGCTCACCGCCCTCACCGCGTTCGTACTGCTCGCCGTTCTCGCCCTCGGCCGGCCGCCCGCCTCTCCCGGCAGGAGGTGACGGGCCTCTCCCTTTGGGCAGAGGCGGGCGTGCCGGAGATCCGCCTTGCGGTCCATGCCCTCGCGGATTACGGCGTAGATACTGGTCCGCGTGGTCCGTACCAGCCGTCTCCGACGTCCCCCCGGCCTCCTGCCCGCCGTCGTGGAGACCGCCGCGGTGGCCGGTGCGGGGCTCGGTGTGTACGTCGCGCTCGGCTACCTGGGGTTCCTTCCGCGGCCCGCCTTCCAGCTCCTGGTGCTCGCCGCCGGGACCGCCCTCTTCCCGCTGCGTCGCCGCTTCCCGGACGGCGTGCTGCCCGTGCTCGCCGCGCTCACCGGCCCGGTGCCCGCGCTCGGGCCGGTGACGGCGGCCGCCGCCTACGCCGGGGCGCGCGAGTCGGACCGGGCGCGGGAGCGGACGCGGCCGCTCGCGGCGGCCGCCGTGCTCGTCGTGGTGTCCGCGGCGGCGGCCGGGCCGCGGCTCGGGCCGGGTTCCGTGCCGTACGGGCTCGCGCTGGGGCTGGTCCTCGCCGCGACCGCGGTGGTCGTGCCCGGCCTGGCCGGCACCGTCCGGGGGCAGCAGCGGCGCCTGCTGCGCGCCCTGCGCGAGCGCGGGGACGCGGCGGAACGGGCCCGCCTGCTGGCCGACAGCGAAGCCCGCATCCACGAACGGTCCCGGATCGCCGCCGAGATGCACGACCTGGTGGGGCACCGCCTCAGCCTGATCTCCCTGTACGCGGGCGGCCTGGAGCTGTCCCTGGCCCGCGCCGAGCCCGGCCTGCGCGAGGAGGCGGTCCTCGTACGGCGCACCACCCGCGACGCGATGCGCGAGCTGCGCCAGGCGCTCGGCGTACTCGGGCCGCTCGGCCGGGACACCGGCCCCGACGCGCTCACCGACGCCACCGGCACCCGCGCCGACATCGAGACCCTGGTCACCGGGTCCGGCGACGCGGGCATCGCCGTGGAGCTCGACTGGACGGGGCCCGACCTCGACGCGCGCCCCGCCCGCGTCCGCCGGGCCGTGCACCGGGTGGTCCGCGAGGCCCTGACCAACGTGCACCGCTACGCGCCCTCGGCGCACGTCACCGTGGCCGTCGCGCACGACGAGGAGACCGTACGGGTCGCCGTCCGCAACGGCGCCCCGCCGGCCCCGGCCCCGCCCCTCGCGGAACGCGGCACCGGCCGCGGCCTGACCGGCCTGCGGGAGCGGGTCGAGCTGCTCGGCGGGAGCTTCGACGCCGGGCCGCTGCCCTCCGGCGGGTTCCAGGTGGAGGCCGTCGTACCGGCCGAGCCCGCTGACACCCCCGACCGGAACCCGCCGGAGGTCACCGGCCCGCCCGCCGGCACGTACGCCCCGGAAGACCCGCCCGGCCGGCGGACGGCCGAGGTGCTGGCGCTCGCCTGCGGACTGGCGGCCCTGTGCGTGCTGATGGTCCTCGGGATCGCCTTCGTGTACGCGGCCCAGCCGGACGGACGCCGCCACGGCCCCGCCCCGCTGCCCCGCGTGGGCGACACCTACGCAGAGGTGGGCGCGGCGGGAGTGAGCGACAACAAGGCGGTACGGGCCGCGGCCACCGGCCACGAGCCGCCGCGCCCGGCCGGTACGGCCGGCTGCGTCTACCCCTTCAACGGCGCCACCGAGACCCGCCCCGGCACCCTGACCGTCGCCCGCTACTGCTTCGACGCCTCGCAGCGCCTGATCGCCATCGACCGGTTCGACGTCCCGTCGGTCCGGGACGCCATGCCCTGGGAGACCCCGTGACCGAGCCCGCCCGTCCCATCCGCGTCCTGCTCGCCGACGACGAGACGATGATCCGGCACGGTGTCCGCCTGATCCTCCGGCACGCCGAGGACATCGACGTCGTCGCCGAGGCCGCCAACGGGCGGGAGGCCGTCGACCTGGCCGCCGTCCACCACCCCGACGTGGCGCTGGTCGACATCCGGATGCCGGTCCGCGACGGGCTGAGCACCATCGCACCCCTGCTCGCCCTCGATCCCGCCCCGCGCGTGGTGATGCTGACGACCTTCGGGGACGAGGAGAACGTCGTACGCGCCCTGCGGGAGGGCGCCGCGGGCTTCCTGCTGAAGGACGAGGGCCCGCAGGAACTGATCAGTGCCGTGCGGGCGGCGGCCGCGGGCGATGCCGTGCTCTCCCCCGGCGTCACCGGGGCCCTGATCACCCGGATGCTGCGGGGCCGCGACCCCGACGCCGAGGCCTCCGCCCTCGCGGACGAGCGGCTCGCCCGGCTGACCGCGCGGGAGCGGGAGGTCCTCACGATGCTCGGCGAGGGCCTGCCCAACCAGGACATCGCCGAACGGCTCGGCATCGGGATCGGCACGGTGAAGACGCACGTCAGGGCCGTCCTGGAGAAGACGGGTTCGGCGAGCCGGGTCCAGGCGGCCCTCCTCGCCCACCGCACGGGCCTGTCGCACTGACCTGTCGCGCCGGTCCGCGGGGGCGCCGTCCCCGAAACCGACCCCCGCACGCCCCTGCCGAAGCCCGGGGCCCCTTCCGGCGCCGATGCCGGGAACGCCCTTCCCCCGCCGATGCCCGCAGGTCCTTCCCGCCGCCGAAGCCCGCGGGCGTCACGCCCGGCACCACTGCCCGCAGGCGTACCTAGCGACCCCGGTACCCGCGCGTCACTCCCGGCACCACTGCCCGCGCGCGTCGCTCCCGGCGCGGAGGCCGGCGGGCGGATATGCCGGCGCCGAGATGCGGGGCGCCTTTCGGAAGGCGGAGGCCGTGCTGGTCCAGGTCGCCCGAAGGGGAGAGCCCGACCGGACACCGTCCTCCCTCCGGAAGAGCCCGACTCCCGCCCCCAGCACGATGTTTCCGCAGGTGAGGGGCGTGACGATGGACGTCATGTCACAGCTCCCCCAGCACTCGCAGCGCCCCGAACACCCGCAGCGCCCTGAGCACCCCCGACCCACCCCCTCCCTCCCCGAACCCGCCGCCCGGGTTGTCGGCCTGACGAAGGTGTACGGGAAGGGGGACACCCGGATCACCGCCCTGGACGGGGTCTCGGTCGACTTCCCCCGGGGCCGGTTCACGGCGGTCATGGGCCCCTCCGGGTCCGGCAAGTCCACCCTGATGCACTGCCTGGCAGGGCTGGACAGGGCCACCTCCGGTTCGGCGCGCATCGGCGGCACCGAGCTGTCCACCCTGACGGAGCGGCAGCTCACCGTCCTGCGGCGGGACAAGGTCGGCTTCGTGTTCCAGGGCTTCAACCTGCTGCCCACCCTCACCGCGCTGGAGAACATCACGCTGCCGCTGCGGATCGCCGGGCGCCGGCCCGACGCGCAGTGGCTGGAGGTGGTCGTCGCCACCGTCGGACTGGCGGGGCGGCTGGACCACCGGCCCGCCGAGCTGTCCGGCGGTCAGCAGCAGCGGGTCGCGGTGGCCCGCGCGCTCGTCTCCCGGCCCGACATCGTCTTCGCCGACGAGCCCACCGGGAACCTCGACTCGCGCTCCGGCGCCGAGATCCTCGGCTTCCTCCGGGACTCCGTACGGGAGCTGGGGCAGACGGTGGTGATGGTCACCCACGATCCGGCGGCCGCCGCGCACGCGGACCGGGTGGTGTTCCTCGCCGACGGCCGGGTCGTCGACGAACTGCACGGGCCCACCGCCGGCGCCGTGCTCGACCGGATGCTCCGCTTCGAGGCCCAGGGCCCGGACCGCGCGAGCTGACCCCCGCCCCCTCCGCCGCCGCCCGCACTACCGGAAGTCCCCCATGCTGCGAACAGCCCTGCGCAACGTCCTCGCGCACAAGGCCCGTCTGGCCATGACCGTCCTCGCGGTCTGCCTCGGTGTCGCCTTCGTCTCCGGCACCCTCGTCTTCGCGGACTCCTCCGCCGCCGCCCACCGCGCCGCCGCGTCCGCAAGCTTCGCGGACACCGCGGTCACCGTGACCCCGAAGTACCCCCCGGCCGGGTCCGCCGATGACCGACGTACGACCGGACTCGACGACGCCCTCGCGCGGAGACTGGCCGCGGTGCCGGGTGTGGCGGCGGTCCGCCCCTCCGTCGACGGCTCCGCCACCCTGGCCGCCGCCGACGGACGCCCGCTGCGGGCCGGGAAGGCCTGGGCGAACCTGGCGGCCGCCTATCTGCCGGGCGAGGACGGCGCGGACCGCCGCCATCCGCTGGTCGAGGGCCGCGCCCCGGCCGACGGGGACGAGCTCGCGGTGGACACCGGCACCGCCGCCGCCGGAAGGTTCCGCATCGGGGACACCGTCGGCCTGGCCACCGACGGCGCGGTCATGAAGAAGCGGCTCGTCGGCATCGTCCGCACCCATGACCCCCGGGTGACCGCGGGCGGCACCCTCGCCCTCTTCGACAGGGCCACCGCGCAGGCGCTGTTCGCGGCCCCCGGCCTCTACACCGGCATCGACCTGGCCGCCGCCGGCACCGGGCAGTCCGAACTCGCCGCCCGGGTCGGCGCCGTGCTCCCGCCGGACCGGGCCGAGGCCACCACCGCCGACGCCCTGGCCGCCCAGCAGACCGTCCTCGTCGACACGCTGACCCGCGGTTACACCAAGCTGCCGCTGGTCTTCGCCGGGGTCTCGCTCTTCATCGGCTCCTTCCTCATCGTCAACACCTTCACGATGCTCGTGACCCGGCGCACCCGTGAGATCGCGGTGCTGCGGGCGATCGGTGCCTCGCGCCGCCAGGTGGCCGGCTCGGTCCTGCTCGAAGCGTCCCTGATCGGCCTCGTCTCCTCGGCGGCCGGATTCCCGCTCGGCCTCGGCATCGCCTCCGCGCTGCCGCGGCTGCTGAGCACGGCGCAGCAGCCCCTGCCCGACGGTCCGCTGGTGATCGGCCCGCTCCCGGTCGCGGCCGCGCTCGCCGTCGGGGTCGGGGTCACGGTGCTCGCCGCGTGGCTGCCGTCCCGCCGGGCCGCGAAGGTCGCGCCCGTCGAGGCGATGCGCGGCGCCGGGCAGCCGCCCTCCGCCGCCCGGTCGCGGGTCCGTGGCGTCGCGGGGTTGGTGCTGCTCGCGCTCGGCGCCGGGCTGCTGGTGCCGGTCACCGGCGCGAAGGACGCCTCGGTGGAGAACCTGCAGGACGCGATGGTCGCCTGCGGTGTCCTCGTGGCCGCCCTGATCGTGCTGGCGCCACTGCTCGCCGGGCCGGTGATCAGGCTGACGGGCCGGCTGACCGGCCGCTCCGGAGTCGTCGGGCACCTCGCGCGGGAGAACGCGCTGCGCGACCCGCGGCGTACCGCGGCCACCGCCGCCACCCTGATGATCAGTACGGCGCTGGTGGCGGGCCTCGCCGTCATCGGGAGCTCGACCGGCCGGGCCCTGGACCGGCAGGCCGCCGACGGCCTCGGCGCCGATTACGTGATCAGCACCGGCAGCCCCACCACGGGCATCGACCCCGCCGCCGTGCGGCGGATCGGCGAGACCGCGGGCGTGCGGACCGCGGCGGCCGTCGCGGACTCGACCCTGTTCGCGGGCGGCCACGTGCGGGAGGTCTCCGGGGTCGACCCGGCCGGCCTGGACGCCGTCGTGAAGCTCGACTTCACCAGCGGCTCGGCGAGGGACCTCGGGCCGGGCCGGATCGCGGTCTCCAGCAGCGTCGCCAGGGAGCACGGGCTGACCGCGGGCGGGCGCCTCGACGCACGCATGGGCCGTGCGCAGGAGTTCCACCAGTACACCGTCGTCGGGGTCTACCGGGACAACCCGGTGGCCCGCGACGTGCTGGGCGCCCGCGCCGAGGTCCAGGAGAACGGCTTCCTGCCCGGCTTGGTCCAGCGGGTCCTCGTACGCACCGGCCCCGGCGGCGTCTCCGGGAAGACCGAGCGCGCGCTGCTCGCGGCCGTGGGGAGCCACCCGCTGCTGAAGGTCCAGGACCGTGAGGCCCTCGTCCACGAGGCGGCCGGCAGCCTCGGTGACCTGCTGACGCTGATGTACGGGCTGCTCGCCGTCGGCGTCGTGATCAGCGCCCTCGGCATCGTGAACACCCTGGCCATGTCCGTGGCCGAGCGCACCCGGGAGATCGGGGTGCTGCGCGCCATCGGGATGGACCGCGCCGGGATCCGCCGGATGATCCGGCTGGAGGCCCTGACCGTGGCGGGCTTCGGCACCCTGCTGGGCCTGGTGGCCGGAGTGTCCGGGGCCTGGGCGGTGGGCTCCCTGGCGGCGGGCGCGATGGACCGGTACACGCTCGTGGTGCCGTGGGGAACGCTGCTGCTCGTCTGCCTGGCCTCCCTCGCGGTCGGCGCGGTGGCGGCGCTCGTGCCCGCCCGCAGGGCGGCCGCGCTGGGGCCCCTGCGGGCCGTGGCGCAGGAATAGGGCCGCTCCCCGGGCACCCCCGGGGAACCGGGCGCCCCGGCGCCCCGGGCACTCGAACGAGTGAGTCCGGGGCGCCCGTACGGGCTGCTCAGGCCCGGCCCTCAGGACTGCAGGTAGCTGTAGCCCACCTCGTAGCGTTCGACCGTGATGATCCGCTGGCCCTCCCGGTGGGCGGATTCCGCGCGGAGGCGGGTGGCCCGGTCCTCGCTCGCCATCATGGTCTCCTCGTCCTCCCACAGGGTGAGCGACTTGGCCTTCCCGGAGGCCCGGTCGACGAGGTAAAAGGCGCCCCGGAAGCCCGGCGCGTCCCGGATCTGCTCGACGATCGCCTGCGAATTCGCCGCCAGATCCCCCTCCGCCGGAAGCGGTGATCCCTGGTAGGTGCTGAGCCTCGCGAACATCTCGGGCAGTCCTTCCTGAACGTGCTGCCCGTCTGGGCACGGCAGCTCCACGACCAGAGTGCTCTGGCGGGCCGCCCGGCGCATGCCGAGCGGACAATGGGAGACGGGGAACGTTCCCACCGAGGAGAGGCGGGACGCCGTGGTGTCGTACGTAGCCGTGACCGCCCTGAGCCACACCGGGCTGGTGCGCGATCACAACGAGGACAGCCTGGTCGTCGGTCCCTGGACGCTGTGCGGGACCGTGACCGAGAGCCCCCAGACCTTCCTGTTCCCGCTCGGCCGTCCGCTGGTCGTCGCGGTCGCCGACGGGCTCGGCGGGCAGCCGGCCGGCGAGGTGGCCAGCGCCCTCGTCGTACGGCAGCTCGCCTCGCTCGGCCCCTCCCTGGCGGGCGAGGAGAGCATCGGCGACGCGCTGAAGCTGTGCAACGGCATGGTGTACTCGGCCGCCGACGGCCGGCCCGAGCTGACCGCCATGGGCACCACCGTGGCCGGCGCGCTCGTCCTCGGGGAGTCGCTGCTGGCCTTCAACGTCGGGGACAGCCGGGTCTACCACGCGGACAAGGGCGGGCTGCGCCAGGTCAGCGTGGACGACAGCCCGCCGCCGGAGCCCGGGCGGCGCACCACCTCCCTCGTCACGCAGACGCTCGGCGGCAGCCGCGGCTACAGCTCCGTCACCCCCCACATGGCCGCCTTCCCCCTGACCGGGGACGACCGCTACCTGCTGTGCAGCGACGGGCTGACCGACCCGCTGCCCGACGAGGAGATCGACGGGCTGCTGCGGGTCCACGACGACGGCAAGGCCGCGTTCGAACTGTGGAAGGCGGCCATCGAGGCCGGGGGCCCCGACAACATCACCCTCGCGCTGGTCCGTGTCAACGCGTAGCGGGGTCCTGCCGGAGCTGGTCCTTGAAGCGTGTCAGCGCCCGTGCGCCCAGCGGGGCGAGCAGCGGCCGCAGGGCCCCGTCGAGGAGACCGGTGCCGGGCAGCCGCAGACCGCCGAAGAAGCCGAACCGGGTCCCCTCCCCCTCCGGTACGGCGGCCATGCCGCCGATCACGAAGCGGCTCTGCATCAGGCACCAGCCCGGCCGCAGGACCACGTCGAAGCGCGCCCGCATGCCGAGCGGGCTGCGGGCCCGCGCTTCGAGGTGCTCGCCGTCGGCCGCGGTCACGGTGAAGGAGCGGATGTCCGCGATCAGCATCGGCATCTGCCGCTCCAGGTCGGAGGCGAGGGCCCAGACCCGGTCGAAGGGCGCGTCGATCAGCTCCTCGGCGTGGCCCGTGCCGGGTGTGGTACGGGCGATCACGCGGAGCCTGCGTACGGGGTCGAGTTCGGCGACCGGCCAGGAGTCCATCAACGTCCCCACGCCTTCCGGAAGTTGCGGCGGGCCCGGAACAGCCGGGTCCGCACGGTCGGTTCGGGCACGCCGAGCAGCGCGCTGACGGAACGCTCGTCCAGCCCTTCGAGATCGCGCAGGACCAGTACGGCCCGGTGCGCCGGGGAGAGCCGCTCCAGTACGTCGTGCACGTCGGCGGCGAGCTGCGGATCGTCCCGCGCGGGGACGTCGTCGAGCGGGTCGGGGACGCTGCGGGCCGCGGTGCGGGCGATGCGCACGGCCTCCCGTACGGCGATCACCCGCGCCCAGCCGAACAGCGCTGCGGGCTCCCGCAGTTGGCCGAGGCTGCGGAAGATCACGATGAGTGCCTCCTGGGTGGCGTCCGGGCCGTCCTGGAGGGCGATCGGTCCGCAGAGTCGGCCGATGTACGGGGTCAGCAGGTCCAGCAGCTCCGAGGCGGCCATCCGGTCACCGCCCTGGGCGGCCCGCACGAGCGCGGCCACCTCGCCGGTGTCCCGCGCGGGACCGGAAGTGGGCCTCATCTGCTCCTCCTTGACGGTGTCTTTCGGAAGCAAGAGGGAGCGGACGGGGGCGGACATTCCCGTGACCTGCGTCACAGGCCGCACGGCATTATTAAGATTTTCACACACGGATTTTAATTACCAGAGGCCGCAATTTCCGACCCTCTATTTCCACGTCCGCGACGCCGCCCGTGCTAGTGTTCCGACATCCGCAATCGCGGCCGAAAATACTTTCCCTTTATCTCGCGAAGGAGAATTCATATGGCATCTGGCACCGTGAAGTGGTTCAACTCGGAAAAGGGCTTCGGCTTCATCGAGCAGGAAGGCGGCGGCGCCGACGTGTTCGCCCACTACTCGAACATCGCCGCGTCCGGCTTCCGCGAGCTTCAGGAAGGCCAGAAGGTCACCTTCGACGTCACGCAGGGCCAGAAGGGCCCGCAGGCCGAGAACATCGTCCCCGCCTGACGAGCGGACCGCGGACACGCGGGCATCGCGGACACGCGGGCATCGCCGACAGCGCGGACAGCGCGAGCGCCGCGGACACCGCGGACACTGTGGACACCGCGGACACGCGCACGGGCCGGGGCCCGCACTTTTCGGTGCGGACCCCGGCCCGTTCGCACTGCCCGCCGCCGCGAATGCCGCTAGAGTGCATGGGCATGTCGATCCCTGATGCGCTGCTCATCGATCTCGCCGCCATGGTCGAATCGGAGCAAACCAATCAGATGTCCCTGACCGTCGTGGTCCACGGCGCCGTCATCACCGGCCGGCTCGCTCCTGAGCGCGTATGGCGCCAGCGCGTCGCGGAAGTCCTGCGGGATTCCGATCAGCTGAGCCCGTTCTCCGAGATCTTCAGTGCGCCGGGCGCCTCCGGCGGCACCGGGTCGCCGCCCTCCCATCTGCACTTCCACGTGGCCCGCATCCTCCAGGGCACGCTGGGCATCCCCGAGACCGGCGGGATGTACCGGATCGCCATCGCCGACGTCGGCGCCTGGACCGTGGGGGATTTCCGCTACTCGGACCACTGACCCCCCACCTCCCGCCGACCCCATCGACCCGTCACATCGCGGACACGAAAATCCGCGATGTGACCACCCCATGGGAGACGTCCCTGGACGGCGGCCGCCACTCCGCGTGGGGAGCGCCCGGAAGGCGGCGGGGCCCGGGGCCGTCCCGCGGTGTGGACACCGCCCCGTGTCCACATCCTGGACGACTACCCTCGTTTTATGAACGCAGAAGCCGACGCCCTCTCAGCAGCACGAGACGCAGTCAAGGACGCCGACCGGAAGCACGTCTTCCACTCCTGGTCGGCGCAGGACCTCATCGACCCGCTCGCCGTGGCCGGGGCCGAGGGTTCCTACTTCTGGGACTACGACGGGAACCGCTACCTCGACTTCTCCAGCGCTCTCGTCTACACGAACATCGGCTACCAGCACCCCAAGGTCACCGCGGCGATCCAGGAGCAGGCGGCCAGGCTGTGCACCGTCGCGCCCGGCTTCGCCGTGGACGTGCGCTCCGAGGCGGCCCGGCTGATCGCCGAGCGCACCCCGGGTGAGCTCGACCGGATCTTCTTCACCAACGGCGGTGCCGAGGCCGTCGAGAACGCCGTCCGCATGGCCCGCCTGCACACCGGCCGGCCGAAGGTGATGTCCGCGTACCGCTCGTACCACGGCGCCACCTCCACGGCGATCAACCTGACCGGTGACGCCCGCCGCTTCGGCAACGACACCGCCACCGCCGGCGTCGTGCACTTCTGGGGCCCGTTCGCCTACCGCTCGCCCTTCTACGCGGCGAACGAGGCCGAGGAGTGCGAGCGCGCCCTGCGCCACCTGGAGGACACCATCGTCTTCGAGGGCCCGCAGTCCATCGCCGCGATCGTCCTGGAGACCGTCGCGGGCGCCCCCGGCGTGCTCGTCCACCCCGACGGCTACCTGGCGGGCGTGCGCGCGCTCTGCGACCGCTTCGGCATCCTGCTCGTCCTCGACGAGGTCATGGTCGGCTTCGGCCGCACCGGCAGGTGGTTCGCCGCCGACCACTGGGGCGTCGTCCCCGACCTGCTGTGCTTCGCCAAGGGCGTCAACAGCGGTTACGTGCCGCTCGGCGGCGTCGCCATCTCGCCCGCCGTCGCCGCGACCTTCGCCACGCGCCCCTACCCGGGCGGACTGACGTACTCCGGACACGTCCTGGCCTGCGCGGCCGCCGTCGCCACCCTCAACGTCATGGCCGAGGAGGGCGTCGTCGAGCAGTCCGCCCGCACCGGCACGGAGCTCCTCGGTCCGGGCCTGCGCGCGCTCGCCGAGCGGCACCCCTCGGTGGGCGAGGTCCGCGGGCTCGGCACCTTCTGGGCACTGGAACTCGTACGGGATCCGGCCACCCGCGAGCCGCTCGTCCCGTACAACGCCGCCGGGGCGGACAACGCGCCGATGGCCGCCTTCGGGGCCGCCTGCAAGAAGGGCGGGCTCTGGCCGCTGATCGCGGGCAACCGCATCCATGTCGCACCGCCCTGCAACATCTCGGCCGAGGACGTCGCGAAGGGGCTGGAGATCCTCGACGAGGCCCTCTCCGTGGCCGACGCGCACATGGCCTGACCTGCAGGAATGTTCGGTCGCCCAACCCGTGGGTGCCTGTCTTGGATGTTCCGCGCCATTACGAACAACGCGTGAACGTGCTGAAATCCGACACAGAGCACCTACGGACCGGGATGCACGTCAGTCCCGGGGCGGTCCTCCGGACCGAACGGCGGGGAGCGGGCCGACCGCTGGACGCCGGGCGTACGGGATCCAGTCAGCCGGACTCCGTGTACCCGAAGGAAGACAGCCATGAGCAAGCACGTCCTGGGCCAGAACCAGTACGGCAAGGCCGAGAACCGCATCGTCAAGGTCACCCGCAAGGGCAGCGACGGTTCCTGGGCCGAGATCCGCGACCTCAACGTGTCGGTGGCGCTGCGCGGTGAGTTCCGCGACGTGCACCTGACCGGCGACAACGCCAACTGCCTGCCGACCGACACCACCAAGAACACGGTGTACGCCTTCGGCAAGGAGCACGGCATCGAGTCGCCGGAGGCCTTCGGCATCCTGCTCGCCAAGCACTTCGTCTCCTCCCAGTCCCCGATCCGCGAGGCGCAGATCCGCATCGAGGAGTTCGCCTGGGACCGCATCCCGGTCCCGACCCGCAAGGAGCAGCACTCCTTCGTCCGCAAGGGCCAGGAGGTGCGCACCGCGCAGATCACCTACAGCGAGACCACGGGCCTGCAGGTCATCTCGGGTCTGAAGGACCTGACGGTGATGAACTCGACCAACTCCGAGTTCCACGGCTACATCAAGGACAAGTACACGACGCTGAAGGAAGCGTACGACCGCATCCTGGCGACCAAGGTCACCGCGCGCTGGGCCCACTCGGCGCTCGCCGCGGACGACACCGAGTACGACTGGGACCAGTCGTACAAGAAGGTCCGCCGCAACATGCTGGAAGCCTTCGCGGAGACCTACTCCTACTCGCTGCAGCAGACCCTGAACGCGATGGCCGAGCGCGTGCTCGACAACTGCCCCAAGGTCAACGAGGTTCGCCTCAACCTGCCCAACAAGCACCACTTCCTCGTCGACCTGGAGCCCTTCGGCCTCAAGAACGACAACGAGGTCTACTTCGCCGCGGACCGTCCGTACGGCCTGATCGAGGGCACCATCCACCGTGACGGCGTGCAGCCCGTGATCGCCACGTCCGACTGGATCGTCGCGTAACGCACGGCTCTTCGGGACGCCGTACGTCCTCAGTTCGGCCCGGACCGCGTCGCGGGGTCCGGGCCCTCCTGCTGTCCGAGGAGCAGGTTCCAGCGGCCCGCGCGGCCGGTGAGGGTGGTCACCGACTCCGGGCGTACGTCGAGCCGCCAGAAGGCCGCCGCCGGCAGGTCCAGCGCGTGCACCACGGCGGCCCGTACGACGGCCTGTTCCACCGTGAACCGGTGCGTGCCGGGGGCCAGGGCGGCCAGTTCCGCCCCGACGCGGGCGATCAGCGCGTCCACCGACTCCCCGCCCGGCGGCGCGTATCCGGGATCCGTCAGCCAGGCGTGCACGCCCGCCGGGTCCGCTGCGGCCACCTCGTCCAGGGTCCGCCCCGCCCACTCCCCCGCGTCCAGGCCCCGCAGTCCCGCGAGCTCTCCCTCGGTTTCCGCGTTCCCCGCGTTCGCCGCGTTCGCCGTGTTTCCGGTGTTTCCCTTGTTTGGGAACCGTCCTTGGCGGGCAGCCGTGTCGAGCGGGAGTCTCACGAGATGAACTCGTACCGATGGGGGGTTCATAAGGTGAGCGTAAGCGCGGTACGGTCTCGGACGACATAACTGCATGACGACGGTACGACGGAAGCACCGGTGAGAATCCGGCACGGTCGCGCCACTGTGATCCTCCCTCAGGGGAGGTGAGTCAGACCCGCCCCCGTCGTCGCGAGCACCACTGACCGGGACGCGTGTTCCCTCTGGAGGTTCCTGACATGGCCAACACCGCCGTGCCCACGACGGCTCCCGCCGTCGCCCCTATCTCGCTCTCCGCGCTCGCCCCCTGGGCGGCCTTCGTCGCCGTCCTCATGCTGGTCCTGCTGTACTTCGTCGGCGTCGAGCAGGGCGCCACCGCCGTCTTCCAGGGCGAGAACGTCCACGAGTGGCTGCACGACGGCCGCCACCTGCTCGGGTTCCCCTGCCACTGATCTCCCCCGCCTGGTCCTTCGCCTCAGCAAGGGGATCACCACACATGAATACCGTCTCACCCCGCGTCCTGCTGGTCCGGGGCATGCTGGCCGGTGCCCTCGCGGGCCTGGCCGCGTTCCTCGTCGCCTACCTGTTCGGTGAGTCCAAGGTCGACGCGGCCATCGCCATCGAGGAGGCCGGCCACCTCGCGGCCGGCCACGACCACGGCGCCGAGGAGGCCCCGGTCAGCCGGGCCCTCCAGGCGACGGCGGGCCTCGGAACCGGCGTGATCCTCTACGGGGTCGCGCTCGGCGGCATCGCCGCGCTCGTCTTCTGCCTCGCCCTGGGCCGGATCGGCCGCTTCGGCCCGCGGGCCACGGCCGCACTGGTCACCGCCGGTCTGTTCGTGACCGTCACCCTCGTCCCGTTCTTCAAGTACCCGGCCAACCCGCCGGCCGTCGGGGACCCCGGCACGGCCGCCCGGCGGACGGCCCTGTACCTGCTGATGATCGCCCTCAGCGCCCTGCTCGCGGCGGGCACGCTGATCCTCGGCCGGCGGCTCGCGCCGAAGCTCGGCAACTGGAACGCCTCGGTCGTCGCCGGCCTGGGCTTCGTCCTGCTCGTCGGAATCTCGTACGCCGTCCTGCCCGGCGTCAACGAGGTCCCGGCGGACTTCCCGGCTGCGCTGATCTGGGAGTTCCGCCTCGCGTCGCTGGCCATCCAGACCGCCCTGTGGACGACTTTCGGCCTCGCCTTCGGTTTTCTAGCCGAACGCGCCCTTGTGCCGTCCGCCGCACCCAAGGAGGCTTTGCAGCCGACGAGTTGACGCGAAGGCGATCCCGAGGGGGCCAGTAGTACATGCCGTACGTGCCGTACGTGCCGACGGCGGTCAGGGAATGGCGGGGATGGACGGGCGCCGGCCCGTTCTGGCTGAACTCGCTCCTGCTGCCGCTGGCCCCCTTCACCGCCATCACGCTGTTCGGCCAGATCGGCGTGATCGCCGCCCTCGCCGCGCTGGGCGGGCTGGTCCGGCACCTGTGGTCCGGCGACTACGGCCACCCGGCGATGCACCTCGCCGCCGCGGCCATGGGCACCGCGGCGGCTCTCACAGTGCTCGTGTGACTCCGTCCGGCGCCGGGCCTGCCCGCTCGGGAGGACCTCGCAGCATCTCACTCGTTCGGGTGCACGTCACCCATCTTCGGCGGCCGGCCCGTGGACCGGCCGCCATCTGCGAAGACGTACGAGTTCCGGGCGGCCCGAGCCGTGACGCACCGTCAGTCTGCGGTGTTTCACAGGGTGCGGATGGGCAGAGGAGGTGTCCACTGCTCACATGACCCGGCCGTCCGCGCCGGACAGGAAGGATCGCCATGCCCCGCGCCAAGTGGGTCGTCGCCGCACTGACGGTGACTCTGCTGTCCACCGGCATCGGGGTGTTGCAGAGTACCGAGGGCGCCCGGCCCTCCCCCTCGACCGCGACCACCGACGACTCGCTGCCCTCACGGGCCCTGGGCCTGTCCGGCCACCGCCGCCTCGTCCGGCAGCTGGAACACGCCGAGGAACACACCCCCGGCAAGGGGGCCCGGTCGCCGAGGACCGCTCCCGGGCCGCTGCGGGCCGTCCACGGCCCGCTCCGGGCCGCCCGGCCGCTGCGGCTGCGGATCCCCAGCCTGCGCGTCGATCTTCCCCTGACCGGCCCCGAGGGAGCGGTCTCCTGGGACTCCGGGAGCCCGGCGCCCGGCTCCGCCGGCACCGCCTCGGTCACCGGCGCCGGGCTCCGCCTCGGCGAACTGCGGCCCGGCCGGACCGTCGAGATCCCGCGCGCGGACGGCCGTACCGCCGTGTTCACCGTCGTACGGGTCTCCCCCGGCGAGGTGTCCGGAGCGGAGGACCCGGCGGGGCGCCCCCAACTGCGCCTGGTCGGCGGCGAGACCGCCGTACTGGCCCGGCTGACGGGGCAGCGCCGCACCCGCTAGGGGGGTCTTCGTACCCCGGTCGGGGGACGCTCGCGGCGCGGCCGGGTGCCGCCGCCGATGCCGGGGCACACCCCTCGCATGAGCGGGAGGCAATGCGCGCGTGCGGCACTGACCCGGGCCCTCACAGCGGCCTGCGTCGTGCTGCTGTGCGTGTTCGGAGCCGGTCCGGCCGCTGCGACGGCCGCCGAGTCGCGGCCCGCCTCCACCGCGCCCGCGGAACCCACCGAGGGGCCGTCCGACCCGGGCGCCGATCCCGAACTGCGCGCTGCGGTACGACTGGCCGAGCGCGGGATCCCCCGCGTACGGCTGAGGCCGCTGCCGGTGTTTCACGTGAAACAGCCCGGGGTCGCCGATGCGTGCGAGCCGATCGGAACGGTGCCGTCCACGGGGACGGCGCGGAGTGTGGTCCTGCGCTGCTGACCGGGCCGAGCCCGAGAGCAGATCCACACCCCCCACTTCGTACACCGCACACCGTGAGGTTCCGTCATGCCCGTCGACCCGTACGCCGCGCTGAACGCCATGCTCCGTGCCGAGGCCGCCCGTTTCGCCCCGCCGGTCCGGCCGGTCCGACCGGTCCAGCCCGTCCAGCCCGTCCAGCCCGTCGCCTTTGACCCTGAGCAGGAGACGAAGCAGGAGCGGGAGCGGCAGGGCACCGCCGCTCCGGCGGACCCGGCCGCGTAAGGCCCCGCAGGAATGAGGGAGCGCCGGTTCCCGTGCCCTCGGCAACGGAGGGTGGTCACGTGAGGTTCGACCACGGCACGGGAACCGGTGCCACTGTTCAGTCTGGGGTGCGCGGCCCGCGGGCCGCCTCGGGCGGAAGTACCGACCAGCCCGGGCCGAAAGTACCGCCGCGGACGGGACCTGTCTCAGGGCTCGTGGGTGTGGAACCGGTAGAACGCCGCCACGCCGACGCCGATACCGGCGAAGAGGCCCACCACCACGGCCTTGAGGATCGACTGGTCGGTGAGGCTGTGCAGGTATCCCACGGCGATACCGCCGAAGGCGCCGTACGCCACGGCACGGAGCTCCTGCATGACGCCCGGGCCCATCCGGCCGAGGCCGAACGCGATTCCGGCGAAGAGCGCGCCGCACAGAATGCCGTAGAACACGTTGGCCACCGTGACCGGGCCCTCCTGTCGCTCCATGTAGGCGGCCCAGAGTCCGTAGACGAGACCGAGAAGCAGGGGCCCGGCGTAGGCGAGCATGCCCAGGTGGGTCATGTCCGTCATCTGCCGGTGCTGCCGGTGGGCAGCGGGTGCCGCATGTGCCATGACGGGCTCCTCTCTCCCATCATCCAGGGCACACCCGGCACCCCGGACCGGCAAGTGGATCACCCGCGCGGGTCAGCCGCGCACGGCCGGCGAGGGCACGCCACCCGCCCGCAGCAGCACCGCTCGCGCTCGGGCCCGCGCCCGCTTTCCCTGGTGACGTGCGCACCATCCTGTCGGCGGTACTCATCGTGCTGATGACGCTGCTCGTGCCCGCGAGCGCCGTCGCGTACTGGGCCGACCGCGAGCTGGGCGACGCCGACCGCTACACCGCCGCGATGTCCCCGCTCGCCGAGGACCCCGCCGTGCGGAGCGTCGTCGTCACCCAGGCCGGCCGGGCCCTGTCCGGGCAGATCGACGCGGGTCCCTTCCAGAGCGGGGTGGACGCCCTGCTCGGCGAGGCCCTGCGCTCCTTCGCGGGCACCCCCGCCTACCGGACCGCCTGGGACGCCGCCAACCGGGCCGCGCACGCCGCCTTCCTCGAAGCGCTCACCACCGGCCACGGGGACGCCGTCACCATCGACCTCGCCCCCGTCATCGCTCAGGTGAAGGGAGAACTGGTCGACGACGGGGTGCCCTTCGCCGACCGGATCCCGGTGACCCACCTCTCCGTGAAGGTCATGGAGTACGACGACCTCGGCGACCTCCGGAAGGGGTTCCACATGCTCCAGATCGCGGGCGTCTGGCTCCCCGTGCTGACCCTCTTCCTGGCCGCCGCCGCCATCGCGGTCTCGATCCGGCGGCGCAGCGCGGTGATCGCCACGGGACTGGGGCTGGCGATCGGCGCCGGTCTGCTGTGGGTCGCCGTGGACCTGTGCCGCAGGCTCACCCTGGACGATCTGCCCGCCGACATCGACCGGGCTGCCGCCGGGGCCGTGTACGACGCCCTCACCGCGTTCCTGCGAACCACCGCCTGGGTGGTGCTGGCGGTCGGCGTCGTCACCGCGCTGGCGGCCTGGCTGTCGGGACGACGCCGTGGCACCCCATAAGCTCGGAAGGTACCCACGTACGTAGAACGACGCGTAAAACACCAGAAGAACCGATTCGCGAGCGGCGGCACGGAAACGGGAATGAGCACCGAACGCACCGAACACATAGCTGCGCGGCGGGGCCGGCACCATCCACTGGCCCCGCCCGACTGGCTCCTCTCGGGGCTGAAGCCGAGTTCCGCCCCGATCCCGTGGGCCGCCGTCGTACGGGCCGCGATCGCGCTGGCGGCCCCACTGGCGGTCGGTTTCGCGCTGGACGAGCCCGAGTACGGCGCGCTCGTCTCGATGGGCGCGCTCTCCGGAGTCATCAGCGACACCGCCGACGCCTACCGGATGCGGATCCTGAACATCGCCGTACCGCAGTTCTTCGGCGCCGTCGGCATCGCGCTGGGCACCCTGGTCTTCGGCCACGGCTGGGTGGCCGTCGGCGCCCTCACCTTCGTCGCCCTGGTCTCCGGGATGATCTCGTCCATCGGCACGGTCGCCTCCGCGTCCGGGCTGCTGCTCCTGCTGAACGCCGTCGTCGGCGCCGGACTGCCGATGCCCCGCCCCTGGTGGATCGCCCCGCTGCTGCTCGCCGCGGGCGGGCTGTTCGTCCTCGCCCTGACCCTGCTGGGCTGGCCGCTGCGCGGGCGGCAGCCGGAGCGGGCCGCTGTCGCCGCCACCTACCGGGCCCTGGCGGACGCCCTGGAGGCCGCCGGCGGGCCGGCCGCCGCCTTCGACGAGCGCCGCCGGCAGGTCACCCAGTCCCTGAACCAGGCCTACGACCTCGTGCTCGGCCGGCGGACCCGGGTGCACGGCCGCAGCCCCTCGCTGGTGCGCATGCTGGCCCAGCTCAACGTGGTGATCCCGCTGGTGGAGGCCGTGCCCGCCGCGCACCAGCGCCGCCGGCCGGTGCCCCCCGAGATCCCGGCCGCCGTACGGGAGCTGGCCACGGCCGTCGAGGAGGGCCGCACCGGAACCCCGGTGCTGGACCTGCCCGCGCCGGACACCCCGGCCGAGCGGGCCGTGGACGCCGCGCTGCGGCACGCGGCGGCCATCGTGTACCTGGCCGAGCCCGACATCCACAACGTGGACGACCGCCTCGGCCGGCCCGCCGCACTGCGGCTGCGGGCGTGGCGGGCGGTGCGCGGCATGATGATCTCCGGCGCCTCCTGGCGGTACGGCCTGCGCCTCGCACTGTGCATCGGCCTCGCGCAGTCGTTCGTCTCCCTCATCGCGGTGGAACGGTCCTACTGGGTCGCGCTGACCGTCACGTTCGTCCTCAAGCCCGACTTCGGTTCGGTGTTCTCACGGGCCGTGCTGCGCGCGCTGGGCACCGCCGGGGGGCTGGTGATCGCGGCCGCCGTGCTGTCGGAAGTGCCGCGCGGCTGGTGGGACGTGCCGGTGATGATGGTGCTGGCCGCCCTCATCCCCGCCTTCTCCGCCAAGGGGTACGCCTTCCAGACCGCGGCGATCACCCCGGTCATCCTGCTCCTGTCGGACCTTCTCAACCACCAGGGCTTCGACCTGATCCGGCCGCGGCTGATGGACAGCCTGATCGGCTGCGCCATCACCCTGGTCTTCGGCTACCTCCTGTGGCCCGAGAGCTGGCACACCCGGATCGGCGACCGGCTCGCGCGGACGGTGGACGACGCGGCCGGGTACGTGGAGCGGGCCTTCGCGCCGGTCGCGGACGACGCCGAGCTCCGGGCGGCCCGGCAGGCGCGGCTCCAGGCGCGGCGGCGGATCTACCGGGACCTGTCGGGGGTGCGCAGCGAGTTCCAGCGGGCGCTGACCGAACCCCCGCCGACGGGCACCCGTGCCACGGCGTGGTGGCCGCTGGTGGTGGCCGTCGAGCGGATCGTGGACGCGACGACCGCGGCGCGCGTGCGGGTGAACCACGGGGCGGTGCCGCCTGCGGCGGGCGAGGTCGAGTGGATCACCCGCCAGTTGCGCGAACTCGCGGAAAACGTCCGCAGGACCACGACCCCGTTCCACGTGGAGGTCCCGCTGGACCCGGACGAATCCAGCGTCCTGGCCCCGGTCCGCCAGGAGGTCGTGGCCGCCCGAGCCATCACCCGCCAGGACCCCTGACCCCACCCGGCCCGCGGCCCCCTGCCCCCGCGCGTGGCCGCCGCCCCGAGCCGGCCCGGTACCGCCGCCGCGCGAGGCCGCCGCCCGGCCCCGGCCCCCCTGCCACCGCGCGAGGCGCCACCCCGACCCGCCCCTGCCCGGAACCGACCGCTGCGCGGGGCCCGCACCGCGGGCCGGGCCCGTGGCGGCCGCTGCGCGGGGCCTGTCCCCTACCCGCCCTTCCGCCGTTCCCTGGGGCTCCGCCCCAGACCCCGCGCCTCAAACGCCGGCGGGGCTGGATTCGTCCGCGGCCCGGAGGGCAATCGCAGCCTCGCCGGCGTTTGAGGCGCCGCCGGAGGCAACCCAGCCCATCCGGCGTTTGGGGACCGGGCCGGGCGGGGCCCGGGGAGCGGGGGTGGGTCGCCCGAACAGACGCGGGGCCGGGCCGGAGGCCACAAGGCGGGGGAGCATCGAGGCATGCGCACCTCCCGCCTCCTGGCCACCGCCGCCCTCCTGGCGGCCACGGCGGGCTGCGCCGACGCCGAGGGGCTGCAGAGCTCCGGCGACCTCGGCACCGTGCACGCACCCCAGAGCCTGTGGAAGGAGTACCGCCCCGACCAGCCCGACCCCGCCCAGCAGCCCGGCACCGCCGCCGTCGTGCCGGGCACACCCAAGGTGACGGGGTCCCGCGACAAGGGGATGCGCGGCGTCGACGCCCTGGCGGTCGTACGGGCCGACATGAAGGCCGCCGTCACCCAGGACGGCGGCACCGGCCGCCTCGTCGACCCCCGCGCCCTCCAGCGGCTCGCGCTGTGCACACAGGCTGTGGACGACGACTGCCCCCTGCGCCCGGCCGTGCTGCACGATCTGACCGGCGACGGCCGCGAGGAGCTCATCACCGCCCTGGACCTCGACGGCCGCCTCAGCGAGCTCCGCGTCTACACCCTCCGCGGCGACGGCAGCATCGCCCGGATCCTCTCCCGCCGCGCGGTGCTGGAGGGCGTGGAGGTGGCCGCCGAGCACCTCGCGGTCCGCGAGCCGACCTCGAACCCCGCCTACGTCGCCGTCTCCGACTACGTGTGGGACCCCGCGTCCGGGACCATGAACCTGTCCCAGCTCACCCTCGACGACTGCCCCGGCGGAAACGGGGCCCGATGCGCGCCATGAGCAGCCTGCGCTGGCGGATCGCGCTGACCACCACGATGGTGTGCTGCATGGTCGCCGCCGCCCTCGGCATCCTCGTGCACAACGTGGTCGCCCGGCAGATCGTCGGCGAGGTCCGCAAGGAGGCGGACCGGGACCTCGACCACGCCCTCGGCCACTACGAGTACGGGACCGCCCACGGCGACGTGAAAGCCGTCCTGGACCCGGCCGATCTGCCCGGACCGCTGCGCGCGCTGGTCGCACGCGGCGACACCGGGAGCATGGTCGGCTCGTACCAGGGGAAGCCGGTGATGTGGGCCGCCGGCCCCGCCGACGACAAGGCCCTCGCGGTGTGGATCCCGTACGAGACCACCCGCAAGCGGCTGCGGGACATCGACACGGCGATCCTGGCCTCCGCCGTGGTCGCGGCCGGGGTCGTGGCGCTGGCCGGCCTGTTCCTCGCCAACAGGATCAGCCGGCGGCTCACGGCCACGGCCGCGGTGGCCCGCCGGATCAGCGCCGGCGACCTCGACGCACGCATGGACTTCCCCGCCGACAGCGACGATCCCCTGCAGAGGGGCTCACGCGACGAGGTACGGGACGTGGCGCACGCGCTCGACTCGATGGCCGGCTCGCTCCAGGAGCGGCTGGAGGCGGAGAAGCGGTTCACGGCGGACGTCGCGCACGAACTGCGCACCCCGCTCACCGGCTCACTCGCCGCGGCGGCGCTGCTGCCGGAGGGACGCCCCAAGGAGATGATCAACGACCGGCTCAAGGCCATGCACCTGCTGACCGAGGACCTGCTGGAGATCTCGCGGCTCGACTCGGGGGTCGAACGGGCCGATCTGAGCCGGATGGAACTCGGCCGGGCCGTGGAGCGGGCCGTCGCCGGGACCGGGCTGCCCGCCTCGGTGAGAGTGGTCCGCGACACGGAGGTGCTGACCGACCGGCGGCGCCTGGACCGGATCCTGGCGAACCTGCTGGCCAACGCCCACAAGCACGGCCGGCCTCCGGTGGAGGTGACGGTCGACGGGCCCGTCGTGGTGCTCCGCGACCACGGGCCGGGCTACCCCGCCGAGCTGATCGAGCACGGCCCGCAGCGCTTCCGCACCGGGGACCCGGGCCGCGGGCGCGGCCACGGGCTGGGTCTGACGATCGCGGCCGGACAGGCAGCGGTCCTGGAGATCGAGCTGAGCTTCGCCAACGCCCCGGACGGAGGCGCGATCACGACGCTCAGGCTTCCCGTGGGCCGCCTGCCCGGAGGGAGTTGAGGAGTGTTTCACGTGAAACATCCACACGGGAAGGGATGTTTCACGTGAAACAGTCAACTGTCGGACTTCAACGCGACGGTCAGAGACCGATGCTCTTGCCGTCCTTGCGCCAGACCGACACGACCGCCGGACGGACGATCTTGCCCGGGCCGTCGGGCCACACCGACTGCGGCTTCTCGACGGACGCGCCGTCGATCTCGCCCGGGTGCTGGACGGCGACCAGGACGCGCTTGTCCTGGACGATCGGGCCGCAGGTCTCGGCGCCGCGCGGAACGGTCAGGAACTGCTTCAGCTCACCGCGGCGCTCACCGGCGGTGGCGACGCCGAACAGGCCGTCGTGGGAGCCGAGCTGGTTGCCGTCGGTGGAGATCCACAGGTTGCCGTGCGGGTCGAAGGTCACGTTGTCCGGGCAGGAGATCGGGCTGACCTTGTCCTTCGGGAAGCCCGCGAAGTACGTGGCCGGGTCGTTCGGGTCACCGGCGACGAGGAAGAGGCGCCAGGCGAAGCCCTCGCCGGCCGGGTCGTCGAAGAACTCGGCGAGCTCCAGGATCTGGCCGTGCTTGTTCAGGTTGCGCGGGTTCGCCTCGTCCGCCCCGGGCTGACCGGCCTTGCCACGGTTCGAGTTGTTGGTCAGCACGACGTAGACGCGGCCGGTGCGCGGGGAGGGCTCGATGTCCTCGGGACGGTCCATCTTGGTGGCGCCCACCTTGTCACCGGCCTGGCGCGTGAAGGTGTACACCTCCTCGGCGGTCATGCCCTCGACGTGCGAGACGGCGCCGGTCGCGGTCGCGGTGGCGAGCTTGATCCACACGCCCGTGCCGTCGAACTCGCCGTCGCTGGGGAGCTTGCCGGAGCCGTCGATCTGGTCGGCCGGGGAGTCGCCGGTGAGCTTGGCGACGTAGAGGGTGCCCTCGTCGAGGAGCGTGAGGTTGTGCTCCTTCGCCGCGCGGCTGTTCCCCTTCTTCATCTGCTTGCTCGACACGAACTTGTAGAAGTAGTCGAAGCGCTCGTCGTCGCCCATGTAGACGACCGGACGGCCGTCCTCGGTCAGGCGGGGCTGCGCGCCCTCGTGCTTGAAGCGGCCCAACGCGGTGCGCTTGCGCGGGACGGAGTGCGGGTCGTACGGGTCCAGCTCGACCACCCAGCCGAAGCGGTTGACCTCGTTGGGCTCCTGCGCCACGTCGAAGCGCTTGTCGAACCGCTCCCACTTGCGCTCGGTCTCGCCGGTCGTGACGCCGTAGCGCTTCAGGCGGGCGGCCTGAACGGGGTCGGTGACCTTGCCGGCGTTGGCGAAGTACTGGTTGATGTTCTCCTCGCCGTGGAGGGTGGTGCCCCACGGGGTGGTGCCGCCGGAGCAGTTGTTCAGCGTGCCGAGGACCTTCGTGCCGGTCGGGTCGGCGGAGGTCTTGAGCAGGGCGCTGCCCGCGGCCGGGCCAGTCAGCTTGAACTCGCTGGTCGCGGTCAGGCGGCGGTTGAGCTCGTGGCGGCTGACGGAGGTCAGCTTGCCGCTGCGGTGGTCCTCCTGGACCACGACCACACCGAGGCCGTGGGCGGCCCAGGCGATCTCGACCTGCTCGCGGGTCGGGTTGGCCGGGTCGTAGCCCTTGAACATGAGGTTCTCGTCGGTGTACTCGTGGTTGGCCACGAGCAGCTGCTGGCGGGCGTACTTGTCGCCGAGCGGGAGAAGGCTCAGGAAGTCGTTGTTGTAGCCGAACTGGCCGGCCTGGGCGGCGGCGGTCTGCTTGTCGGCGTTGAAGCCCGGGGCGCCCTTGACGATCGGGTCGCCCCAGCGGATGACCACGTTCTGGTCGTGGCCCTCGGGGATGGTGACCTGGTCGGCGGTGTTCGGCGCGACGGGCGCGAAGCGCAGGCCGCGGGCGGCCTCGCCGGCACCGGTGCCGGCGGCGGTGGCCTCGCCGGCGGGGGTGGCCTCGCCGGCGGGGGTGGCGCTGGCGCTCTGGCCGGGGCCGGTGAGGGCGATGGCCGTGCCGCCGGCGGTGGCGACGGTGACGACGGCGGCCGTACGCAGCATCGAACGACGGGAGTAGGCCTTGGCGATGACGTCGCCGACGTACTCGTTGTCGCTGGTGTTGGGCACCTCGTGGAAGCATGCGTCGCCGCAGCGGTAGCGGCAGGTGAGGGCGGAACGGCCGCCCCCATGCGGGTTGCCGAGGAGCGGGAGAAGCTTGCGCACGAGTGTCCTCCGAGTAGCTGCGTGGGCGCCGACAACCTGTCGGGACGATCCAGCCGCGACGCTAGGCGCGGGTTGCGCCGAAGCGGCGGCGGAGGGATGAACGATGGGTGAACCCGGCACGTCGGAGCGGCAGTTCGGCGGAGGGCCGGGTGGGGTGATAAGGGCGCACGCCACGAAAGGTGCCCCTCCCGAAGATCGAGCTTGGCGGCCGATAACCTTACGTGTCCACTCTGGGCAGGGATCATCCGCGCAGCACGGACAAATGACGCACGCACTCCCGCGAAAGGCCTGGCCATGGGTATTCGGAGCTTGTTGCGCAAGGTGTTCGGACGGTCTGCGGAACCGGTTCCGGAGACTTCGGACGCCCCTTCGGCGGCTGTCCCGAACCAGGCGGAACGTAACCCGCTCGATGCGGCGGCCGAACTGGTTGCTGCGTCCTTCGACAACCCGTCCGTTCCGCCGCAGTCCGCTCCGCGGGACCGTGAGGCGGCCGCGCTGCTGACGGTGCCCGCGCCGACGGCCGACCCGACGGTCCCGGAGGCCCGCCGGTCCGGATCAGCCCCGGCGAAGCCGGCCCGCCCGGCAACTGCCGAGGCGCCGGAGGCGGAGCCGGTCGTGGCCGCAGCCGAACCGGCTGCCGCCGAGGCCGCAGCGCCCCAGGCGCAGGACGAGCCCGAGACCCCGGCGGAGCCGGCCACCGCGCCGGAGGAGCAGGCCGAGGCCCAGAACGACGCCCCGGCCGAGCCGGTGGCCGCCACCGAGGCGCCGGAGGCGGAGCCGGTCGTGGCCGAGGCCGAACCGGCCGCCGCCGAGACGCCGGAGGCGCAGGACCGCCCTGACGCCGCGGCGGAGCCGATCCAGGCGGCAGCCGAACCGGCTGCCGCAGCGCCGCAGGCGCAGGACGAGCCCGAGACCCCGGCGGAGCCGGTCACGGCCGAGGCGCCGGAGACGGAAGGCCAGGCTGACGCCCCGGCGGAGCCGCTCACCGCGCCGGAGGCGCAGGAGGAGCAGACCGAGCTCGAGGCCCAGGACGACGCCCCGGCCGAGCCGGTGGCCGCCTCCGAGACGCCGGAGGCGGAGCCGGTCGTGGCCGAGGCCGAGGCCGTGGCCGCTGAGACGCCGGAGGCGCAGGAGCAGGCCGAGCCCGCGGCCCAGGACGACGCCCCGGCGGAGCCGGTCCAGGCCGCAGCCGAACCGGCTGCTGCCGAGGCCGCAGCGCCGCAGGCGCAGGACCAGCCCGAGACCCCGGCGGAGCCGGCCACCGCGCCGGGGGCGCAGGAGGCGGAAGGCCAGGCTGACGCCCCGGCGGAGCCGCTCACCGCGCCGGAGGCGCAGGAGGAGCAGACCGAGCCCGAGGCCCAGGACGACGCCCCGGCCGAGCCGGTGGCCGCCACCGACGCGCCGCAGGCGCAGGAACCGGTCCAGGCCGCGGCCGAGCCGGTCGCCACCGAGGCGCCGGAGGCGGAGCCGGTCCGGGCCGGGGACGAGCCGGTCGACGTCGAGGCCGCCGCGCCGCAGGCGCGGGAAGCGGTCGGGGCCGAGCCCGTCGTGGGCGCTGCGGACGGGGCCGAGGAGGCGCCCGCGCACGCCCTCGCCGACGTCAAGCGCGTCGCGCCCGGCGTCGTGGCGGCGTACAAGGCCGTCGGGCAGGTGCTGCGCGCCAAGGGCAGGACCGGGGCGCGGGCCAAGGTGTACCTGGTGCTGGACCGCTCCGGGTCGATGCGCGGGTTCTACAAGGACGGCAGTGCGCAGCACCTCGCCGACCACGCCCTCGCACTCGCCGCGCACCTCGACGAGGCGGCGACCGTGCACACGGTCTTCTTCTCCACGGAGGTGGACGGCACCGCCGACCTGACCCTCGACTCCCACGACGCGTCCTGGGTCGAGGCCCGCCACGCCGAGCTCGGCCGGATGGGCCGCACCAGCTACCACGTGGCCGTGGAGGCCGTTCTGGAGCGGTACCAGAAGGACGGCGGCGAGGGCCCGGCCCTGGTCGTGTTCCAGACGGACGGCGCGCCCGACAACGTCCGCCCCGCCCGGCAGGCGATCACGGACGCCGCCACCACCGCCCCCGGCATCCACTGGCAGTTCGTCGCCTTCGGCGAGCACGACTCCAAGGCCTTCGACTTCCTGCGCAAGCTGGACGCCGAGAACGCCGGCTTCTTCCACGCCGGCCCGGCCCCCGCGGAGCTGACCTCCGCCGCCCTGGTCAAGGGTGTGCTCGAGCGCTTCTGATGGACGGACCGGCATGAGGAAGGGGCCCGGGATCTCGTCCCGGGCCCCTTCCTCGTCCACTGCTACTACCGTGCCGCGTCGGGGTGCACGGCCTCGGCGACCGGCTTCGCGTCGGCCGCCTTCGTCTCGACCGGCTTGCGCAGCGCGATGTTCAGCTCGCGCAGACGCGCCTCCTCCAGCACCGTCGGCGCGCCCATCATCAGGTCCTGGGCGTTGCCGTTCAGCGGGAAGGCGATGGTCTCGCGGATGTTCGGCTCGTCGGCCAGCAGCATCACGATGCGGTCCACGCCCGGGGCGATGCCACCGTGCGGCGGGGCGCCCAGGCGGAACGCGCGCAGCATGCCGGCGAACTCGCGCTCGACGGTCTCGGCCTCGTAACCGGCGATCTCGAAGGCCTTCAGCATGACCTCGGGCTCGTGGTTGCGGATGGCGCCGGAGGACAGCTCGATGCCGTTGCAGACGATGTCGTACTGCCAGGCCAGGATGTCGAGCGGGTCCTTCTCCTCCAGGTCCTTCATGCCGCCCTGCGGCATGGAGAACGGGTTGTGGGAGAAGTCGATCCGGCCCGTCTCCTCGTCCTTCTCGTACATCGGGAAGTCGACGATCCAGCAGAAGCGGAAGACGTTCTCCTCGAACTGGCCCGCACGCTTGGCCGCCTCGACGCGGACGCCGGACATGATCTTGGAGACCTCGTCGAACTCGCCCGCGCCGAAGAACACGGCGTGGCCGGGGGCCAGGCCCAGGCGCTCGGTGAGGACCTTGACGTTCTCCTCGGTGAGGAACTTCGCGATGGGCCCGGTGAGGGTGCCGTCCTCGCCGACGCGGACCCAGGCCAGGCCCTTCGCGCCGAGGGAAACCGCGTAGTCGCCGAGGCCGTCGAAGAACTTGCGCGGCTGCGCGGCGGTGTCCGGGACGGGCAGGGCGCGCACGTGCTTGCCGGCGAACGCCTTGAACTCCGAGCCCTCGAAGACGTCGGTGATGTCGACGAGCTCCAGCTTGGCGCGCAGGTCGGGCTTGTCGTTGCCGTACTTCAGCATCGACTCGCGGAACGGGATCCGCGGGAAGGGGGAGGTGACCTCGCGGCCATTGCCGAACTCGGTGAAGAGCTCGGTCATCAGGCGCTCGATCGGCTGGAAGACGTCCTCCTGCTCGACGAAGGACATCTCGACGTCGAGCTGGTAGAACTCGCCCGGCGAGCGGTCGGCGCGGGCGTCCTCGTCGCGGAAGCAGGGCGCGATCTGGAAGTACCGGTCGAAGCCGGAGATCATCAGCAGCTGCTTGAACTGCTGCGGGGCCTGCGGCAGGGCGTAGAACTTGCCCGGGTTCAGGCGGGACGGGACGACGAAGTCACGGGCGCCCTCGGGGGAGGTCGCGGTGAGGATCGGGGTCGCCATCTCGTTGAAGCCGAGGGCCACCATCTTCGAGCGGATCGCGGCGATGACCGCCGAGCGCAGCATGATGTTGCGGTGCATGCGCTCGCGGCGCAGGTCGAGGAAGCGGTACTCCAGGCGCCGCTCCTCGTTCACACCGTCGTCGGTGTTGATGGTGAAGGGCAGCGGGGCGGCCGCGCCGAGCACCTCGACCTCGGCGGCCTCGATCTCGATCTCGCCGGTCGGCAGGTCGGGGTTGATGTTCTCGGTGCCGCGCGAGACGACCTTGCCGTCGACCCGGACCACGGTCTCCTTGGAGAGCTTGTCCAGGACCGCGGCGGCGGCGGTGCCGGGACGGGCGACGAGCTGCGTGATGCCGTAGTGGTCGCGCAGATCGATGAAGAGGATGCCGCCCAGGTCTCGACGATTGTGCAGCCAGCCGCTCAGCCGGACGTCGGTGCCGACGTCAGAGGCTCGGAGCTCGCCGCACGTGTGGGACCTGTACCGATGCATCAGTCATCCAGTTCTTCGCGATACCAGGGTGGATTCAACCCTCCCAAGGTTACCGTCCGGGACGCGGCCGGGTCGGGCACGCCCGGTGGACCCGGAGAACAGGCACGTCAGGCGTATGACCTGTAAAGATGACCGGGTGCGCACCGAGGACGTCCTGGCCGCCATCGCAACGGGCCTCTGGCGATGGGACAACGCCTCCGGGACGGTCTCCCTGGACAGCGAGGCCGCCCGGCTCCTCGGTCTGCCCGCGGAGCCGACGGAGCTCGCCGAGGTCGCCGTACGCTCCCGCTTCCACCCGGTGGACTGGAACGAGATCAACGGCATCGTCAACCTGGCCGTCGCCGAAGGCACCCTCGCCGAGGCCCGGCTGCGGATCATGGACGAGGACGGCCGGGTGCTGCGCACCGTACGCAGCCGCTCCAAACCCCTGGAGAACCGGACGGCCGACGGCCGCGTCGACTACGAGCTGATCGGCACCATCCAGGAGATCGCCGAGCCGCAGCCGGGAACCACCGCCGCGCACACCCCGATCACCGGCGACTGGCGGCGTTCCCGCGAGGCCTTCCTGCTGGACGCGGGACGGGCGCTGGCCGAGGCCCGGTCCACGGCGGAGGTGCTGCGGGTCGCCGCCTCGCTGTCCATGCCCGGCTTCAGCCCGGACGGCCTGGCCGTCTTCGGCGTGGCCGGGGAACGGCTGTCGGTCATCGGCCACCACGGGCACGGCCCGGGCGACGAGGGCCCCTTCTCGGACATGCGGCTGGACACGGCCTACCCGGCCGCGGACGTCGTCCGCACCGGCCGGGCGATCTACCTGCCCTCCCCCGAGGACTACAAGCGGCGCTTTCCGGCCACCTGGCCGCTCGCCCAGCGCTTCGGCCGGACCTCCTGGGCCTTCCTGCCGCTCATCGTGGCCGGGCGCACCATGGGCGCCTGGATGGCCGCCTTCAAGCACCCGGTGTCCTTCTCCCCCGACGAGCGCTCCGTCCTGACGACCGTGGCCCGGATGCTGGCCCAGGCGCTCCAGCGCGCAGGGGTGGCCGAATCCGAGCGGGAGCTCACCACCGGTCTGCAGCGGTCGATGATGCCCCAGCTCGGCCCGGAGATCCCCGGTATGCGGATCGCCGCGCGCTACGTCCCCACGGGCGGCGGGCTCCAGGTCGGCGGCGACTGGTACGACATGATCCCGCTGCCGTCGGGACGGTTCGCCCTGGTCATCGGCGACGTCCAGGGCCACGACGTACGGGCGGCCGGGCTGATGGGCCAGCTGCGGATCGCGGTGCGCGCGTACGCCTCGGAGGGCCACCGCCCCGACGCGGTGCTCTCGCGCGCCTCCCGCTTCCTCGCCGGGCTCTGCTCCTCGCAGGAGTCCGACCCGTACGACTCCGACGGGGACTCCGGGCTGGACTCCGATATGCAGAGCCCGCGCTTCGCGACCTGCCTGTACGCGGAATGCGACCCGCGGACCGGGGTGCTGGAGGTGGCCCGCGCCGGCCATCCCGACCCGGTGGTCCGGATGGCGGACGGCACCGTCCTGATGCGGCCCACCGCGGGTGGTCTCCCCCTCGGGATCGTCCCCGACACGGACTACCCCACGACCCGCTTCACCCTGGAGCCCGGCGAGACGATGATGCTCTGCACCGACGGGCTCATCGAGACCGGCGGGCACGACCTCGACACCGGCTGGGCGCGGCTGCGCGCGATCCTGGAGTCCGAGAGCCCGGTCCCCGGGGGCCCGGACGACGGCCATCCGGACGACGGCCACCTGGGCGACAGCCACCTCGAAAGGCTCGCCGACCTGCTGGTCCAGGCCGTGCACGGGCCCTCCTCGCACCACACCACGGGCCCGCTGGCCGACCGCCGCGAGGACGACATAGCCGTGGTGCTGCTGTGCCGCGAGGGAGAGAGCCGCGGCTGCGGGACCCTGTCGGCGCACCCCGCCCGCCCGGCCCGCCGCACCATGCTGACCGTGGCCCAGGCCGAGCCGGAACGGATCGCGGGCGCCCGGCAGCAGATCCGGGAGCTGCTGCACGACTGGGCCGACGAGGAGCAGCTGGACTCGGCGGTGCTGATGGTCTCCGAGATGGTGACGAACGTGCTCGTGCACACCGACGGTGACGCGCTGCTGGTCGCGGAGGCCGTCGGCGAGCCGGGCGAACGCCGGCTGCGCGTGGAGGTCGCGGACCCCAGCGACGAGCTCCCCCACAAACGGCACCCGGGCGAGATGGCCTCCAGCGGGCGCGGGGTGCTGCTGATGGAGATGCTCGCCGACAGCTGGGGCGTGGATCCGCGGGGCGAGGGCAAGACGATCTGGTTCGAGCTGTACGAACAGTCGAAGCGGCCCGGCCCCGACTGATCACGGGCCCCCGGCCGCCGCTGAGCCGTTCACCCGAAATGATCATCCGAAGTGCTTGGATGACGGGGTGCCGAACTCCCTCCTCCCCGAGCCCGTGCGGCGGCTGGCCGCCTGGTGCGCCGTCGTCCTGCTCGTCACGGCCGTGCTGGCCGTCGTCGTGTGGCTGTGCACCGTCTTCCGGACGGTCGTCACGCCCGTGCTGCTCGCCGTGCTCGGCACGGCCCTGCTGGGGCCGATGCACCGGCGGCTGGTCCGCGCGGGGGTGAACCGCTCCCTCGCCGCGGCCCTCACCTGCCTCGCCGTGGTCGCGGTCGTCGGCGGAGCCTCGTACGTCGTCGTCCTCGCGGTCGTGGAGACCGGCGACCAGATCGTCGACGCGCTGCGGCGGGCCGGCGAGAGCCTCGCGGAGCACTTCGGGGCGGTCGGGACCTCGCTGGAGGACCTCGCGAAGAACTCGAAGGACCTGCTGGCGAAGTTCGGCGGCACGGCGGCCTCGGGCGTGGTCACCGGGATCAGCGCGGTCGGCACGATGATCGCGACGACCCTGCTGTCCCTCGTGCTGATCTTCTTCTTCCTCCGCGACTCCGACCGCGCCGCGGGCACCCTGCGCTCGCTCGTCCCGCGCCGCTCGGGCGACCTCGTGGAGGCCATCGGGCGGCGCGCGTTCGGGGCCGTCGAGGGCTTCATGCGGGGGACCACCGTCGTGGCCCTGGTCGACGGCGTGCTGATCGGCGCGGGGCTGCTCGTGCTCGGCGTACCGGGTGCGGTGGGGCTGGCCGCACTGGTCTTCGTGACCGCCTACATCCCCTACCTCGGCGCCTTCCTCTCCGGCGCCGTCGCGGTCCTCGTCGCCCTGGCAGACCGGGGCTGGGTCACCGGCCTGTGGGTGCTCGCGCTCGTGCTGCTGGTCCAGATGGTCGAGGGGTACGTTCTCCAGCCTCTGGTGCAGAGCCGCACGGTGCAGATGCATCCGGCGGTGGTCATGCTGGCCATCACGGCCGGGGCGAGCGCCGCCGGGATCCTGGGCATGCTGCTGGCGGTACCGCTGACGGCGGCCGCCTTCGGGGTGGTCTCGGAACTCCGGGCCCGGTATGGCGAGGAGGCACCCGGCCCGGCGCCGGTGGAACCGGCCTAGGTCACGCCTAGGCCGGGCCCGGGTAGTAGCTGAGGACCACCAGGATCGCCGTGCACTCCGCGAGGAGCTGGGCGCCCAGCGCCCAGCGGCGGACCTCCGCCCGGGAGGCGGCCAGGGCGACGAGGAAGGCCACGCCCGCGGCGCCCGCGCTCCCCAGGAACAGCCACCAGGGCAGCCCCCGGGTGCACTCCACCCCGTAGGTCACGCAGCCCGACACCCGCACGGACGACAGGAGCAGCACGACCGCCCCGACGAAGAGCACGGGGAAGAGCGCCGCGGACACACCGGCCCAGAGGCGGGTGCGGTCCTTGGCTCCCGCGGCAGCGGAAGCCGGGGCCGGGGCCGGGGGGATCGCGGAGGGGGAGGGGGCGTTGTCCATGCCCCGATCCAACGCGGTTCCCCGGCCCGGCACAGGCGCCCGGCTACTCACCTGCGGGCGCGCGGGTACTCAGACCGGGGTACTGCCCGCGGTGTCAGCTCTCCTCGGACTCGGCCTCACCCGTACCGCGGTGGCCGAGGCCCGTGCGCGCGGTGGTCGGGATGCGGCCGAGGCGGCCGGCCTGGAAGTCGTCGAAGGCCTGCTGGAGCTCGTGCTTGCTGTTCATCACGAACGGCCCGTAGTGCGCCATCGGCTCCCGGATCGGACGCCCGCCGAGGAGGACGACCTCCAGGGCCGGGGCGTTGGAGTCCTGCGACTCGTCCGCCCGCACCGTGATCGAGCCGCCCTCGCCGAAGACGGCCGTCTGCCCGGTGTGGATGGGCCGCCGGTCCTCGCCGACCGAGCCGCGCCCGGCCAGGACGTACACGAGGCCGTTGAAGTCCTCGCGCCACGGAAGGGTGATCTGCGCGCCCGGGCTGACGGTCGCGTGGATCATCGTGATCGGGGTGTGGGTGATGCCCGGGCCCTGGTGGCCGTCGAGCTCACCGGCGATCACGCGGAGCAGGGAGCCGCCGTCGGGGGTGGTCAGCAGCTGGACCTGGCCGCCGCCGATGTCCTGGTAGCGCGGGGGCATCATCTTGTCGGCGGCCGGGAGGTTGACCCACAGCTGCAGACCGTGGAACAGCCCGCCGGACACGACCAGGGCTTCCGGCGGGGCCTCGATGTGCAGCAGGCCCGAACCGGCGGTCATCCACTGGGTGTCACCGCCGTTGATGACTCCGCCGCCGCCGTTGGTGTCCTGGTGGACGAACGTTCCGTCGATCAGGTACGTGACGGTCTCGAAGCCGCGGTGCGGGTGCCAGGGGGTGCCCTTGGGCTCGCCCGGCGCGTACTCCACCTCGCCCATCTGGTCCATCATGATGAACGGGTCGAGGTACCGGTAGTTGATCCCCGCGAACGCGCGGCGCACCGGGAATCCCTCGCCCTCGAACCCACTGGGGGCGTCGACGACGGCCAGCACCTTGCGCGCGAGGGCGGCCTGCGGCTCGGCCACTCGCGGAAGGGTCAACGGGTTCTCAACAGTCACTGCGGGCATGGTCAGGACCTCCTTCTGCGTCGAGTTTAGTTGAAACTCGAACTTTCTGCCACACCCCCTCGGAACAGAGGACACCGCGCGTCCATTCCCGGGGCAACCCGGGCCCCCGGGCGGGCGTCTCCTTGATCGATTCGTACGGATCCACGCGCACGTCAGGAGCCCGACCGTGACCACCCCGACCGGCGACGCAGCCGCCACCGCGCAGCCCGAAGCGGAGGAGGCGGAACCGGAGCCGGGCACCGCGCCCGGGGCGCTGGGCTGGGCCGGCGCCATCACGGCCGCGGCGGTGGGCGGCGGATACGCCGCCTCGCGCTGGGCCTCCAGCGGCTATCCCCTCGAACCGCTCCCCGGCTCGCCGTGGCCCTACCTCGCCGTCTGGGGCACCCTCTGCCTGGCCGCCGGCCTGCTGCTGCGCTGGGCGACGCGGCTGCGGCCCCTGGAGGGCAGCGGCTACGCCCTCTTCACCGTCGCCCTCGCGGGCATCCGCCTCTCCCTGGCGCACCGCCCGGACCTCGCCCCGCTGTGGACGTACGGCGGCGCCGCCCTGGCACTGGCCGCACTGGCCGTCGCTCTGCGGCGGCTGCGAGGGCGAAGGGCCTGAACGCACGGGAGCGGGCCGGGGGAGATTCCCCCGGCCCGCTCCGTGATCACTGCGGCCGTTACGGCGTGACCACCACCGAGTTGATCGGCGTGAGGTTCCGCCAGACGTACGCGTCCTGACCCAGCGTTTCGCAGGTGCCGGTGCCGTTCCAGCCAGTACAGAGCTTGAACTTCCAGCCCTGGGTCTGGTTGTTGAGCACCCAGTGACCGTTGTTCTGATTGCTGAGGTTGTACGTGCCCGCCTTCGTGTACCACGCCGAAATGGTGAGCGAGTCCCATCCCTCGGTGTAGATGCAGGCGTACCCCGACGGGCAGCCGTCGACCGTGTGGTCGGAAGCCTGTGCCGGGCCTGCCGCCAGAACCCCCGTACCCAGCGCCATCACCCCCGCGGCCGCCACGGTCCCGAGCTTCGTGCGTAACGACGTACGAGACATCGCACTCTCCCCTGATCGGTAGGAGCGGGATTCCCCCGCACCGCCGATACTCCGGGGCCGAGGTCGCGACCGCGATGGTTTCGGGCGTCGCCGAAACGTTCAGCCGCCGCTGCGCAGCAGGTCCACGCCGAGGCCCGTCGCCGAGTGGAGCACCGCCTTGCCGTCCCGGCGCGTGGTGATCAGGCCCGCCGCACGCAGCGTGCGGGTGTGCTCGGAGACCGACGGGAGACTGATGTCGAGGTCCCGGGCGAGCTCACTGGTCGTGCGCTGCTGGACCAGCAGCTGCAGCACCGCCGCCCGCGTGCGGCCCAGCAGCGCGTCCAGGGCGCCGTCCGCCGCGCTCGGCCCGGCCAGCGGGAGCGGGGTCAGCGCCGGGTACATCAGCAGCCGCGCGCCGTCCGGGCCGTCCGGGCCCTCGGCGAGCAGCGGCCGCCCCGTCCAGAACGGCGAGGGCATCAGCAGCAGGCCGCGGCCGCCGAGGGCGCACTCGAAGTCCGGCTCCACCGGGACCTCGAAGGCCGTGCCCGTCCAGCCGGCCCGCGGATGCGTGCTCGCCAGGCACGCCTTGATGCCGTGGGCGGCCAGCAGCCGGGTCCGCCAGGCCACGTCCGCCTGGAAGGACTGCCGGATGCTCGGCCAGTGCGGGGCGATCACCAGCTCGTACACGGAGCGCAGCGCACCGTCGAGCTGCGCCCAGGCCTCGCGGTCCTCGGCCCACAGCGCGCGCAGCCAGGTGGGGGAGCCGGGGGCCCGGGCGGCTGTCCGGGCCAGCTGCTCACCGGTGAGCGACCCGGCGGCGTCCCGTACGGCGGCCAGCCCCTGTTCCAGCGTGTGCGAGAAGGGCTCGACGAACTGCAGGTTGTCGCCGTCGGGCCGCAAGAGGTCCAGCAGCGGCCGCACCCGGCCCGGTAACTCCCGGGAGACGTGACCGCGCCAGCGGCCGAAAACCGCCTGCTCGTCCCGCCGCTGCCAGGCGACGACCGCCATGCCGAGCTCGACGAGCGGAAGCGGCTCGCGCGCGAAGGTGACGTTGAGCAGGTCCTCGGTCGTGAAGTGCACCCTCAGCAACGCGCCCGCCCCCCGTCGTCAGCGTTCAGCCGCCTGCGCGGCGATGGCGTCTAGCCATACATGCGGCGCATCGCGAAGTCGACCATCTGCTCGACCGCCTTCGCGTCGAAGACCATCCGGTGGTCGCCCTCCATGTCGAGGACGAAGCCGTAGCCGGTGGGCAGCAGGTCGATGACCTCGGCGCCGGTGATCACGAAGTACTTGGACTCCTTGCCGGCGTACCGGCGCAGCTCTTTGAGCGTGGTGAACATCGGGATCACCGGCTGCTGCGTGTTGTGCAGCGCGAGGAATCCCGGGGTGTCGCCGCGCGGGCAGTACACCTTCGAGGAGGCGAAGATCTGCTGGAAGTCCTCGGCGGACAGCGACCCGGTCGTGAAGGCGCGCACCGCGTCCCCGAGGGAGGGCGGCGAGGGCTCGGGGTACAGCGGCGCCTGCTGCTGCGCGTAGCCCTGCTGGGGCTGCCCGTACTGCTGCTGCCCCGCGCTCACGTTCTGGTCGTAGCCGTACATGGACCGAAGCCTACCGAGGCCGGGGGCGGCGGAGCCGCCGAGTTCCGGTCAGTGGGCCTTGAGGGTGGCGACGAAGGGTCCCCACGCCGCCGCCGAGACCACCAGGGTCGGCCCTGTCCGTCGCTTCGAGTCCCGGACGGGCACCCAACCGGCGACGCCGTCGGCCACTTCGACGCAGGTACCACCGTCGCTGTTGGTGTAGCTGCTCGTGCGCCAACGAGCGGCGCTCAAGTCAATGTCGCTGCTTGCCATTTCGGTAGTCCTCTGCGGCCGCCTCCATCATGGCGAGGGACGCCTCCGGCGGTAGCGCGGCGGCCCTCAGCAGATCGTACGACCTTCGATAGCGCTTCACGAGAGCCGGATCGTCGATGGTGACGCCGCTGTGCAGCGACTCCGTATAGACCAGGGGCGGCGCCTCGGCGAAGGTCATGATGATGGTCGTGCCTGCCGACATGAATGGGTGTGCCCCTGCGTTCCACGGGACGATCTGTGGAACGATCCGATTGCGGTGGACCAGGGCGGTTACGTGGTCGAGCTGTTCCGCCATCCGGTCGGGTGGGACGACCGGCAGCCGTAGCAGCGACTCATGCAGGATGACCCAGTACTCCGGCGTCCCGTGGTCGCCCTCGAAGAGGTCAGCCCGCGCCATCCGGGCGTTGACCTTCACATCGGTCTCCTCCCGGGCCTCCAGCGGCCGTTCGGCCCGAGCCAGGGCGCGTGCGTACGCAGCCGTCTGCAACAGGCCCGGAAAGGCGCTCGGGCACCATTCCTCAATGGTCTCGGCAACCTTCTCCGCGTCCAAGACCTTCTCGGCGTACCTGGCGAGGCCAACGCTCCGTGCCTTCCGTACGTCCTCACAACGCCGCTCGAAGAACCCATCGGTGTCCAGTACCCGGTCGACGTGGCGCGCCAGATCCAGTGGCATGCGCCGCTGACCGAGTTCGATCTCGCTCAGATAACTGGCCCCGTAGAAGCTGCCCTCCACGGCCTGCTGGAGCGTGAGGCCCGCCGCCTCCCGTCGCCACCGCAGCTCCTTGCCGTAAAAGGCCGGCACGCTCGCCGAACCGTCAATGTCCTTACGCGCGGCCACGATCGCCCGCCTTCCACACCTCGCACTGTGGACTCGAAACCCTTCCCACGCTACGCCGACCCCCGTCAGCCTGTGAGCAGTTCGTCACACTCCGCACCCACAGGAACGGCAGACAGGAAGACGCCATGAGCGAGCACGACCGCGACCACGAGGCCCAGGCGGCCCTCACCGCACTCCGCACCGCACTGGCCGCACACGACATCTCCCTCCCGTCCCTCGACCTCCACCTCCTCTCCTACGCCGGCCGCTACGCCACCCCACCCCTCATCACCCTCGGCAACTGCAACGCCGCCACCGCGCAGCGACTGGCCGCCGCCCTGGCCACGCAGTGAACGCGCTCACGATCCACCTCCTCGCCACCCCCGGCGCGGTCCCCCTCGCCCGGCACGCCGTGCGCGAGCACCTGGGGGCCGCCGCATCCCCCGACGCGGAGCTCTGCGTCAGCGAGCTGCTGAGCAACGTGATCACCCACCTGGGAGCCGGCACGCCCGTCACCCTGCGCGTCACCGGAAGGGCAACCCGTACGCGGGTCGAGCTCACCGACCCCGACGCGCGGGCGCAGCCGGTACCCCGCCGGGCCGGGGACGGGGACGAGTCCGGCCGGGGGCTGGTGCTGCTCGACGCCGTCGCCGCCCGATGGGGCGTCCACCCCGGGCCGGGGGCCGGGAAGACTGTCTGGGCCGAACTGCCGGCGGCGGCCCCGGCTCAGGGCGACTCGTACCGGTCCTGCGCGTCGAGCACGTCGTCCGCGTAACGCGCGGCCCAGGCCCCCATGGCCCGCATCGGGGTGAGCAGGGCCGTACCGGCCTCGGTCAGGGCGTAGTCGACGCGCGGCGGGGACTCGGCGTACGGGCGGCGTTCGACCAGACCGTTGTACTGCAGCCGCCGCAACGCCTCGTTCAGGACCTTCGGGCTGATCCCCCCGATCCGCGCGACCAGCGCCCGCGGCCGCATCGGGCCCGTCGCGCCGAGCGTGAAGACCACGACGCTGTCCCAGCGGTTCGCCAGCACCTCGAAGGCGACGCGCGCCCGGCAGTCGGCCGTGTACGTGAGCTCCGGCAGGCCCGCGGCCGGATCGGGCAGCTTGTCCATGCCGCCATCCTGCCCTGGGCGATGGACACCGGACGGTGTGCGTCGGCGTTCGTAGCGTCGGGCCGTCAACGGATGAACCGAAGCGGAAGAGGTGGGCACGATGCGGATCGGCGTACTGGGTACGGGCGGCATGGCGGCGGCCCTGGGCGGCGCCTGGGTGCGGGCCGGGCACGAGGTGTTCATCGGCGGGCGGAACGTAACCGCCGCCGAGGCCCTCGCACGGCGGATCGGGGCGGCCGGGCACGGGACCTCCGCGTCGGCGGCTGAGTACGGGGAGGTGGCGCTGCTGGCCGTACCGGCCGGGACGGCTCCGGCGCTGGCCCGTCAGCACGCGGCGGCGCTGGCCGGGCGGACGGTCCTGGACTGCACGAACCCCCTGGCCCCCGGGCCGGGCGGGGTGATGCTGACGACCGGCGCGGGGGAGAGCGTGGCGGGCCGGATCCAGGCGGCGGCGCCGGGCGCGCACGTGGTGAAGGCGTTCAACCTGGCCCATGTGAGCGTGTGGGACCTGCCCGCCGACGCCTTCGGCGGCACCCCCGCGGCGGTGCCGTTCTGCGCCGACGACGCGGAGTCGGCCGAGCGCGTGGCGCGCCTGATCACCGGGATGGGCTGGAGCCCGATGCCGGCCGGCGGGCTGGACCGGGCGGGGTACGTGGAGGCCACGGCGGCGTTCGCGATCGGCGTGTGGTGGGCGGGCGGCTCGCCGCGCCTGGCCTTCCCCGAGCCCGCGGGCCCCGCCGCCTGAGCCGACCCGTCGGCCGCCCGGGCACCGCGGCCATCGCGGGCCGGGCAGGCCGGGCAGGCCGGGCAGGCCGGGCAGGCAGCACGGGCCGCCCCGCCAGTTGACACCCGTCACACTCGCGCGCCAGGGGTTGCGCCTTATTACCGGTGGGTAGCATCATGACGTTACCGATTGGTATGTACGAGGAACCTGTCTCCCCGAGCCTTAACGGAGCCGTCGCCATGGGGCACTACAAGTCGAATCTCCGCGACATCGAGTTCAACCTCTTCGAGGTGCTCGGCCGCGACAAGCTGTACGGCACCGGTCCGTTCGAGGAGATGGACTCCGAGACCGCCAAGGACGTCCTGTCCGAGATAGCCCGCCTCGCCGAGAACGAGCTCGCCGAGTCCTTCGCGGACGCCGACCGCAACCCGCCCGTCTTCGACCCGGAGACGAACACGGCGCCGGTCCCGGCCTCCTTCAAGAAGAGCTACAAGGCCTTCATGGACTCCGAGTACTGGCGCATGGGCATCCCGGAGGAGATCGGCGGCACCGTCTCCCCGCGTTCCCTCGTCTGGGCCTATGCGGAGCTGCTGCTCGGCTCGAACCCGGCCATCTGGATGTACTCCTCCGGCCCGGCCTTCGCCGGTGTCCTGCACGAGGAGGGCAACGAGGCGCAGAAGAAGATCGCGCAGATCGCGGTCGAGAAGCGCTGGGGCTCCACGATGGTCCTGACCGAGCCGGACGCCGGCTCGGACGTCGGCGCCGGCCGCACCAAGGCCGTGCAGCAGGAGGACGGCTCCTGGCACATCGAGGGCGTGAAGCGCTTCATCACGTCCGGTGAGCACGACATGGAGGAGAACATCCTCCACTACGTCCTCGCGCGCCCCGAGGGCCACGGCCCGGGCACCAAGGGCCTGTCGCTCTTCCTCGTCCCGAAGTTCCACTTCGACTGGGAGACCGGCGAGCTGGGCGAGCGCAACGGCGTCTACGCGACGAACGTCGAGCACAAGATGGGCCTCAAGGCCTCCAACACGTGCGAGATGACCTTCGGCGACAAGCACCCCGCCAAGGGCTGGCTGATCGGCGACAAGCACGACGGCATCCGCCAGATGTTCATGATCATCGAGTTCGCCCGCATGATGGTCGGCACGAAGGCCATCGCGACGCTCTCGACGGGCTACCTGAACGCCCTGGAGTACGCCAAGGAGCGCGTGCAGGGTCCGGACCTGGCCAACTTCATGGACAAGACGGCCCCCAAGGTCACCATCACGCACCACCCCGACGTGCGCCGCTCGCTGATGACGCAGAAGGCGTACGCGGAGGGCATGCGCGCGCTGGTGCTGTACACGGCCGCCGTCCAGGACGACATCCAGGTCAAGCAGGCCGCGGGCGAGGACACCACCGCGCTGGTCGGCCTCAACGACCTGCTCCTGCCGATCGTGAAGGGCTACGGCTCGGAGAAGTCCTACGAGCAGCTCGCCCAGTCCCTGCAGACCTTCGGTGGCTCCGGCTACCTGCAGGAGTACCCGATCGAGCAGTACATCCGCGACGCCAAGATCGACACCCTCTACGAGGGCACCACCGCGATCCAGGGCCAGGACTTCTTCTTCCGCAAGATCGTCCGTGACCAGGGCGCCTCGCTGAACGTCCTCTCCGAGACGATCAAGAAGTTCCTGGCGGAGGCAGTCGGCGGCGAGGAGCTCGCTCCGGCGCGCGACGCGCTGGCCAAGGCCGCCGTGGACCTGGAGGCCATCGTCGGCCAGATGATCGTCGACCTCACCGCCACCGGCGAGGACGTCAAGAACATCTACAAGGTCGGCCAGAACACCACCCGCCTGCTGATGGCCTCGGGTGACGTGGTCGTCGGCTACCTGCTGCTCAAGGGCGCCGCCGTGGCCGCCGAGAAGCTGGCCACCGCCTCCGCGAAGGACGTCCCGTTCTACACCGGCAAGATCGCCGCCGCGAAGTTCTTCGCGTCCCAGATCCTGCCCGGCGTCTCCGTCCAGCGCGCGCTGGCCGAGGCCGTCGACAACACGCTGATGGACCTGGACGAGGCCGCCTTCTAGGCTGCGCCGCCGCTGGGCTGCGCCGCCGCTGGGCTGCGCCGCCCCCAGGTCACACGTACCCGGTACGGGTGCGAGCGGCCGGGCCCTCCGCACGGAGGCCCGGCCGCCGCCCGTCCGGCGGCAGCAGGCACCCGCGTGCCGCGCCGCGCCCGCATCCGGAGGGGACGGGCGGGGCGGGCTCCGGGTCGCCGACCGCTGCCGGGGCGAAATCAGCCCCGCCGGCGCTTGAGGCGCGGGGTCCGGGGCGGCGCCCCGAGGGGCCCGGGCACCGGCGGGTGCGGGCACCGGTCGTGCGACCCGGTGCCCGCACCCCGGCCCGTGCCCGCCCCGCCCCGCCCCCGGCCAAGGCCAAGGCCGCAGCGCACCGGCGCACCGCATAGGCCCTGTCCTGCGGTTTTTCTCCGTTGTCGGCCGTTCATGGGACGCTCGTACGCATGAGTCCACAGGATCACCACGGCAGCAGGGGGTACTCCGTCCCCACCGGGCGCCCGTACGCCCTCAAGGAGCTGCAGGCGAGCCTGGGCAGCCTCGGCGACCACCTGCGCGAGCTGTACGACGGCGCCCACCCCGCCGAGTACGAGGCCATCGCCGACGCCCTCTACGTGGCCTTCCAGACCGCCGCCGGCCTCGCCCCCGCCAAGAGCTACACCGGCTGCCCCGAGCACCCCAACGGCGCCCTCGACCCCGAGGCACCCGAGGGCTGGGGCCGCTGCCTGATCTGCAACGACCGCCGCCGCCTCGGACAGCGGCAGCGCCTGAACGGCACCCGCCAGGCCGCCCACGCCCCCGCCCCCGGCGAGCAGCGGCGCCTCGGCTACCCCGTGCCCGACGGCCCGTACACCCTCCAGGTGCTGCGCCAGTACCTGCGCACCGTCGAGGACCAGCGCTTCCACCTGGGCCTGTCCTCCCCCTCCGACGAGTTCGTGCGCATCGCGGACGACCTCCACCGCGCCTTCATCGTCGCCCGCGAACTCTCCCGCCCCCGCAACGCCTCGGGCTGCTCCGAGCACCCGGGAGCACCCATCGACCCGGACGCGCCCCCCGGCGAGGCCTGTATCTTCTGCGCCGGACGCAAGAGGCGCGCGCAGCGCTCCCCGCAGACCCCCGAGATGCTCCCGCGCATCCGCCGGGGCGAGCGCAGACAGCTGCAGCGCCGCTTCGAGCGTCCGCCGGGCTGAGCTGCGCCGGGCCCGCAGACCACACACCCGCGGATCCCTGCCTATCGGCTGTCCACTGCGGTCCGGCCATGGCGATCAATCCCGTTAAGGTGAACCACTTGGCTTCCTCCTCTCCCTATGAGGAGGGGGTTCCCACCCTCGCGGGTGGGATTTCCTGCTTCAGCACGGACCGCCCCGGCCGAGAGGAGGACTCCCGATGAGGTCTTACACCCGCTCCACAGGCAGAAACCGCCAGCCCGGCGGCCAAGAGATTGATCGCCGCGTTCTCGTCCCTGTCGTGAGTCGTCCCGCAGTTCTCACACGTCCACTCTCGGATGCTCAGAGACATCCCGTCGACTGTGACGCCGCAGGCAGAGCAGAGGCGTGTGCTGGGGAACCAACGGCCGACGGCGATCAGCTCGCGGCCGTACCAGGACGTCTTGTACTCCAGCATGCGCCGCAGCTCGCGCCAGGCCGCGTCCGTGATGGCGCGGGCCAGTTTGCGGTTCTTCATCATGTTGCGGACGGTCAGATCCTCGATCACGAGCGTTTGGTTTTCGCGCACGAGTCGAGTCGTCAGTTTGTGCAGGTGATCCCGTCGCCGGTCGGCGATCCGCGCGTGGATCCTGGCAATCCGGGCCCGGGCCTTGGCCCGGTTCTTGCTGCCCTTCTCCTTCCGGGACAGCGCCCGCTGGGCGCGCGCCAGGCGCTCCCGGTCCTTCCGTTCGTGCTTCGGGTTGGCGATCTTCTCCCCAGTGGAGAGGACAACCAGGGCCGTCAGCCCGGCGTCAATGCCCACCGCGTCCGCCGTGGCCGGCATCGGGGAGGGGATGTCCTCACACAGCAGGGACACGAACCAGCGCCCGGCACTGTCGCGGGACACAGTGACCGTGGTCGGTTTCACACCGGTGGGCAGCGGACGGGACCACACGATGGCCAGCGGCTCGGCCATCTTCGCCAGGGTCAGTCGGCCGCCTTTGTAGCCGAACGCGCTTCGTGTGTACTCGGCCGATGCCCGCGACTTCCGTCTCGACTTGAAGCGCGGATACTGCGAGCGCTTCCCCCAGAACCCCACGAACGCCGACTGCAAGTGTCTCAGCGCCTGCTGGAGCGGGACCGAGGACACCTCTGCGAGGTAGGCCAACTCCTCGGTCTTCTTCCAGCCGGTGAGCATCGTCGACGTCTGCCCATAACCCACCCGCTCCTGATTCGTCGACCAGGCCTCACCGCGGGCAGCGAGAGCCAGGTTGTAGACCTTCCGCACACACCCGAACGTCCGCGACAGCTCAGCCGCCTGCGCATCGGTCGGATAGAAGCGGTACTTGAACGCCCGCTTCACACAAGAAGTCCCCACGCCCCGGACGGTAGGGGCGGTCGAGATCCGAACACAAGCACAGGTCACTGCATCACGCGGCGGCATCACGCCGCCGCGCGGCTCCAAGCCATGGATGCGTTTCCTCCCCCGGCGGAAGCCGGCGATATCCACGCAAGGAGATTGGGATGAGCTCTCCCGCCCGCTTCGACCGCGGCCACACCGACGACCTGATGACCTTCCTGACGGCCAGTCCGTCGCCGTACCACGCCGTGGCCAATGCGGCCGAGCGGCTGGAGAAGGCAGGCTTCAGGCAGTTGTCGGAAACGGACGCCTGGGATGCCGGGTCCGGGGGCAAGTTCGTGCTCCGCGGCGGCGCGCTCATCGCCTGGTACGTCCCGGAGGGCGCGGACGCACACACCCCGTTCCGCATCATCGGCGCCCACACCGACTCCCCCAACCTGCGGGTCAAGCCGCTGCCGGACACGGGCTCCCAGGGCTGGCGGCAGGTCGCCGTCGAGATCTACGGCGGCACGCTGCTCAACACCTGGCTCGACCGGGACCTCGGCCTCGCCGGGCGGCTCACCCTGCACGACGGCACCGAACGCCTGGTCAACATCGACCGCGCGCTGCTGCGCGTCCCCCAACTCGCCGTGCACCTGGACCGGTCGGTGAACACCGACGGGCTCAAGCTCGACAAGCAGCGCCACATGCAGCCGATCTGGGGCCTCGGCGACGTCCGGGAAGGCGACCTGATCTCCTTCCTGGAGGAGGAAGAGGGCCTGGAGCAGGGCTCGGTGGCCGGCTGGGACCTGATGGTCCACTCCATCGAGCCGCCCTCCTACCTGGGCCGCGACCGCGAGCTGCTGGCCGGTCCGCGGATGGACAACCTGCTCTCCGTACACGCGGGCGTAGCGGCCCTGGCCGCGGTCGCCACGGCCGGCAAGCTAGACCACATCCCGGTCCTCGCCGCCTTCGACCACGAGGAGAACGGCTCCCAGTCGGACACCGGCGCGGACGGCCCGCTCCTCGGCAACGTGCTGGAACGTTCAGTCTTCGCACGCGGAGGCTCCTACGAGGACAAGGCCCGCGCCTTCGCCGGCACCATCTGCCTCTCCTCGGACACGGGCCACGCGGTCCACCCCAACTACGGTGAGCGGCACGACCCTTCGCACCACCCGCGCGCCAACGGCGGCCCCATCCTCAAGGTCAACGTGAACCAGCGCTACGCGACGGACGGCAGCGGCCGCGCGGTGTTCGCGAGCGCCTGCGAGCGGGCCGGAGTGCCGTGGCAGACCTTCGTCTCCAACAACTCGATGCCGTGCGGCACGACGATCGGCCCCATCACGGCCGCCCGCCACGGCATCCAGACCGTGGACATCGGCGTCGCGATCCTCTCGATGCACAGCGCCCGCGAACTGTGCGGCGCGGACGACCCGTACCTCCTGGCGAACGCCCTGGTGGCCTTCCTGGAGGCCTGACACCTCTGCCGGCGCACACGAAGACCCAGCCCCGAACTCCTCGTCCGGGGCGGGGTCTTCGCTTGCGCTCCTCCTGCTCCTACTGGTCGTCCATGCCCGCCAGTACCAGCGCCAGCCGGGCGGTCCCCTCGGCGGAGACCGTGACCGGGACGCCCCAGTCCTGCTGGTGGACGTGGCAGGCCGGGTACTCGTTGTCCGGGTCGTCGTCGCAGGACGCGGCCATCGCCGAGACGTGCAGGACGCCCTCGGCGACGTCCGGGTTCAGGGCGAGCTCCCGGAAGAGGTCGGTCCCGGGTCCCTCGCCGGCCGCCAGGAGTTCCGGCGGGGTCGAGGAGACCAGCAGGCGGGTCGACGGGCCGTAGCGGGTGTCCAGCTTCTGGCCGGTCGGGGCCTGGAAGACCACGTCGAGGCGGAGCGTGCCGGGGGCGACCTCGGTGGCGGCCCGCTGGGTGCGGTGGGCGACCGCGTCGACCCGTACGGCCTCCTCGGGGAGGCGGAGCCGGGTGAGCCGGTGCCGGGCGGACTCCACGACCACGATGTCGTCCCCGACGAGCACGGCGTCGCTGGGCTCGCGCAGGTCGGTGGCGAGGGTGGAGACCTCGCCGGTGGCGGGGTCGTAGCGGCGCAGGGCGTGGTTGTACGTGTCGCACACCGCGACCGAGCCGTCGGGCAGGGCCGTCACGCCGAGCGGGTGCTGGAGCAGGGCCTGGGCGGCGTCGCCGTCGCGGTGGCCGAAGTCGAACAGGCCGGTGCCGACGGCGGACTTGATGACGTAGCCGTCGCCCTCGCCGGCCGGCTCCACGTAGCGCAGGGCGCTGGTCTCGGAGTCGGCGATCCACAGCCGGTCCCCGGCGGCCGCGAGCCCGGACGGCTGCGCGAACCAGGCCTCGGCGGCGGGCCCGTCGTGCAGCCCCTCGTTGGTGGTGCCGGCGGCGACCTCGACGGTGCCCTCCGCCGGGTCCCAGGTCCACAGCTGGTGCACGCCCGCCATGGCGATCCACACCTTGCCCCGCCACCAGGCCACGTCCCACGGCGAGGACAGGTCCACCTCCAGGGCCGGCCCGGAGGTCGGGGACCCCTGCCACCACTGGCGCCCGGTGCCGGCGACGGTCTCGACGGCCCCGCTCTCCAGGTCCAGGACGCGCAGCGCGTGGTTGACGGTGTCGGCGACGACGACCCGCCCGTCGGGCAGGAGCGCAAGGCCCTGGGGCTCGCTGAAGGAGTCCCCGCCGAACCCGCGCTCGCCGCTGCCGATCCGCCGTACGACGCTCTCGCCGTCCGCGGCCAGCTCGACGAGCTGGTGCCGCGTCGAGTCCGAGACCAGGAAGGTGCCGCCGGGCAGGAGCAGCGCCTTGCCGGGGAAGCGCAGGTCGGTCGCGACGGGCTCGGGCGCCACGTACGGCCCGTCGCCGCGCCGCAGCGTCCCCTTGGCCTCGTGCTCGGCCTCCAGCTCCTCGACGAGCCGCGCGATGGCGTGCGCGTGCCCCTCGCCGGCGTGCTGGGCGACGATGTACCCCTCGGGGTCGATCACGACGAGCGTGGGCCAGGCGCGTACGGCGTACTGCTTCCAGGTGGCGAGCTCGGGGTCGTCCAGCACCGGGTGGTGCACCTCGTACCGCTCGACGGCGTCGACGACGGCGGCGTGCTCGGCCTCGTGCACGAACTTCGGCGAGTGCACGCCGATGATGACGAGGGTGTCGCGGTGCTTCTCCTCCAGCTCGCGCAGCTCGTCCAGGACGTGCAGGCAGTTGATGCAGCAGAACGTCCAAAAATCGATGATCACACACTTGCCTCGCAGGTCGGCGAGGGTGAGGTCCTTCCCTCCGGTGTTCAGCCAGCCGCCCTTGCCGATCAGCTCGGGGGCACGGAGACGGGCACGGCGGGGCGCGGGCGCGGGGGTGGGCGCCGGGGCGGCATCGTTCATGCTTCAAGCTTGCCATCCCGGTGTGAACGCCGGATAACCCGAGTACGACGGTGATCACGTCCGATAGCGTGCGTTCACGTGACAGCCACCACACCGCCGAGCAGGCGCATATTCGACGTCCTGAACGCCACCGCCGTCCAGAGCATTCCGCAGTTGGGCGAGCTGTACGAGGAGCCCAGCGAGCTGGTCCGGCGCAAGACCGTGGACCGGATCCGGGACGTGGCCCGTACGGTCATCGAGCGGTCCTCGCTGGTGTTCCTCGCCAGCGCCGGTGCCGACGGGAGCTGCGACGTGACCCCGCGGGGCGGACCGGCCGGGTTCGTGACCGTGCTGGACGAGTTCACCCTGGCCATCCCCGACGCCACCGGCAACAAGCGCATCGACAGCATCCGCAACATCGTGGAGACGGGGCGCGCGGGGGCGATCTTCATCGTCCCCGGCCGGACCAGCACCCTGCGCGTGAACGGCCGGGCCTGCGTCTCCGCCGACCCGGAGCTGCTGGAGCGGCTCACGCCCGTGGGCAAGCCGCCGCGCAGCGCGATCGTCCTGGGGGTCGAGGAGGTCTACCAGCACTGCCCGAAGGCGTTCCTGCGCAGCAATGCCTGGAAGCCCGAGCAGTGGGTGGCCCAGGACACCGTCCCCAGCTCCGCCGAGGTCACGCAGTCCCACCTCGACATGCCGGACGTGACCATCGAGGACATCCTGCAGAGCGAGCGCGAGTCGCTCCTCTACCGCTACGAGTAGTCGAAGAGCTTGCTGAGGCGGGGCAGGCGGGCGGTGGTCTCCTCCGTGTCGTCGAAGTCGAAGTCCCAGGACGGGTCCAGGGCCGGGTAGCTGATCGTGAAGGAGTCCGCGGGCAGTTCGCGGCCGGTGGCGGACTCGTAGGCGCTCCAGGCGATCGACAGGGCGTCCTCGTCCCACAGTTCCAGGCCTTCCGCCGCCGCCTCGCGGACCGCGGGGTGGCCGGCCAGCGAGTCCGGGTCGGCCAGGGCCGCCTCGAAGGCCGCCTGGCCCTGCGTGAGGAGCCAGCCGCGGAAGTAGTCGAACCCGTCGTCCGAGCAGCCGCCGTTGATGACGTAGGCCGCGGCCCACAGCGGCGCGCTGTAGGACTCGGAGAGGAGGTCCCACAGCACCTGCTGGGCCTCGGCTATCTCCGCCTCCGGGAACGCGGCGAGCAGCTCCGCGGCGCGCGCCGCCACCACATCCGGCTCCGGCTCCGCCTCCGCCCGCGCGCGGGCCGATTCGATCAGCTTCCAGAACGTCTGCTTGTCCATGGGAAAAGCCTGGCAGGCGGGTCTGACATCAGGGCGTGGTGGAGCCGAGGAAGGAGTGCAGGGATCCGGTGAGCGCCGCCACGAAGGCGTCCTGGACGTCGGGGGCGACGAGGTCCAGGGAGAGGTACGGGTTGAGGTCCTCCAGCTCGACGAGCAGCAGTTCGCCCGACGGGGCGCGGCAGGCGTCCACGCGCTGGATGCCGTGGGCGAGGGTGTTCCACTCGACGAAGGCCCGCGCGAAGTCCAGGTCCGCGGGGGTGGGCTCGTAGGGGACGAGTTCCCAGCGGCGGTCCGGGTCGGGGGCGTACAGGGCGTACTGGAAGGCGTCGTCGACGAAGTAGAAGGACACCTCGTAGGCGAAGTCGACGCGGGGCTGGATGAGGACCGATCCGGCGGGGCCCTGCGGGTCCCCGGTGAAGGTGAGGCCGATGGAGTCCGCGCCCTGCTTGGGCTTGACCGCGTAGACCGGGACCTGCGGCAGCTCGGACAGCCTGGCCGGGTCGTCGATCGTCGGGATGACCGGGTAGCCGGCGGCGGTGAGGTCGAGGAGGTACTCCTTGCCCGCCATGTCGGCGCGGCCGGTGAGCGGGTTGTAGACGCGGGTGCCGGCGGCGAGCGCGGCGGCGCGGAAGGAGTCGTAGGCCTGCTGGTGGTACAGGACCGGGCCGCTGTTGCGGACGATCACCGCGTCGAAGCCGAGGGGCGCGAGGGCCTGCGCGTCGGCCGGGTGGCACAGGGCGAGTTCGAAGCCGGCGGCCCGGAGGCGGGAGGTGAGGAATATGTCCTCGTCGCAGTAGCGGCGGCCGCGCGCCGGGTACGCCAGGTCGGTCACGTAGAGGAGAGGCATGCCCGCAACTTATCGCGGGCACTGATCAGCGCATGAAATACCTCGTACGGGACAAAATGCTGGCCATCGGGGACGACTACTGGATCGAGGACGAGGACGGGCGCCACGCGTTCCTCGTCGACGGAAAGGCGCTGCGGTTCCGGGACACGCTGGAGCTGAAGGACCCGGACGGCCTGATCCTGATCACCTTGCGGGAGAAGCTGCTCGGCTTCCGCGACACGATGACCCTGGAACGGGACGGGCGACGGCTCGCACGGATCCGGCGCAAACGGTGGTCGTTGCTGCGGGGCCACTTCCTGGTGACCCTGATCGAGGGCACGGAACTCGACGTCAGCGGGCGGATCCTGGAGCGCGAGTTCAAGATCGAGTACGAGGGGGAGCTGCTCGCGCTGGTCTCGCGGCAGTGGTACCGGATCCGGGAGACCTACGCGGTGGACGTGGTCCGGGAGGACGCGGACGCGGCGCTGCTGGTGGCGGTGGCGGTGTGCGTGATCCGCATGGCGGAGGCGGAACGGTAGGGGGCCGACAGCCCGTGTTCCTCGTTGTACCGCGCGATGTCTCCCTGCTGCCCGGCGGCACTGAGCGCCGTGGACCCGAAGAGGAGGTTGACGGCCAGCACTATCCCGGAAGCGACCCTGTACCGGTTGCCGGGCCGGGAGCCGTTCCGCTCGATCAGGGTGGGCAGCGCGCCGAGCGCCCCGATCCCGGCGAAGCCCGCACCCACGTACGCCTTCCAGAGGGTGTCCGCTTCCGCGCTGAGGTAGAACCCTAAACAGACCACGGGCAGCACGGCGCAGATGCCCAGCCGAACACCGTGGCGCACGCGTTCCCGTGCGGGCAGCGGCGGCGCCGCCCGGACGGGTGGCCGGGCCGGGCCCGGCAGGTGGCGGGTCGGCGCGGGCTGCGGTGGCTGCGGCGGCTGCGTCGGCTGTGGCTGCGGCGCCTGGTCGGACGTCCCAGGGGCCTGAGGCCGTGCGGCGGCGGCCCCGGCCGCCGCCCGCAGGGCAGTGCGCATCGCCGCCGCGTTCGGGTAGCGGTCCTCCGGGCGCTTCGCCAGCGCGCGGGCCAGGAGGGCCTCCAGCCCCGGCAGGCCCGGGAGCCCGCAGGAGGCCAGTGTCGGCGGCGGGTCGTTCACGTGCCGTACGGCGATCGCGAACACGTCCGCCCCGCCGAAGGGGGGCCGTCCCGTCAGCATCTCGAAGAGCAGCACGCCGACGGCGTAGAGGTCCGACCGCCCGTCGAGGGGCAGGCCCCTCGCCTGTTCCGGGGACATGTAGTGTGCCGTTCCGACCATCATCCCGGTGCCCGTCAGCGCGGTCCCGGCACCGGCCGCGGCGATCGCCCGGACGATCCCGAAGTCCGCGACCTTCGTGATGCCGCCCTCGGCCAGCAGCACGTTCGACGGTTTGATGTCGCGGTGTACGAGATTCCGCTCGTGGCTGGCTCCCAGCGCGTTCAGGACCTGGTCCGCCACGTCCAGCGCGGCCGGCACCGGGAGCGCGCCGCCCGTGCGGAGCCGGTCCGCGAGGGAGGGCCCCGTCACCAGCTCCATCACGAAGTACGGCACCGGCGGCCCGTCGGGGCGCGGTTCCTCGCCGGTGTCGTGCACGGTCACCACGTTCGGGTTCGCGAGTTTGGCCATCGCCTGGGCCTCCCGCCGGAACCGCTCCGGGAGGCCCGGCTCGACGGCGAGCCCGGGCAGCATCGTCTTGATCGCCACCGGTCGCGCGAGCTTCAGGTCGTAGGCCTTGTAGACCTGCGCCATTCCGCCTTCGCCGAGTGACCCGTCGATGCGGTACCGGCCGCCGGCCAGGGTCTCGCCCTGCGTGAACACGTCCCCCATGCGAGAGATCGTAGGAGCAACCCGGCACCGCCATAAGGCCGCTGGGGAATCTAGCGCGGCGCCCGCAGCCCCAGCATGCGGTCCTTCAGGGCCGGGAACTGCTCGCGGGTCTCCTCGACCTTGGCCGGGTCGAGGTCCACGGTGAGGACGTCCTCGCCGGGGCCCGCCTCGGCCAGGACCTCGCCCCACGGGTCCACGACCAGGCTGTGCCCGGCCTGCTCGACGCCCGCGTGGGTGCCGGCCAGGCCGCAGGCCAGGACGTACGACTGGTCCTCGACGGCGCGCGCCCGGTTGAGCAGCGTCCAGTGGGTCCTGCGGCGCGCGGGCCAGCCGGCCGCGACGACCATCGTGGTCGCTCCGGCGTCGACGAGGCCGCGGAACAGCTCCGGGAAGCGCAGGTCGTAGCAGGTGGCGATGCCGAGGGTCTGTTCCGGCAGCCGCACCGTGGTGAGGGAGTCGCCCGGGGTCATCATCACCGCCTCGCCCTGGTCGAAGCCGAACCGGTGGATCTTGCGGTAGGTGGCGGCCAGCTCGCCCTCCGGGGAGACCACGAGGGCGGTGTTGTGGAGCGAGCCGTCGCCGGCGCGCTCCACGACCGACCCCGCGTGCAGCCAGACCCCCGCGTCGCGGGCGGCCTTGGACATGACCTCGAAGGTGGGGCCGTCGAGGGGTTCGGCCTCGGTCTCGAAGAGTTCGTACGCGAACGCGCCGACCGTCCACAGTTCGGGCAGGACGACAAGATCGGAACCGGACTGTTCCCGTACGAGATCGGCCACTCGGGCACGTCGGGAAGACACCGACTCGCCCTCGTTCACTGCGATTTGGATCAGCGAGGCGCGCACATTACCACCGTCCTGGCGTTCAAGCCGTCAACTCGGGCCTACGATCGTCACACGAAAGCACTGCCGGGGTGCTCACAGGCAGCGTAGTTTTGGATGGCGAGCCACTGCTTCCGAACGCGCCACTGAACAGCACCGCGAGGGGTCCCGTTGACCGTCCATCCGCATCCCAGCCTCCAGCCCTATGCCGAAGCGTGGACGCACTCCATCGAGGCGATATCCGAGCTGGTCCTCCCGCTGACGGAGGGCGAGTGGAACCGTGCGACGCCGTGCCCGGGCTGGTCGGTCCGTGACGTCGTGTCACACATCATCGGCATCGAATGCGAGCAGCTCGGGGACCCGAGGCCGATCCACACCGTCGCACGGGACCTGCGGCACGTCGTGGACGAGTTCAGCCGGTACATGGAGGTGCAGGTCGACGTACGCCGTCACCACACCGCCCCGGAGATGACCTCGGAGCTGGAGTACACCGTCATCCGCCGCGCGCGCCAGCTGCGCAACGAGAAGCGGGATCCGGACACGATGGTGCGCGGTCCGCTGGGGGACCAGGTGACGCTGGAGCACGCGCTGCGGCTGCGCGCGTTCGACGTGTGGATCCACGAGCAGGACCTGCGGGCGGCGCTGGGCGTGCCGGGGAACTGGGACTCGCCGGGCGCGTACGTGGCCCGGGACATCCTCCTCGCGGGCCTGCCGAAGGTGGTCGCGAAGCTGGCGGGGGCGCCGGCGCACTCCGCGGTGGTCATCGACGTCCACGGCCCGCTGGAGTTCATGCGGACGGTGCGGGTGGACGCGGAGGGCCGCGGGACCCTCGACAAGTCCCCGTCGCTGGGGCCGGCGGTCACGCTCGCCATGGACTGGGAGACGTACGTCCGCCTCGCGGCGGGCCGCGTGCGGCCGCGGGCGGTCGCGGACCGGGTGAAGGTGGAGGGCGACCCGGACCTGGCGGAGGCGATCCTGGCGAACTTCGCCGTGACGCCGTGACGCCGACGCCTTGACGCCCTGACGCCGGCGCCGTGACTCCGTAACGCCGTAGGGATGCTCAGCGCGCGGCGGCGGCCCGGGCGGCCGCCGCCCGGCGGAACTCCCCCGGTGTGACCCCGTACGCCTCCCGGAACGCACGGCCGAAGGACGCCGCGTTCGGGAAGCACCAGCGGGCGGCGAGTTCGTGGACCGGGCGGGTCGCCAGCTCGGGGCGGGCCAGGTCGGTGCGGCAGCGGGCCAGGCGGCGGCGACGGACGGACGCCGCCACGGTCTCCCCGTCCTCCGCGCGGAACAGCGCGTGCAGACCCCGTAGGGAGATGCTGTGCGCGGCGGCGATCATGGCGGGGGTGAGCCGCGGGTCCCCGAGGTGGCGGTCGATGAAGGCGTCGATCCGTTCGCGCAGGGCGCGGGCGCGGGTCTCGGCGGGGAGCTCCCCGTAGGCGTCGAGGCGGTGCGCGAAGCACGCGGCGGCCAGGTCGGCCGCCGCCGCGCCCAGGTCGCTCAGCTCCGGCGGCGTGCAGGCGGAGGCGTGCCGGGCGAGCGAGGCGACGAACCGGGCCAGGACCGCCGCCGTGCCGCTGTCCGCGCCGATCCGCCGGCCGAGGAGCCGGTCGACCCGGCCGGGCCGCAGCGGCAGCACGTCCTTCGGCAGGTGGACGATGATCGAGCGGCTCGGGCCGTGCCCGGGGTGGGCGATGGTCTCCTGGGGCCGCGAGGTGTCCCAGAGGATCATGTCGCCGACGCCGAACTCCTCGTCGCCGCCGTGGTGGGACATCCACCACCGGCCCCCGGTGATCAGGGCCAGCTGGTACTGCTCCGGGTCTCCGCGCCGGATCAGGGCGGGCGTGCGGCGTGAGCGCAGGGGCGAGTGCGAGAACGTCGACAGCCGCGTCGCGCCGAGGGCGAGCGTCGACGCCTCCGCGTGGAAGTCGGCGTGGCGCTCGCTGACGATGGCGGTCGGGAGCAGCGCGGAGGCGACGACGTCGCTGAACCACTCGAACCGCTCCGCCACCGGCACCGCGGCGGCGGAGGCCCTGGTCCACATCCGGCATCCCCCTCGGCCTACGGGGACCCCTTCGCCGAGGTCTCCGGAACAGGACACGCGCGCGGGATCGGTTCCGGTTGCGGGTGGGGCCCGGATCCCTGGGGGGCCTGGGGGGCCGAAGGCGCGGGGATCGTGACGCGGGGCCGGGCCGTCTCCCGGACTGTCTCCCGGGCCGTCTCCCGGGCCAGGGCCCGGCCGCGCAGCCGCAGGATCTGGGTGATGCCCAGCGCCTGCAGCACGAACACCGTCGAGAAGGCGATGCGGTAGTCGTCCCCGGTGGCGTCGAGCAGGATCCCCACCGCCAGCAGCGTCGTCATGGAGCCGATGAAACCGCCCATGTTGGTGATTCCGGAGGCCGTGCCCTGACGCTCCGGCGGATTGGCCGGGCGTGCGAAGTCGAAGCCGATCATCGAGGCCGGCCCGCATCCCCCCAGCACCAGGCACAGCGTGACCAGCAGCCACATCGGCGCCCGGTCCCCCGGGTAGGCCAGGACCGAACCCCACAGCAGCGCGGTCACCCCGACGGTGCCCAGCGCGAGCGGGAGCCGCGAGGACTGGCGGCGGCCGATGATCTGGCCGTAGACCAGCCCCAGTGCCATGTTCGAGGCGACGACCAGCGTCAACAGCCCGCCGGCGGTGGTCCGCGACAGACCCTGCGCCGCCACCAGGAACGGCATGCCCCACAGCAGCAGGAACACCATCGCCGGGAACTGGGTCGTGAAGTGCACCCACAGCCCGAGCCGGGTGCCGGGTTCGCTCCAGGACTCCTTGATCTGGCGGCGTACGAAGCCGCCCCCGGCCCGCGCCGCGACCGCGGGCGGCTCGTGCCCCTCGGGGTTGTCCCGCAGGAACAGCACCAACGGCACCAGGACCACCAGCCCCGCCGCCGCGCTCCCCGCGAAGGCAGCCGTCCAGCCGACCCCGTGCAGGACGGGCGCGAGGACGAGGGTGGAGACGAGGTTGCCCGCCATGCCGACCAGTCCCGCGAGCTGCGCCATCAGCGGACCGCGCCGGGCCGGGAACCAGCGGGTGCCGAGCCGCAGCACGGAGATGAAGGTCAACGCGTCGCCGCAGCCCAGCAGCGCGCGGGCGGCGAGCGCCATCCCGTACGAGGGCGAGAGCGCGAAGCCGAGCTGCCCGGCGGTGAAGAGCGCCACGCCCAGCGTCAGCACCTTCTTGGTGCCGAGCCGGTCCACCATCAGGCCGACGGGGACCTGCATGCCCGCGTAGACGAGCAGCTGGAGGAGGGAGAACGTGGCGAGGGCGGAGGCGCTCACGTGGAAGCGGTCCACCGCTTCGAGGCCGGCCACGCCCAGGCTGGTACGGAAGATCACCGCGACGAAGTAGACGGCGACGCCGATGCACCAGACGGCGACGGCCCTGCCCCCGCCCGGCGGGTCCTCGGGCAGCGCGCTCACCGGCCCTGCCCCCGCACCAGCGCCTCGACCCGCCCGATGTGCCCGCGCACGGCCGCCGCGGCCGTGTCCGCGTCCCCGGCGCGCAGCGCGTCGAGGATCTCGGTGTGCTCGGCGAGCGTCCGCTCCACCCGCTCGGGGTGGGCGTGCAGCACGGCGACGCCCATCCGCAGCTGCCGGTCGCGGAGCTGGTCGTAGAGCCGGCCCAGGATCTGGTTGCCGGTGGCGGCCACGATCTCGGCGTGGAAGGCGCGGTCGGTGGCCGTCATCGCGGGGAGGTCGCCCGCGGCGGCGTACCGGCCCTGCTCCTCGATCAGCCCGGCGAGCCGGTCCAGCAGGCCGGGCGGCGCCGGGACGGCCCTGCGTACGGTGAACTCCTCGATCAGCAGCCGGGTTTCGAGGACGTCGTTGATCTCCTGCGCGGAGACGGGCAGGACCAGCGCGCCCTTCTTCGGGTACAGCTTCAGCAGCCCCTCGGTCTCCAGGCGCAGCAGCGCCTCGCGCACAGGGGTGCGGGACACCCCCACGGCCTCGGCGACTTCGCCCTCGGTGAGGAGGGTGCCGCCTTCGTAGCGGCGGTCGAGCACGCCCCGCTTGACGTGCCGGTAGACGCGTTCGGCGGCGGTCGCGGGAACGGTGGCGGTCGCGGGAACGGTGGCGGTGGCGGCACTCGTGACCGTGGCGGCTGGCATGCGCACAGCATAGATACAACAGGGGTGCAAGCCCGGCGCCGTCCAGGATGCGAACTCCGCCCGCCCGGCGCTGCATCGAAGGGTGTACGGAGGCTTCGTCCACCGGCAGGACGTACCGGGGCTCCCCCGCCGGGAACCTGAAGTCATGGCCGACACACTCCTCGCCGGCGCGGACCGCACGACGGCCGCCCGGCTGCCGCTCCTCGACGTCCTGCGCGGCGCCGCCGTCCTCGGCACGCTCATGACCAACGTCTGGATCTTCGCCTCTCCCGGCTCGGAGTGGAGCGTCCTCCAGGGCGGGCTCACCTCGCCCGACCCGGTCGCCGACCCCTCCGCCGCCACCGTCGCGGAGAGCGTCTTCCGCTTCCTGGCCGACGGCAAGTTCCTGTCGCTGCTCACGATCCTGTTCGGGGTGGGCCTGGCCATCCAGTACGACTCCGCCGCCCGGCGCGGCGAGCCCTGGCCGGGGCGGTACCCGCGCCGGGCCGCCTTCCTCTTCCTGGAGGGCACAGTCCACTTCCTGCTCGTCTTCGCCTGGGACGTCCTGATGGGGTACGCCGTCACCGCGCTCCTCGTCGCCTGGCTCCTGGCCCGCTCGGAGCGCGTGCGGCGGGCCGCCCTGTGGACGGCCGCCGGGGTGCACCTGACGCTGGTCGGGCTGGTGACGCTGGGGTCCCTGGCCGAGCCGGACGACCGCCCGCAGGCCCCCGGCCCCGAGGCCGTGCGGCTCTACGCCCACGGCGGCTGGGCCGACCAGATCGGCTTCCGGCTCGACCACTTCGCCGCCCTGCGGATCGAGCCCGTCTTCTCCTTCGGGCTGCTCGTCTCCCTCTTCCTCATCGGGGTGCGGCTGCACCGCGCCGGCGCGTTCAACCCGGCCGCCGCCGGGCGGGCGATCCGCGTCCGGATGGCCGCCTGGGGGCTGGGCCTGGGGCTGCCGCTGGGCGCGGCCGCGGCCCTCGGCGGCCAGGACTTCTTCGTGCTGGGCCGCTACGGCATCGCACCGCTGATCGCGGTGGGGTACATCGGCCTTGTCGGCACCGCCCTCGACCGTTTCGCGGTGCCCGGCGCCAAGGCGCTCGGCTCCGTCGGGCGCACCGCCCTGTCCTGCTACGTCGCCCAGAACCTGCTCTGCATGCTGCTCTGCTACGGCATCGGCCTGGGCCTGGCCGAACGCCTCGGCGGCAGCGGCCCCTGGTGGGTGATGGGCCTGTGGGCGGCGGTGTCCCTCGCGCTGGCCGCCGGGTCGGGGCTGTGGCTGCGCCGCTTCGAGCGGGGCCCGCTGGAATCCGTACAGGGGTGGGCGCTCAGGAGGCGGTGACCTCCACCTCCAGTACGAACTCGTCGTACGGGGCCTCCTGCGGGTACGGCGGCCGGACCTGCGCGAAGCGGATCCGGGCCCGCCCGCCCGGGCAGCGGCCGCGGACCAGGTACGTCCGCTCCAGCGCGGCCCCCGGCAGGGCCCGCGCCGGGGCGGGCCCTGCTTCGGTCACCGAGACGGCGTCCTCGTCGCCGGTGACCTGCCAGATCCACACGTACCCGCGCGCCCCGCGCCCGGCGAGCCTCAGCTCGTACGACTCGCCGACGGCGAGGGCCACCTCGCGTACCTCCACCCGCTCGACCTCCCGGCTCCGGCCCAGGGCCTCAGACGGGGCCGATCACCGGCCCCTCGTGCCAGCCCGCGCCGTCGCGCCACCAGTGCTGGAGGGTGCGGTCGGTGCGCAGCACGATCACCTCCAGGTTGAACCCGAAGCTGCCCTGGAGCATCCCGGTGACCGAGGCGACGTCGTGCCCGAAGACGGCGCTGCGGGTCCAGGCGGACCCGGAGGCGTTCCCCCGCCACCAGTGCTCGACTCGCCCGCCGGCGACGGCCACGCACAGCTCGTAGTTCCCGGCGGTGTCCTCGTCGGCGGCCCCGTACTGGGCCTCGATCAGGCAGGGCGCGGAGACGGCCCCCGATCCGAACACTTCGCCGGCCCGCCAGGCGAAGCCGTTCGGGTCGTCGCGCCACCACAGCTGCATCCGGCCGTCGGTGCGGGCGGCGACCAGGTCGAGGTGGCGGCTGCGGGTCTGGACGAGCGCGGGGCCGTAGTGGGCGATGCCGGAGGCGAAGCGGCCGCCGTCGTTCCATGTCCACGGGGCGCCGTTGATCCGCCACCAGTGGCCCAGGCGGCCGTCGGCGGTCCGGACGACCACCTCGAAGTTGCCCGGCTTGCCGTAGTCGCTCTGGATGAAGGCGGGGGTGGACCCGATCGCCGCGTCGCCCGGCCCGAAGGCGCCGCCGTCGCGCCAGACGCGGGCGGACTGCTCGTAGTACCAGTGGCGCAGCCGGCCGCCCGTGGTGACGTGCAGGGACTCCATGTTGCGGTTGTAGGTGGTGCCGGTGAAGGCGGGCTGGCCGGAGGCGTCGTTCGCGAAGACGCCCCCGCGGGCCCAGAGGAAGGGGGAGTCGCCGTCGCGCCACCAGTGCTGGAGGCGGTTGTCGGTCGTCGTCCCGAGCAGCTCGAAGTTGCGGTGGGCGCGGCCGTTGCCGCTCTCGTAGACGTTGCCGGAGTGCAGACGGCGCTTGGTCCAGGGGTCGATGTTGGTGCCGCGCAGGCCGCATTTGGCCCAGTGATCGATGTTGACCTCGCCGTAGGCGATCCGGCCGTAGCCGCCGACGTGGTAGCCGGTCCCCCAGGAGTTCTTGAACAGCCAGCAGCCGGCCGCGTCGTCGTAGCCGACGATCAGCACGCAGTGCCCGCCGGCCAGGTGGTCGCTGGTGCGGTGGTACACCCCCGCCCCCAGCGCGAAGAAGTCGTCGTACACGTCGAAGCAGGCGGTGAGGGGGCCGACCGTGTCCAGCCAGACCTTCTGCTGCTCGACGTCCCCGAGGCGTACGTAGTCGGTGATCCGGACGGTCCGGCCCGAGCGGTCCCAGCTGGGCGTGTACTCGGCCCGCCAGGCGTCGCGGCGGGAGGCGGGCAGGCCGTCCGGCGGGACGCTGTACGGCCAGCAGTCCGGGTCGGCGAGCCCTCCGTTGTCCCTGACCCAGTCGAGCGCGGTCTCGGGATTGGAGCCCTGGCCACAGCTGAACCGCAGTCCGTCGTGGATGTCGCCCTCGGAGCGCTCGGCCCATACGCCGTGCTCGATGCGGGCCATCGACTCCACGAGGCCGGCCGCGCCGAAGGCCCAGCAGGAGCCGCAGGGGTTCTGGTCCTTGACCTTGGTGATCCACGGCCACCCCCAGCGGCTGCGCCAGTCGACGGCGGCGGGGCGGGCGGCGGCCGCCGTCGGGGCCCCGCCCGCGATCAGCCCGTGGGCGGCGCGGCGCCGGGTGAGGTGCGCGTTGCCGCTCGCGTGCCCGATCAGCCCCCGCAGATCGACCTCCCCCGCCTCCTCGGCGGTCGTCAGGTTCGCCCCCGGCTCCAGGCCGAGCGAAGGCCGCGGTACGGGCTCCTCGTCGGCCAGGTGCTCCGAGACCGACCACCGTGCCCCGCGCGCCGCGAGCCGCGCCCGCAGCTCCCCCGCCGTCTGGACGTGCTCCTCCGGCATGGCGCCCCCCACTGCAACCGTTCGAATGCCAGACCCGGGAGCGTCTCCCCGGGCGCGGGGAGCGTCAAGGGGGTCCGTACGGTCGCGCGGGGGCACGCGGGGGCACGTACGGTTCCGGTATGAACGGGGTACGCGAACAACGCCAGTTGGCCATGATCGAGCAGGTGCTGTCCCTCGGCGTGGAGGTCTGGCTGCGGGGCGGCTGGGCGATGGACTTCTGGCTCGGGGAGATCACGCGGCCCCACGAGGACGTGGACTGGTTCGCCTGGTCGCGGGACGCGGACCGGCTGACGGAACTCCTCACGGCACGCGGGTACGAGGTCCTGCGCACGGACGGCCAGCAGCTGGACCTCCTACGCGAGGGCGAGGAGCTGAGCTTCGCCCTCGTCGCCCGCGACACGGGCGGCCGCGTGGTGGTGGCGGGCGGCCCGTGGGCGGGGACGGCCTGGCCGGAGGGCATGCTCTCCGGCGAACCGGGCCGGCTGCACGGCATCACCTGCCCGGTGGTCTCACCCGAGGCGCAGATCGAGATCAAGCGCATGATGCCGGTCTGGGTCCCGGAACTCCGCAGACGCCCGAAGGACACCGAGGACGTGACCCGCCTGGAGGCCGCCCTGGCCGCGGCGGCGGCCCGCCCACGGCCCTGACCCGGGCCAGCGGCGTCAGGCGTCCAGGGAGATGCCGTTCTTGGCCCGGTCGACGGATTCCTCCGGGGCCGGGCCGCCCGGGTTCTCCGTGGCCAGGGCCTGGTTGGCGGTGACGAACGGGCGCATCCGGTGCTCGTACGCGGCGTACGCGGCGCGGTGGTCGTCCGGTGCCTGGGCGAGGCAGTCGGCCAGCACGTGCGCGCCCACCAGGGCCAGGCTGGTGCCCTGCCCCGAGAGCGGGGACGGGCAGTAGCCGGCGTCCCCGAGGAGGGTCACCCGGCCCTTCGACCACCGGTCCATGCGGATCTGGGCCATGGCGTCGCAGTAGAAGTCGGGGGCCTCGCGCGCGGCCCCGGCCAGCCGGGCGCCTTCCCAGCGCAGGGCCTCCAGCTTGCCGGCGACGAGCCGACGCAGGGCTCCCGGCTCGCGCGAAGCGTCGCCGAGCGGGCCGGACTCGAAGCCGAAGGCGACCCTGAGCTCGGTGTTGTCGCGCACGGGCATGATGCCGAAGCCCGCGTCGCCGTCGCGCAGCCACATCTGCCAGTCGTCCAGGCCCAGGAAGTTGTCCGCGGTGAACACCGAGAGGTAGCTGCCCAGGTGGTGCGTGAACGGCTCCTCGGGGCCGAAGGCGAGCCGCCGCACCGTGGAGTGGAGCCCGTCCGCCCCGACGACGAGGTCGAAGGTGCGGGAGGGGTGGCGGGCGAAGTCGACGCGCACGCCCGTCCCGTGCTCCTCCAGCGCGGTGACCGTGTCGCCGAAGAGGTACTCGACGTCCGCGCGGGTGTGCTCGTACACCATCCGCACCAGGTCCTCGCGCAGCAGCTCGATGTCCTCGCCGTCGAGCCGGCCGCTGCTGAAGGTGGCCTCGGTGGAGCGGTGGAGCTCGTTGCCCTCCGGGTCGAGGACCGACATGCCGCGCATCCGGGTCCGGACGGCCCTCGCCCGCTCCAGCAGGGCCATCCGGTCCACGACGTCGAGCGCGACGCCCCGGATGTCCACGGCCTGTCCGCCGGGGCGGGGGCCCTCGGCGCGTTCGACGACGGTGGGACGGAAGCCGCGGCGGTGCAGCCAGTGGGCGAGGACGGGACCGGCGATTCCGCCACCTGAGATGAGTACGGTCTGCATGGCATTCCCCTTCGGCGATCGGCGCTGCGTTTGCTGTTCGTACGGTGTACGCACAACTGACCGTACGGTGCACGCAGACCCCTCTCAACTGGCCGAATGCCGGTGCTGTACTAGCTCAGTCGGGGCATGGGGGCGGATCCTCGCTGGTACCCTCTGCACTAGTACAGGACAGGAAGGCGGGAGCGTGTGACGAAGGCCACACGGGACGGGGGCGGGGACGCCGGAGTCCCGCCGTACCTGCGCATCGTCGCCGAGATCCGCCGGCGCATCGCCGAGGGCGAGCTCGGCCCCGGCGACCCGGTCCCCTCCACCCGGCAGATCGCCCGTACCTGGGGGGTCGCGCTCGCCACCGCCACCAAGGCGCTGACCACCCTCCGCCTGGAGGGGCTCGTCGAGACCCGCCCCCGGACCGGCACGGTGGTCGCCGAAACCGCCGTCGCGCCCGCCGCCGCGCCCCGCAGGCGTCCGTCCCCGGCCCCCGGCACCGCTCCCGCTCCCGCCACCGCCGCGGACCCCGAGCGGGAGCTGAGCCTCGACCGGATCGTGCGCACCGCCATCGGGATCGCCGACGCCGAAGGGCTGCCCGCGCTCTCCATGCGCGGGATCGCGGCGCGGCTCGGGGTCGCGCCGATGTCGACGTACCGGTACGTGCCGAGCAAGGAGGACCTGGTCCTGCTCATGGCCGACGCGGCGTTCGGCGAGGAGTCCTACCCCGCCGACGCCCCCGCGGACTGGCGCTCCCGCATCGAACTGAGCGGCCGGACCCTGTGGCGCCTGTACCGCAGGCACCCGTGGCTCGCCCAACTCGGATCCCTCACCCGCCCGTTGCTCGTGCCGAACCTGATGGTCCACGGCGAGTGGGTGCTCGGCGCCCTCGACGGCCACGGCCTCGCCGCCGAGACGGTGTTCGACATCCACGTCCTGCTCTACAGCCACGTACAGGGCCTGGCGGTGCACCTGGAGTCGGAGGCGCAGGCGGAGGCCGCGACGGGCCAGTCGGAGGAGCAGTGGATGGACAGCCGCGCGGGCGCGCTCGGCGAGCTGGTGACGTCCGGCCGCTTCCCGGCCTTCGCCAAGGTCGTCGGCTCCTTCGAGGACGGCTACGACCTGCGGCTGGACCACCTCTTCGAGTTCGGCCTGCGGGCCCTCCTGGACGGCCTGACCCCCGTGATCGAGGGCGGGGGCGCCACCTTCCGCGGGCCAGCGGAACGGCGGGACCAGTAGGAGAAGCCGTGAGCCCCGGCCCCCGCGTGGTGCGCGGGGGCCGGGGCTCATGCACGGTCCGGCGTCAGCCCTGGGTGAAGTAGCCGAGCAGGTCGGTGATCACGTGGTTGGCGCCGCCCCAGCTGTTGAAGACGCTGACCTTGCCGTCGCCGACCGGGGTCATGACGTGGTTCGGGATGGTCAGGCCGGGGATGGTGTTGAGGCTGCTCGCGTCCGGACGGGCCGAGCCGTAGCCGTACGCGGTCAGGTAGCCGGGACCGGTGGTGTCGGTCGCCGTCAGGTTCAGCACCGCGCCGATCGCCCCCGCCGGGACACCGGACACCGTGGTGGTCGCGCCAGGGGCGAGCTTGCCGGTGGTACGGGTGTCGGCGAGGCGCTTGGGCGCGACCGGGGTGAAGAGGGCCTTGCCGTCGGCGCCGTAGTAGCCCACCACGTCCAGGATCAGGTGTGTTGAACCGGCGTTGTTGTACAGGTTGATCCACCCGTCCGGACCGACCGGGATGATGGCCTGGTTGGACTTGTCCTTGCCCGGCTCCGGGTTGAGGTGCGAAATCCCCTTCGAGGCGCCCGAGCCCGCCGAGCTCGGGTAGGCGGCCACATACGAGTCGGCAGTCGCCCCCGTGCTCGTGAGGTTCACCGCGACGGCCTTGGCGCCCGCCGGAATGCCGTTCACTCCCGCGACCCTCACCTGCCGCGCCGTACCACCGAACACCGGCGCACCTGTACGGGTGTCCGCGAGGCGGGTGGGGGCGACCGGACTGAACTTCTCGCCCGCGTTCGGCTGGTAGTAGCCCATGAAGTCCACGATCACGTGGGCCTGGCCTGCGTTGAGCCGCATGAACACCCAGCCGATGTCGTTGGCCGGGACGGTGACCGTGTTCGACGTGGTGCCGCCCTTGCGGACGTTGACATTCGACGTCGCCGGACGGTCCTCGCGGGTCGGCGACAGACTCAGGTGAGTGTCCTGCGTGGCCTCGGTGAGGGTCACGTTGAGGACCACCGAGGACATGCCGGCCGCGGTCAGGTCACCCGTCTTGAGGCCCAGCGGCATTTGGACCACAGTGGGTTCGCCGCCCTTGAGGGGGCCGCCCCAGGTGCGGGTGTCCTGCAGACGGAGGGGCGTGACGGCCACGTAGCCGGAGCGGGCGTACTCCACCCGCACGGTCTGGCTGGTCGTGACGGTGCCGCCCTTGGTGTCGGTGAGCTTGACCGTCACCTTGTAGTCGCCCGGCTTCTCGTAGATGTGCTGGGCGCTGGTCGTGGCCCCCATGTTCTGGAACCAGCCTTCGCCGAAGTCCACCTCCATGTTTTCCACCGGCCACGGAGTCACCAACGCCGAGGCATCGAAGACGTAGGTCAGCGGGGCGACGCGCTCCTCCGTGTTGCCCGCGGGCGGCAGCAGCTGCGTAGCAGTGAAGGCCGCCGTGCCCGGGCCGGCCGGGGTCACCTTGACCGGCTTCTCGGTCGAGACCTTCACACCGGCGGGGTTGACGGCCGTCACCTTGACGACGTAGTCGCCCGGCTTGGTGTAGGCGTGCTTGGCGGAACCCGTGTCGCCCTCGCCGCGCGGCGCGTCGACCGGAGCCGACCCGTCACCGAAGTCGACCTGGTAGCCGATGGTCGTAGGCCAGCGGCTGTCGGAGACGGCCTGCACCGCCACCTCGGTCCCGACCGGCGCGTGGGCGTCGAGGACGGTCAGCGAGACACCGGTCAGGTGGTCCTGGAACTCGTAGGCGCCTCGGTCGAGGTGTCCGCCGTTCTTCCCGGTGTTGGGAACGAGCGGGTCGTCCACGACCGGGTTCCCGTGGAAGTCCGTGAGCAGTACTCCCGGCGCGGTCGCATCAGCGGAGTCGATGCGGGGGGAGCCTTCCCCCGGAGCGGTCTCCGCGGCCGACGGAGTCAGGGTGTCGTGCGCGCCCTGGCCGGTCGCGGTCCGGAAGGCCGGCAGGTCCTTGTACGTGACGCCGGACCAGTTGTAGGGCACCTGAGGGGCGTCGGCGGACAGGCCGGCGATCAGGTTGTAGTCGGCCAGGGTCCCCGTCGACGCGCTCTGCGACACCAGGATGGCGTTCCGCGGATCGGTCGACGTGCATTCGGCGGGGCGGCCACCTGTAATGAACACGTTGTTGAACAAGCCGGAGGCGGTCGACCCGCCGCTGACCGAGACGGTCGCCCCGCAGTAGCCGTAAAGATCGTTGTTGGTGATGACGGTGCCAGGCGCGTCCACCGAGGTGACCGCGCGCCCGGACACCCCCAGGATCCCGTTGCGGCTGAGCACGGTGTTCCGTGAACCGCCGTCGATCAGGACGCCCTTCAAAGAGCTTCGGCTGACCCGTACGTCCCTGCTTCCCTCACCGACCATGAGGGAGTCGAGGCGGCCGTTCCTGATGGTGAGCCGGTTCAGCTCGATGTCCGAGGAGCCCTTGATCCGGACGCCGAGATTGGTGGTCACCCCCTGGAACACCAGGTGGGAGGCGCCGCTGACGGTCAGCCCCTTCCCGAAGGACACCAGCGCGGTGTCCGACGGATGGTCGGGCACGAAGCTGATCGGCTTGCCCGGCTCGCCGGAGCGGTCGACGGTGACGGCCTCGGCGTACGTCGTGCCCGGCTTGATCCGCACGGTCTGGCCCGGCACCGCGACCTTGGCGGCCGCCGAGACCGTGCAGTAGGGGACGGCCTGCGTACCGGCTCCGGTGTCGGAGCAGTTCGAACCGTCCTGGTTGTTCACGTAGAGGTTGAGCGGGGTCTCGGCGGCGGCCGCAGTACCGGCCGGAGCGCCGAGAAGAGTGACGAGACCCGCGGTCAGCAGGGCCGTCGCACGAGTGGGACGCACCAGGAGGGTTTCCTTCGCGAAGAGAAGACATGGAGTCACGAAGAATGCTGCGGCGCCGCACGACTGGTAGACGTTCCCCCAGCGACAGTCGGGCGCACGCGACCCCCCGCGTACTTGCGATCATCATCCACCGTCCGAAAGTCGATGTCACCCCCATTGACCTCCGGCGCTAGGGCAACTCCGGCCGCACCGCCTCCCAGGCGTCCACCGCCCCCGCCAGCGGATCGCCCTCCGCCAGGTGCGGACGTACGAGGACCAGCCACGGGATCAGGAACTTGATGCGCCGCAGGTGCAGGATCTCCTCGGCCGGAAGGTCCCGCCAGATCCGGCCCCGCGCGGCGGCCTCGGCCGGGGGCAGGTCGATCAGCGCCAGCAGCTCCCGGCACAGCGCCGCCGGGTCGCCCCCGCGCCCCGGGCCGAAGGTACGGATCAGGTAGCCGCGTACGTAGGCCACCTCGGGCGCCCTGACCAGGTCGCCCGTCCCCTCTGCCCGGGCGCAGCGGTCCACCGCGGCCAGCGCCACCCGGCCCCAGCGCAGCCGGACCGCGTCCGCCAGCCCCTCGTCCTGCATGCGCGAGCCGGCCATGACGCGCAGGGCCCGCGGCGCGGGCTCGTCGAGCAGCGGCGGGTCGGTGGCCAGCCAGGCCTCCAGATCGGCGAGCGCGTGCCCGTCCGGCGGTACGGAGGTCAGCACCTGCCCGCGACTGAGCAGCGCGACCACGGCGCCCGTGAGGTGGACCTTCGCGGTGTGCCCGGCGTCGAAGGAGCCGACGGCCCGCCCGTACCGCTCGATCCGGCGCAGCCAGAGCCGGAGCTCCCCCACCGCGTAGACCTGCCCGGCCCGCGCGACACCGCCGACGCAGCGGACGACGCACACCCCGCCCGTGACGTCGGCCTCCTCGACGGAGTACACCTGCAGTTCGGCGAATGGCACCCCGACCCCCCCTTCCGGTCGGAGGCTACCGGGCGTGCCTCAAACCCCGGAGGGCTCCTCCAGGACCAGGCGGATCTCCGTGACCTCGTACCCCGCGCGGTCGAAAGCGGCGGCCATCGGGGCGTTGACCGTGTCGGTGGTCGCGGTGATCCGCTCGGCGCCCTCGGAGGCGTGGAAGCGGGTGATCTCGGCCAGGATCTCGTCGATCAGACCCTGGCCGCGCTGCTCCGGTACGACGCCCAGGTAGCCGACGTTGCGGTGGTACGGGGTCGCCGACGGGATCGCCATTCCGGCGAGGCGGCCGTCCGGGAGGTCGGCCAGGCGCCACCAGGAGCGCTCACCGGGGCAGTCGAGGTAGAACTCGACGTCCTCGCGGGCCAGCTGCTCGGCGTCCATCGACCGCAGCTCGGCCTGCGTGTGGAGGTCGAGGCTGCCGGAGGACAGCCGCACGAAGGCGTCCAGGAACTCCTCGTCGGTGCCCTCCCGGAAGACGAGCCGGCCGGTGGGCTCGGGGACGCCCGCGCCGGGGGTCCACTCGTAGCGCAGCCGCTCGATCTCGCTCGTCAGGCCGGCCCGGTACGCGGCCCGCGTGCGCCAGGCGACCGCCGCGGCCAGCTCCGGGTCGGTGCGCCAGTCGCGGGGCAGCGACATGTTCCAGACCGGCATGTTCCCGAAGGCGGCGTGGCCGGCGGTGAGCAGTCCGGTGGCGACGGCGGCCGGGTCGGCCACCGAGGAGCGGACCTGGAGGCAGTCGAGGGCGATGGGGCGCTCGCTGTCGGCGCGGCCCCACCACAGGGCGCGGGCGAGGACCTCGCCGTCCTCGTCCTCGGCGAACCAGGTCCACTCGGCGCGGAACCGGTTCTCGGCGAGCTCCTCACGGATCTTCTCGGGGGTCAGGGCGGTGACGGGGCCGTCGGCCGGGTAGGCGAGGGCGCGGTCGATGTCTGCGGGGTCTGCGGTGGCAGCGCGGAAGAGCATCGGGCGATGATCACACGGTCGTACCGCCCTGCCCAGCGATTTCCGTCCGCCGCGCAGTGCGCCGACGGCCGGCCTCCGCGGGGGAGACCGGCCGTCGGCCGCATGCCGTGCGTGCCGCTTACGCCCAGGTGATCAGGCGGCGCGGGTGTTCCAGGACCGCCGCGATGTCGGCGAGGAACTTGGAGCCGAGCTCGCCGTCGATGAGACGGTGGTCGAACGACAGCGCCAGCGTGGTGACCTGGCGGGGCTTGACCTTGCCCTTGTGGACCCAGGGCTGGAGCTTGATCGCACCGACCGCGAGGATCGCGGACTCGCCCGGGTTCAGGATGGGCGTACCGGTGTCGACGCCGAAGACGCCGACGTTGGTGATGGTGATGGTGCCGTTCTGCATGTCGGCCGGGGAGGTCTTGCCTTCGCGGGCCGTGGCGACCAGCGAGGACAGGGACTCCGAGAGCTCGCCGAGCGTCTTGGCGTGCGCGTCCTTGATGTTCGGGACGATCAGCCCGCGCGGGGTGGCCGCCGCGATGCCCAGGTTGACGTAGTGCTTGAGCACGATCTCCTGGGCCGCCTCGTCCCAGGACGCGTTGACGTCCGGGTTGCGGCGGATGGCCACGAGGACGGCCTTGGCGATCAGGAGCAGCGGGTTGATCCGCAGCCCCGCGAGGTCCGGGTCGTCCTTGAGTTCCTGGACGAGCTTCATCGTGCGGGTCACGTCGAGGGTGATGAACTCGGTGACGTGCGGCGCGGTGAAGGCGGAGCCGACCATGGCCTGGGCGGTGACCTTGCGGACGCCCTTGACCGGGATACGGGTCTCCCGCGCCGACGGTTCGACCGCGGGCGCCGCGGCCGGGGCGGCCTGGGCCTCCTGGACCGGGGCCTGCACCGCGGCCGGGGCCGCCTGCGGGGCGATGGCCGCGGCGGCCGCCGCGTGGACGTCCTCGCGGGTCACGACCCCGCCGTCGCCGGTGGGGACGACGGCGGCCAGGTCGATGCCGAGGTCCTTGGCGAGCTTGCGCACGGGCGGCTTGGCCAGCGGACGCTCACCGGCCGGCTGCGCCGGGACCGCGGGGAGCACCGGCGCGGCCGGAGCAGCGGCGGGAGCGGCCGACGGGGCCGTGCCGTTCCGCGCGGGCGCACCCGCCACCGCCTTGCGCGGGCGGCGCTTGGTGGAGGCGGTGGAGACGCCGTAGCCGACCAGGACGGGCTGGCGCGCCTCGGCGGCCGGCTCCTCCGCGGCGGGCTCGGCGGCGGCCGGAGCGGCCACCGCGGCCGGGGCCTCGGCGGCGGCGTCGCCGCCCTCCGTCCGCACCGAGATGATCACCTGGCCGACGTCGACGGTGACGCCCTCCTCGAAGAGGAGCGCGTGCACGACGCCGTCGAAGGGGATCGGCAGCTCGACGGCCGCCTTCGCCGTCTCGACCTCGCAGACGACCTGCCCGTCGGTGACGGTGTCACCCGGCTGGACGTACCACTTGAGGATCTCGGCCTCGGTGAGGCCCTCGCCCACGTCGGGCATCTTGAATTCGCGGATGGTCATGAACGTGGCTCCTCAGTACGCCAGCGAGCGGTCGACGGCGTCGAGCACCCTGTCCAGGCCCGGCAGGTACTCGTCCTCCAGGCGGGCCGGCGGGTACGGGGCGTGGAAACCGCCCACGCGCAGCACCGGCGCCTCCAGGTGGTAGAAGCACCGCTCCGTGATGCGGGCGGCGATCTCCGAGCCCACGCCCAGGAACACCGGGGCCTCGTGGACGACGACCAGCCGGCGGGTCTTCTCGACCGACGCCTGGATCCCGTCGAAGTCCACCGGGGACATCGAGCGCAGGTCCACGACCTCGACGGACTTGCCCTCCTCGGCCGCGGCGGCCGCCGCCTCCAGGCAGACCTTCACCATCGGGCCGTAGGCCGCCAGGGTGACGTCCGAGCCCTCGCGCGCCACCCGCGCCTTGTGCAGCTCGTACGGGATGGCCTCGGTGTCGACCTCGCCCTTGTCCCAGTAGCGGCGCTTCGGTTCGAAGAAGATCACCGGGTCGTCGCTGAGGATCGCCTGCTGGAGCATCCAGTACGCGTCCGAGGCGTTCGACGGGGAGACCACCTTGAGGCCCGGCACGTGCGCGAAGAGCGCCTCCGGGGACTCGCTGTGGTGCTCGACCGCGCCGATGCCTCCCGCGTAGGGGATGCGCACGACGACCGGCATCTTGATCTTGCCGAGGGCACGAGCGTGCATCTTCGCGAGCTGCGTGACGATCTGGTCGTACGCGGGGAAGACGAACCCGTCGAACTGGATCTCCACGACCGGCCGGTAGCCGCGCAGGGCCAGGCCGATCGCGGTGCCGACGATGCCCGACTCGGCGAGCGGGGTGTCGATGACCCGCTCCTCGCCGAAGTCCTTCTGCAGACCGTCGGTGATGCGGAAGACACCGCCCAGCTTGCCGACGTCCTCGCCCATGATCAGGACCTTCGGGTCCTGCTCCAGGGCCTTGCGCAGCGACTCGTTGAGCGCCTTAGCGATCGACATCTTCTCGACAGCCATCAGTGACCCTCCTCGAAGGACGCGAGGTAGGCGGCGAACTGGGCGCGCTCCTCGTCGACGAGCGCGTGCCCGTCCGCGTAGACGTTCTCGAAGATCGCCATGGTGTCGGGGTCGGGCATGGCGCGCACGACCTCGCGCACGCGCTTGCCCAGGGCCTCGCTCTCCGTCTCCAGTTCCTCGAAGAACGCCTCGTCGGCGCCCCCGGTGGCCAGCAGGTGGGCCTTCAGGCGCAGGATCGGGTCCTTGGCCTCCCAGGCCACCGTCTCCTCGTCCCGCCGGTACTTCGTCGGGTCGTCGGAGGTGGTGTGCGCGCCCATGCGGTACGTGAACGCCTCGACCAGGGTCGGGCCCTCTCCGCGGCGGGCCCGCTCCAGCGCCCAGCGGGTGACCGCGAGGCAGGCGAGCACGTCGTTGCCGTCGACGCGGACGCCCGGGAAGCCGAAGCCCTGGGCGCGCTGGTAGAGCGGTACGCGCATCTGGCGCTCGGTGGGCTCGGAGATCGCCCACTGGTTGTTCTGGCAGAAGAACACCACGGGCGAGTTGTAGACGGCGGAGAAGTTGAAGGCCTCCATCACGTCGCCCTGGCTGGAGGCGCCGTCGCCGAAGTAGGCGATGACCGCGGAGTCCGCGCCGTCCTTGGCCACACCCATCGCGTAACCGGTCGCGTGCAGCGTCTGCGAGCCGATGACGATCGTGTACAGGTGGAAGTTGTTGGTGTTGGGGTCCCAGCCGCCGTGGTTCACACCGCGGAACATGCCGAGGAGGTTCGTCGGGTCGACCCCGCGGCACCAGGCCACGCCGTGCTCGCGGTAGGTCGGGAAGACGTAGTCGTCGCCGCGGAGCGCCCGGCCGGAGCCGATCTGCGCGGCCTCCTGGCCGAGGAGCGAGGCCCACAGGCCCAGTTCGCCCTGACGCTGGAGTGCGGTCGCCTCACCGTCGAAACGGCGGGTGAGCACCATGTCGCGGTACAGCCCGCGCAGGTCCTCGGTGGTGATGTCGGCGACGAAGGGGGCGAACTCGGCGTTCTCCGCGCTGTCGACGCGGTTCCCTTCGGGCGTCAGCAGCTGTACGAGCTGAGGTTCAGCGTCCTGCGTCTGCGCGGTGGCAGCGGCGGGCTTCGCGGCGCTTGCCGCGCCTGCCGCCCGCTTGGTGCCGCTGCTGCGTCGCGGCTTGCGCGCGGCAGTGCTCTCCACGGTCACTTGGTGCTCCTCCGTCGGTCCGGCACCCGGGTTCTCCGGGGTCCAGTGCGGCTCACCTGGATCCGTACCAGCGCACGGGGTGGGTGCGCGTCATGTACGGGATCAAGGCGTGACAGGTGCCCCGGCGAGTGCCCTGCGCAATGCACGTTACCCAGTGCGCCGCATAACTGCGAAACCCCGTTTGACCTGCGTTTTTGCTTGGATTTCCAAGTAAATCCGCAGAGGCGGGAACAACCACTGGTCACAGCCTTGCAGGGGCCGGGAACAACGGCACGTTATCCCGGGTAACTCCGGCAGGGAAGGGGTGAGTGTGTGAAACTGACTTCGTGCGCGAAGACGGAAAAATCAAGGTATTCCTCCTGGACGACCACGAAGTGGTACGTCGGGGTGTCCATGAGCTCTTGTCGGTCGAAGAGGACATCGAGATCGTCGGCGAGGCCGGCACGGCGGCGGACGCCCTGGTCCGCATCCCGGCCACCCGTCCGGACGTGGCCGTGCTCGACGTGCGCCTGCCCGACGGCAGCGGCGTGGAGGTGTGCCGCGAGGTGCGCTCCCAGAACGAGGACATCAAATGCCTGATGCTGACCTCGTTCGCCGACGACGAGGCGCTGTTCGACGCGATCATGGCCGGAGCCTCGGGTTACGTCCTCAAGGCGATCCGCGGCAACGAGCTGCTCAGCGCCGTCCGCGACGTGGCGGCGGGCAAGTCCCTGCTGGACCCGGTGGCCACCGCCCGGGTGCTGGAGCGGCTGCGTGACGGCAAGAACGGCAAGGGCGACGACCGCCTGGCCAACCTCACCGAGCAGGAGCGGAAGATCCTCGACCTGATCGGCGAGGGCCTGACCAACCGCGTCATCGGCGAGCGGCTGCACCTGGCCGAGAAGACGATCAAGAACTACGTCTCCAGCCTGCTCTCCAAGCTGGGCATGGAGCGCCGCTCCCAGGCCGCGGCCTACGTGGCCCGCCTCCAGGCCGAGAAGCGGAACTGAACCCTCGCGTTCGGGACCAACGTCCCCGGTCATGGGGGCGGCCTCCTCTTCCCGGCACGCTGTCGGTACCCGAGAGTGGGGGCATGTCACCGGAGGAACTCCACGCCATCGAACTGCTGCGCCAGGTGCCTTACGGCCGGGTCGCCACGAGCATGCGCGCGCTGCCCTTCCTCGCCCTCGCCCGCCACATCGTGGTGGACGGCGAGGTCGTCCTGAGAATGCACGCCGGCTTCGGTCATCACCAGGCCTGCAACGGCAGTGTGGTCGCCTACGGGGCGGACAACTTCAATTCCCGCGACCCCGGGCTGTGGTCGGTGCAGTTCACCGGAACGGCCCGGATCGTCGAGCCGACCACGGCCGAACTGGAACTTTTCGGCCCGGGTCCGCATTTCGTGGACGGTGAGGTCTTCGACCCCGTCTACATGCGCGTCGAACCCCAGTTCGTGACCGTGCACTCGCTCGCCGGAAATCCGGACCGCGAATACCAGCACGCCCTCTGACGCGCCGGTATCCCGCGCTCCCGGCAACCCGCTCTCCGCTATTGCGGCTCGTTCACCGTGCCCGGGCCGGCGCCCTCGCTCTTCGACGCCGTGGGCGTCGGGGAGGAAGTGCTCTTGGACGCCGTGGGCGTCGGCGACGTGCTCTTGGACTCCGTGGGCGTCGGCGAGGCGGATGCCGACGGGCTGGCCGACGGGGTGCTGCTCTGGGTCCGGGTGCGGGTCGGGGCGGCCGTGGGCTCGTTGAACGAGGGCGTGTTGTCCGGAGTCTGCTGCGTGGACGTGTTCGCCGACGCCCCGGGGGTGTTCTGCTGGCCGCCGGGGGAGCTCTGCTGGGTGACCTGGGGCTTCCCGCCGCCCTTGTGGGTCACGTTGGTGACGGCGTAGGCCACACCGCCCGCGACCGCGATGACCGCGAGCACCGCGAAGAGCCACATCTTCCAGCGGCCGCCGCCGCGGTCGTCGTAGCCGTCGTAGCCCCGGCCCGACACGCCCGGACCGCCGCCCGGGAAGGCGGAGCCGTCGTCCGGGTTCAGCCCCGGCACCATCGGCTGCTGGAACTGCGAGGTCATGGCGTTCGCGCCGTAGGCGGGCTGGCCACCCGTACCGCCCACGGGCATGGCCGTGGTCTGGGAGGCGCCGCGCCCGTGCGGCAGGGCCATGGTGACCGGGCCGGTGTTCCAGGTCCCGGTGCCCGGACCCTGGTCGTGCAGCATCTGGAGCGCGTACTGGACCAGCCCGCGCATCTCCTCGGCGCTCTGGAACCGGTCGTCCGGGTCCTTGGCGAGGGAGCGCATCACCAGGCCGTCGAGCTCCGGCGGGATGCTCTGGCCCTCCGGCAGCTGCGAGGGCGGCACCGGGGCGTCCTGCACGTGCTGGTAGACCACCGACAGCGGGGTCTCGCCGGTGAAGGGGGGCCGCAGCGCGAGGAGTTCGTACAGCAGGCAGCCGGTCGCGTACAGGTCGGAGCGGTGGTCCACGGCCTTGCCGAGGGCCTGTTCCGGCGACAGGTACTGCGGGGTGCCCATGACCATGCCGGTCTGGGTCATCGTCGACTGTGCGCCGTGCAGGGCGCGGGCGATGCCGAAGTCCATCACCTTGACCGCGCCCGCGTCCGTGATGATCACGTTCGCCGGCTTGATGTCACGGTGCACGATGCCGTGCTGGTGCGAGTACGCGAGCGCCTCCAGCACGCCCGAGACGATGATGAGCGCCTGCTCGGGGCCCGGGGCCTCGGCGCTGAGCAGCAGGTCGCGGATGGTGCGGCCCTCGACCAGCTCCATCACGATGTACGGGACGGTGTTCGGGCCGACCCGGTCCTCGCCCGAGTCGTACACGGCGACGACGGCGTGGTGGTTGAGTCCGGCGACGGACTGCGCCTCACGCGTGAAGCGGGCCTTGGACACGGGGTCCTCGGCCAGGTCGGCGCGGAGCAGCTTGACGGCGACGGTGCGGCCCAGGCGTACGTCCTCGGCGGCGAACACCTCGGCCATGCCGCCGCGGCCCAGCCGGTGTGTCAGCCGGTAACGGCCGTCTCCCACCAGTCCGCCGGCGCCCCAGTGCTCAGGACCATCGGTCATCCCGGCGCCGTTTCCCTCGGGTTCGGGTGCCATCAGTCCTCGCCGTCGTCTCTCTTGGCCGCTGCTGGGCGGTAGTCCTCTTCTTTGGTGCTCCGATGAACGCTACAGCCTCGGACCCGGTCACCGTTCGGACAAGTCGTCCTGTGGCAGGCCGGTCACAGAACGGGCCACTGGCTTGACTGGGGCTTGCCCTCCGGCAGACTGGGCCCGACATACGCAGCTCGAGGGGAAGCAACAGTCATGAGCCAGGACGGCACTCAGGGCCGGTACGCAGGCGGTTCCCTGGCCCGTGGCCGTTACCAGCTACGGGATTTGCTCGGCGAGGGCGGCATGGCCGCGGTGTACCTCGCGTACGACACGGCGCTCGACCGCCAGGTGGCCATCAAGACCCTGCACACGGAGCTGGGACGCGAGCAGTCGTTCCGCGAACGGTTCCGCCGCGAGGCCCAGGCTGTAGCGAAACTGTCGCACACCAACATCGTCTCGGTCTTCGACACGGGTGAGGACGAGTTCGAGGGCTCGCTCATGCCGTACATCGTCATGGAGTACGTGGAGGGGCAGCCGCTCGGCTCCGTGCTCCAGGCGGACATCGCGCAGTACGGGGCGATGCCGGCGGACAAGGCGCTGAAGGTGACGGCCGACGTGCTGGCCGCCCTGGAGACCAGCCACGACATGGGGCTCGTCCACCGCGACATCAAGCCCGGCAACGTCATGATGACCAAGCGCGGCGTGGTCAAGGTCATGGACTTCGGCATCGCCCGGGCCATGCAGTCCGGGGTCACCTCGATGACGCAGACCGGCATGGTCGTCGGCACCCCGCAGTACCTGTCGCCCGAGCAGGCGCTGGGCCGCGCGGTCGACGCCCGCTCCGACCTGTACTCGGTCGGCATCATGCTGTTCCAGCTGCTGACCGGGCGGATCCCGTTCGACGCCGACTCGCCGCTGGCCATCGCGTACGCGCACGTGCAGGAGGAGCCGGTCGCCCCGTCCTCCATCAACCGCTCGGTGACCCCGGCGATGGACGCGCTGGTGGCGCGCGCGCTGAAGAAGAACCCGAACGAGCGCTTCCCCACGGCCGCGGCCATGGCGGACGAGATCGCCCGGGTGCTGTCCGCCGGACAGACCGGGGCTCCGGTCATCGTCCAGGGCCTCGGCCCCACGAACAGCGGGGCGGGCGTCGGCTCGGCCGTGTTCCCGCCGCTGGACTCCGGCTTCCCGCCCTCGCCGCAGTCCGTGCAGCAGCCGTACCAGGCGCCGCAGACGGCCTCCCCGTACGGTCCGCCGACGCCGGCTCCGCAGCCGCAGGCGCAGGGGGGCTACGCGTACCCGCACACGCCCCCGCCGCAGCAGTACGCGGCGCCCACCCCGCCGCCGTACACGATCTCGCCCGCTGGCTCGCCGTCGGGCTCGGACGGCGGCGCGGGCGGCAGCGGCGGCAAGAAGAACATGCCGGTGGTCGCGGGCGCGATCGCGGTGGCCCTGCTCGCGATCGGCGGCCTGATCGCGGCGATCGTCTGGGACGGCGACGACGACAAGGACGCCAAGAACGTCGCGTCGCCGGGCGGCGCCAGCGCCCCCGCGACCGCTCCCGCCGCCAAGCCCAGCACCAAGGGCCCGGACCGCACGCGCACGATCGACCCGAAGCTGTGCAAGGAGCCGGTGAAGCACTACAGCCAGGCGGGCAAGTACTCGGCACCCGACCTGCGGTACAAGGACATGCTGTCCGTGAAGGCCTGCATCCAGGCCTCGGGCGGCAAGTACGAGATCGTCAACAAGGACGAGGCCGTGTACGGCAAGGACCAGGTGATCGACCAGTCCCCGCGCCCCGGCGACCCGATCGACAAGGAAGGCACGACCTACACGCTGACCGTGTCGACCGGCACCCCGGAGTAGCCCTCCGGCAGCGGGCACTGCTCCACCCCGGCATCCCGGGCACCCCGATGGGGCGCCCGGGATGCCGCTTTTGCCCCGCTGTGCAAATCTGGGCGCAGCGCGCATCGCCGCGTGATCCACAGGCTCGGGACGGGAGGGGCACCCCGTGAACCAAGGCTTCCGCCCGGCCCGCTGGCTGGCCTGCGCCGCGCTGGCCGCCGCCGCGCTCGCGCCCACCGCCTCCGCGTACGCCCGGCCCCTGTGCACGGCCCCGCGCACGGCCCCCGCCACCGAGCCCGCCCCGGCCGACGAGCCCCTCGAAGAGCTGGCCGGCTCCGTGGCCGGAGCCGGGCGGGAGCGGCCCGGGAGACCGGCGGCCGAGCCCGCCGACCCGGAGCTGACGGTGGCCTCCCGCCCGCTGCCGGCCCGCCCGCGCGTCGAACCCCCGGCGCAGCGGCCGCCACGGCCGTCACCGCCGCCCGCCGAGCCGACCCCGCCCCCGGCGGCCAGGGCACTGGGCACCGAGCCGAACGAGCGGGCCGCCGATCTGGCCGCGCACATACTGCCCCTCGGCACCGGGTTCGCCCTGATGGGACTGGGGTTGGGCTACCTCGGAGTGCGGCTGCGGCGCAGCGCCTGAAAGGTCCGGGGCAGGTCCGGGCGCATCCCGCGGTGGTTGCCCTGCGTGAACATACTCGGTATACATACCGAGTATGTCGATCCGCCACGGCCTGCTCGCCCTGCTCGAACGGGGCCCCAGGTACGGTTCCCAGCTGCGCACCGAGTTCGAATCACGCACCGGCTCCACCTGGCCGCTCAACGTCGGGCAGGTGTACACCACCCTCGCCCGCCTGGAGCGGGACGGCCTCGTCGCGCCCGGCGGTGAGGACTCCGCCGGGCACACCCTCTACGCCATCACCGACACGGGCCGCACCGAACTGCGCGAGTGGTACGAGCGCCCCGTCGACCGCGCCAACCCGCCCCGGGACGAGCTGTCCATCAAGCTCGCCATGGCCGTGGGCGCCCCCGGGGTGGACATCCGCGCCGTCATCCAGTCCCAGCGGCACGCCACCATCAGGGCGATGCAGGACTACACCCGGCTCAAGGCCACCGCACTCGCCGCGATCGAGAGCGGACAGTCCCGCGAACGCGACGACGTCGCCTGGCTGCTCGTCCTGGAACAGCTGATCTTCCAGACCGAGGCCGAGGCCCGCTGGCTGGACCACTGCGAATCCCGGCTGGTCCGGCTCTCCCTGCCGTCCGACCGGAGAGCCGCCGAGCCCGGACCTCACCGGGCCGAACCACCCCATGCCGACGAGGACCCCGGGGCCGCGGCCCCGGCCCCCTCCCCGGCACCGACCGCACGGCCCCGCACCGCCCGCACGCGGCGGGGCTGAACCACCGCTCCAGGGGGGACCCTCCATGTCCGAACAGCACCAGCCCCGGCAACCCGTACTCCAGTTGGACCGGCTCGTACGCACCCACGGCAGCGGCACCACCGAGGTGCACGCGCTGCGCGGCATCGACCTGTCCGTGTACCCGGGCGAACTCGTCGCCGTCATGGGCCCGTCCGGCTCGGGGAAGTCGACGCTGCTCACCCTGGCGGGCGGCCTCGACACCCCGACCAGCGGCCGCGTGATCGTCGAGGGCACCGACATCACCACCGCGAGCCGCAGGCAGCTGGCCGCACTGCGCCGCCGCAGCATCGGCTACGTCTTCCAGGACTACAACCTCATCCCCGCGCTCACCGCCGCGGAGAACGTGGCCCTGCCCCGCGAACTCGACGGCGTCTCCGCCCGCAGGGCCCGCGTCTCCGCGCTCGCCGCGCTGGAGGAGATGGGCCTCGGCTCACTCGCCGACCGCTTCCCCGACGAGATGTCCGGCGGCCAGCAGCAGCGCGTGGCCATCGCCCGCGCCCTGGTCGGCGACCGACGCCTCGTCCTCGCCGACGAACCCACCGGCGCCCTCGACTCCGAGACCGGCGAGTCCGTCCTCGCCCTGCTGCGCTCCCGCTGCGACGCGGGCGCGGCCGGGATCCTCGTCACGCACGAGCCGCGGTTCGCCGCCTGGGCCGACCGCGTGGTCTTCCTGCGCGACGGCAGCGTGATCGACGAGACCCTGCGCAGCGGGGCCGACTCCCTGCTCTCCGGGCGGGCGGCCGCCCAGTGACCTCCTCGCTCCAAGGCTGGTACCACTCCTGGGTCGCGGCGCTGCGCATCGCCCGCCGCGATGCCTGGCGCGCCAAGGGCCGCAGCTCCCTCGTCCTCGCGATGCTCGCCCTGCCGATCATCGGGGTGAGCGCCGCCGACTTCACGCTGCGCAGCGCCCAGCTCACCCCCGGACAGCACGCCACCCGCCTGATCGGCGCCGCCGACGCCCGGGTGAGCGGCTCCAACCTGGGCGTGCCCATCTACCAGAAGCCCGACGGCTCCAGCTACGCGCCGGTCGGCGGCTTCAAGGACTACACCGCCGGGCCCAGACCCAAGGAGGACCAGCCGGATCCGGTGGCCTCCGCGCTCCCGGCCGGCGTCCAGGCCGTCAAGGACTCCACCGCCTACGCCAAGGTCCGCACCACCCACGGCCTGCTCGACACCCACCTGCGCGAACTCGACACGAGCAGCCCGCTGACGGCCGGCCTGATCACGGTCGACCGCGGCCGGCTGCCGGAGGCCGCGGGCGAGGTGGCGGCCACCACCTCCTTCCTGCGCAACTCCGGCCTCTACGTCGGCTCCTCGGTGACCCCGCGCGGCGCGACCTCCTCGTACAGGATCGTCGGCGCCTACGAGCTGCCCGACGAGCTGAACTCCGACGAGCTCATGGCCCCGGCCGGGACCCTCCTCGCCCCGCTCGACAAGGCCCTGCAGGCCGCCGGCGCACCCGGCGTACGGCCCCAGGACTCCTACCTGGTGAAGGTCGGCGGCGAAGGTTTCACGTGGAACATGGTCAAGGCGGCCAACGCCAAGGGGCTGCTCGTCATGTCCCGCGCCGTGTTCCTCGACCCGCCGGCCGACTCCGACGTGCCCCTCTACCAGCAGCAACCGAAGGCGGAGCTCGGCTCCGGCGTCAGCGTCTCCTCCACCGAGAAGGCCATCCTGGCCACCATCGTCGGCCTGGCCATGCTGGAGATCTGCCTGCTCGCCGGACCGGCCTTCGCGGTCGGCGCCCGACGCTCCCGCCGCCAGCTGGGCCTCGTCGGCGCCAACGGCGGCGACCGCAGGCACATCCGCTCCATCGTGCTCTCCGGCGGCCTGGTCATCGGCGCCGTGGCCGCCGTCACCGGCACCGCCATCGGCCTCGCGCTCACCGTCGCGCTGCGGCCGGTGCTGGAGGAGTACATCGGCAGCCGCTTCGGCGGCTTCGACCTGCGCCCCCTGGAACTGGCCGGTATCGCCCTCCTGGCCGTGGTGACCGGGCTGCTGGCCGCGATCGTCCCGGCCGTCACCGCCTCCCGGCAGACCGTGCTGGCCTCGCTGACCGGCCGCCGCGGGGTCCGCCGCGCCAACCGGGTGCTGCCGGTCATCGGCCTGGTCGCCGTCGCAGGCGGCGCCGCGATCGCCCTGTACGGCACCGCCTCGGAGATGGGACCGACCGTGGTCGCAGGCGGCAGCGCGCTGGCCGAGCTCGGCGTCGTCGCCCTCACCCCCGTCCTGGTCGGCCTGTTCGGCCGGCTCGGGCGGTGGCTGCCGCTGTCGCCGCGGCTCGCGCTGCGTGACGCCGTGCGCAACCGGGGGCGTACGGCACCCGCCGTGGCCGCCGTGCTGGCCGCCGTCGCCGGAACCGTCGCGGTGGCCACGTACCAGCACAGCCAGGACATCCAGCACCGGCACGAGTACGTGGCCGAACTCCCCGGCAGCACCGGTCTGTTGCAGACCACGGAGAACAGCGCCCACAAGGAGGTGCCCGCCCTGCGCGAGGCCCTCGCGAAGCAACTCCCGCTGACACACCGCGCGGACGTCGACCGCCTGGTCGTCGGCAGGCCGGGCTGCGACTCGTACTCTTCGGAACCGGGCTGCGGCCGGGTCCAGATCATCGCGCCCAAGGAACAGCGCTGCCCGCTCTTCGATTCACCGAACGGGCCCGCCTCCTTCACCCAGGAGCAGGCCAAGGAGCTGCGCCGGGACTGGCGTTGCGCGGAGAACCGGCACGGCGCGCAGTACGAGATCGTCGTCGCCGACGAGAAGCTGCTCTCCGTGCTCGCCGTGACCGATCCGGGGTCGGTGGCCGCCCTCAAGGCCGGCCAGGCCGTGTCCTTCGACAAGCGCAACGTCAAGGACGGCAAGCTCGTGCTGCGGGTCATCACCGACCCGCAGGCCGCCGACGGCATCGGCAAGCCCGGCGAGGACCCGCCGGGCGTGGACAAGGTCCTCCCCGTCCACCAGGCGCCCGACAACGCCGAGGGCTGGGGCATCGAAGTGGTCCTGCCGGCGGCGGCCGTGAAGGCCACCGGGCTGTCCACCGCACCGTTCGGCTCCTACTTCAGCCTCGACGGGCCGGCGAGCAGCGAACAGAAGCAGAAGATCGCCGGGGAGATCGACCGGATGGGCGTGGACGCCTCCGTGCGCATCGAAGCGGGCTACCAGGGCGACGACAGCCTCACCCTGCTCGCCCTCACCGTCTTCGCCGGCCTGGTCACCATCGGCGCGGCCGGCATCGCCACCGGGCTCGCCCAGGCCGACGCCGAGGCCGACCTGAAGACCCTGGCGGCGGTGGGCGCGGCACCGCGGGTCCGGCGCACGCTCAGCGGCTTCCAGTGCGGGGTGGTCGCCCTGATGGGCGTGGTCCTGGGCTCGGCGGCCGGAATCCTGCCCGCGGTCGGACTGCGGCTCACCGAGGAACGCCAGCTCCAGCGCCTCTACCAGTACGGGGTCGACAGGGGCTACGCATCGGGGGGCGAAGTGCCGTACGTGCCGATCGCGGTGCCGTGGGAGACCCTTGGCGGGCTGCTGGTCCTGGTCCCGCTGGGTGCGGCGCTGCTGGCCGCGTTGGTCACCCGTTCCAGCGGCGCACTGGCCCGCAGGGCGGCCGGCTGATCTCGTGCCCCCGTACAGGGTGGATCACGCTCGTACGGGGGCACACGTCTGCTGACGAAGGTGTGCGAGAGAATGAACGGCATGGAGATGCCGAGGAGTGAACGGTCGCAGGACAGCCCCCCGCACGTCATGATCGTGGGACAGGACGGGATGGCGGTCGGCGGCGCCGATGACGAGTCGCGCGAGGTCCCCGTGACGGAGATGGTCGAACAGCCCGCCAAGGTAATGCGGATCGGCAGCATGATCAAGCAACTCCTGGAAGAGGTACGCGCAGCGCCTCTGGACGAGGCGAGCCGGGTCCGGCTCAAGGACATCCATGCCGCCTCGGTGAAGGAGCTGGAGGACGGCCTGGCCCCCGAACTCGTGGAGGAACTGGAGCGCCTGTCCCTCCCGTTCACCAACGAGGCCATTCCCTCGGAGGCGGAACTGCGCATCGCTCAGGCGCAGTTGGTGGGATGGCTGGAGGGCCTCTTCCACGGCATCCAGACGGCCCTGTTCGCGCAGCAGATGGCGGCGCGGGCCCAACTGGAACAGATGCGCCGGGCGCTCCCGCCGGGGGCCCCGACGGACGACGAAGACGGCCACGGCCCGATCCGCTCGGGGCCGTACCTGTAGCCCACGACGGCCACCCGGACGAAGGCGGGGCCGAAGCTCCCCGGAGCAACGGCACCCGCCTTCACCCAGTCGGCCTCAGCACCACCACTACCCGGCCCCGCCGGTAACTGAGTCACGGGGTCCGGGCCAAGCCGGCCCCGCCGGTAATCGAGGCACAGGGTCCGGCCAATCCAGCCCCGCCGGCGATTGAGGCGCGGGGTCCGGGACGGAGCCCCGATCCTTGAGCCGCACCACACCCAGCCCCGCCGGCCAGGGCGCGGCCCCCGGAGCCACACGTAAGCGGCGCGTAAATCGGTTTCCCCGCCGGAAACACGGGCGTCGCATACTCAGGGGCATGAGTTACGACGCGATCGTCCTGGCAGGCGGCGCCGCGCAGCGACTCGGCGGGGCCGACAAGCCCACGCTGAGCGTCGGCGGCCGCACCCTCCTCGACCGCGTTCTCGACGCCTGCAAGGACGCCCGCACCACCGTCGTCGTCGGCGGCCGCCGGTCGACCACGCGCCCGGTGCGCTGGGCCCGCGAGGAACCGCCGGGCGGCGGGCCGGTGGCCGCACTGGACGCCGGGCTCCGCCAGACCACCGCCGAGCTGGTCCTCGTACTCTCCGCGGACCTGCCGTTCCTGGACGCCGGCACCGTACGGGCGCTCCTCGACGGGGTCGGGGCCGCCGAGGGGGCCCTGCTGCGGGATCCCGGCGGCCGCGACCAGCCCCTGGTCGCCGCCTACCGGGCCGAGCCCCTGCGCCGCGAGATCGCCCTGCTCGCCACCGAGCACGGCCGCCTGACGGGGCTCCCATTGCGCGGCCTCACCGCCGAACTGGACCTCACCCGCCTCACGGCGCCGCAGCCGCTCGCCTCCTTCGACTGCGACACCTGGGAGGATCTCGCCGCCGCCCGGGCCCGGATCAGGGAGCATGGAACCGTGCTGGACCAATGGATCACCGCCGTCAAGGACGAGCTGGGCATCGACCTCGCCGTCGACACCAAGACCCTGCTCGACCTCGCCCGTGACGCCGCGCACGGCGTCGCCCGGCCCGCCGCTCCCCTGACCACCTTCCTCGTCGGTTACGCGGCCGCCCGGGCCGAAGCCACCGGCGCCGACCCCGCCCAGGCCGTCGCCGAGGCCTCCCGCAAGGCCGCCGACCTGGCGCTGCGCTGGGCCGCCGAGGCGCAGGCCGACGAACAGAACGGCTCCGGATGACCCCCACCGACGCCGACGCCGACCACGCCCTCGAACAGGCACTGGCCCTGGTCAGCCGCAGCAACCCCGGCAGCGGCCCCGGCCACGGCTCCGGCCAGGGCCACGGCCCGCACAGCGGCTCCGGCGCCTCCGCGGCCCCCGGCGGCTCCCGCCACCGCGCCACCCCCTGGCCGGCGGCCCGGGAGGCCGCCGTACGCGCCGGGACCGGGGCCCGGGGCCGGAACCACCGGGTCCCCCTCGCGGACGCCCTCGGGGAGGTGCTGGCCGCGCCGCTGGACGCCCTGACCGACCTGCCGTCCTTCGACACCTCCGCCATGGACGGCTGGGCCGTCGCCGGACCCGGTCCCTGGACCGTCCGCGGCGGCGCCGACGTCCTCGCCGGCACCGAACTGCCCGTGCCCCTCGCGGACGGCGAGGCCGTACGGATCGCCACCGGCGCCCGGATCCCCGCCGACACCACCGCCGTCATCCGCAGCGAGCACAGCCGCGAGTCCGGCGGCCAGCTCTTCGCCGAGCGGACCGTCGTCACCGGCCAGGACATCCGCCCGCGCGGTCAGGAGTGCCGCTCGGGCGACCTGCTGTTGCCCGTCGGCTCGCTGGTCACCCCCGCCGTGCTCGGGCTGGCCGCGGCCGCGGGCTACGACGAGCTGACCACCCGGCCCCGCCCCCGCGTGGAGATCCTCGTCCTCGGCGACGAGCTGCTCACCGAGGGCCTTCCGCACGACGGCCTGATCCGCGACGCGCTGAGCCCCATGCTCGGCCCCTGGCTCTCCCGGGTCGGCGCCGAAGTCGTGTCCTCCCGGCGGCTCGGCGACGACCCCGCCGGGGTCGAGGCCCTGCTGGAGGCCGTCACCACCTCCACGGCGGACCTCATCGTGACCACCGGCGGCACCGCCTCCGGGCCCGTGGACCACGTCCACCCCGTGCTGGAGCGGGCCGGCGCCGAACTCCTCGTCGACGGGGTCGCCGTACGGCCGGGCCACCCGATGCTGCTGGCCCGCATCGGCGACCGGGCCGACGGACGGCACCTGGTCGGGCTGCCCGGGAACCCCCTCGCCGCCGTCTCCGGGCTGCTGACCCTCGCCGAACCGCTGCTGCGGGCCCTCGCTGGCCGCCGCCGGCGCCCCCGCTACGCGGCGACGGTCGAGGGCGACGTACCGGGCCACCCGTTCGACACCCGGCTCGTCCCCGTCATGCTGGGCGACGACCACGCCGTGCCGCTGCGCTACCACGGCCCCGCGATGCTGCGCGGTGTGGCCGCCGCCGACGCGCTGGCCGTCGTACCGCCGAGGGGCGCGCGGTCCGGGCAGGAGCTGGAGATCCTGGACCTGCCCTGGGCAGCCGGGGGATGTTTCACGTGAAACTTCACGGCCACGACGCCATGGCGCGTGGCGCGGACGAGAAACTCGCCGCCCAGCGCATCAGGATGCCCAGACGCACCGTCGAAAAACCCCTGCGGCAGGTCTCCAAACGCCTGTTGATGGCCCTGTTCGTGATGGCCCTGACGGTCCTGATCGTGTGGCTGGACCGCGACGGCTACCACGACAACGCCAACGAGACGGTCGACTTCCTCGACTGCGTCTACTACGCCACTGTCACCCTGTCGACGACCGGATACGGCGACATTGTCCCGTACAGCGACAGCGCACGGTTGATCAACATCCTGCTGATCACCCCGCTGCGCGTCCTGTTCCTGATCATCCTGGTCGGCACCACCCTGGAAGTCCTCACGGAGCGGACGAGGGAAGAGTGGCGGCTGAACCGCTGGAGGAAGAACTTGCGTGACCACACGGTCGTCGTCGGCTTCGGCACCAAGGGCCGCTCCGCCCTGCAGACGCTGCTGGCCACCGGGCTCCCCAAGGACCACGTCGTCATCGTCGACCCCAGTGCCAAGGTGATCGACACGGCCAACGCAGAGGGGTTCACGGGCGTGGTCGGCGACGCCACCCGCTCCGACGTCCTGCTGCGCGCCGAACTGCAGAAGGCCCGCCAGATCATCATCGCCACCCAGCGGGACGACACCGCCGTACTGGTCACGCTGACGGCCCGGCAGCTCAACCGGGGTGCGAAGATCGTCGCCGCGGTCCGCGAGGAGGAGAACGCCCCGCTGCTGCGCCAGTCCGGCGCCGACGCCGTCATCACGAGCGCAAGCGCGGCCGGCCGGCTGCTGGGCCTGTCGGTGCTCAGCCCCAGCGCCGGCACCGTGATGGAGGACCTCATCCAGCAGGGCAGCGGCCTCGACCTCATCGAACGGCCGGTGAAGAAGTCCGAGGTGGGCATGTCGGTACGGGAGACCCCCGACCTGGTCGTCAGCGTGCTGCGCGGGCACCGGCTCCTGCCCTACGACGATCCGCACGCGAGCCCGCTCCAGCTGACGGACCGTCTCATCACCATCGTCCGCGCGAGCGCGCACGGCCCCGCCCTGGGCCCGGCCGAGTAGCACCGCGCCCAGGGCGGGCGGCAGTTCGCTACGCGGCGCCGTCCGTACGGGTCAGCGTGATGACCGGAACGAGACGGCCGGAACGCTCCTGGAAGCCCGCCAGGAACGGAGTCCGCTCCACCTGGAGCGCCCAGAGCCGCTCCCGCTCGCAGCCGTCGGTCTCCACTGCCGTCACCCCGTAGGCCTCGCTGCCGACCTCGACGTGGGCGGAGGGGTCGGCGAGCAGGTTGTAGTACCAGCCCGGCCGGTTCGCACGGCCGCCGTTCGCGGCGAACACCACCAGCCGCTCCCCGTCGCGCAGATAGGCCATCGGCATCGTGCGCCGCTCACCACTGCGGGCGCCGGTGGTGGTGAGGAGCAGCAGCGGGAGTGCCGCGAAGTCCCCGCCCACCTTTCCCCCGGTGGCTCGGAACTCGTCGATCACCAGCTGATTGCGCTGTAACCGTTCATCGGACATATCGGCTTGCCTCCAAGGAAGTTGACGGTTCCCCTGTGCCCAGCGCCACCCAGCATCCCAGGTGCTTGGGCGCCGCGGGCGGTGTCGCGTAGCCTCCGGGCCATGCATGCGATCACCATCGAGCAGCCCGGCGGCCCCGAGGCCCTCGTCTGGACCGACGTACCCGATCCGGTGGCGGGCGAGGGCCAGGTCCTCGTCGAGGTCGCGGCGAGCGCCGTGAACCGCGCCGACCTCCTGCAACGGCAGGGCTTCTACGATCCCCCGCCCGGCTCCTCCCCCTACCCCGGCCTGGAGTGCTCCGGCCGGATCGCCGCGATCGGCCCGGGGGTCCCCGGCTGGGCCGTCGGCGACGAGGTCTGCGCCCTGCTGGCGGGCGGCGGGTACGCGCAGAAGGTCGCCGTCCCCGCGGGCCAGCTGCTGCCGGTCCCGGCGGGCCTGGACCTGGTGACGGCGGCCGCGCTGCCCGAGACGGTCTGCACCGTGTGGTCCAACGTGTTCATGGTGGCCGCGCTGCGCCCCGGCGAGACCCTCCTGGTCCACGGCGGATCCAGCGGCATCGGGACGACGGCCATCCAGCTCGGCAAGGCGGTCGGCGCGCGCGTGGCGGTGACGGCCGGCAGCAAGGAGAAGCTGGAACGCTGCGCGGAACTGGGCGCGGACATCCTGATCGACTACCGCGAGCAGGACTTCGTGGAGGAGATCAAGGCGGCGACCGGCGGCGCCGGGGCGGACGTGATCCTGGACATCATGGGTGCGAAGTACCTGGAACGGAACGTGGCGGCGCTGGCCGTGAACGGCCGCCTCGCGGTGATCGGGCTCCAGGGCGGCCTGAAGGCCGAACTGAACCTCGGCGCCCTGCTCGCCAAGCGCGCCGCGATCACCGCCACCTCCCTGCGGGCCCGCCCGCTGGAGGAGAAGGCGGCGATCGTCGCGGCCGTCCGCGAACACGTCTGGCCCCTGGTGGCGGCGGGCCGGGTCCGCCCGGTGATCCACGAGACGTTCCCCATGCCTCAGGCGGCCGAGGCCCACCGCGTCCTGGAATCCAGCACCCACGTGGGCAAACTGCTGCTCACCACCTGACCCAGGACGCATGCACGCCGGCGAGCCTCGACTCGCCGGCTCCTCCAGCCCGTCCGGCGCTTGAGGACCGGGGCCCGAAGCGAAGCCCCAGCTCCTCCACCCGTCCGGCGCTTGAGGACCGGGCCCGGGCGAAGCCCCAGCTCCTCCAGCCCGTCCGGCGCTTGAGGACCGGGGGCCGGGGCGGAGCCCCGGGGAACGGAGGAAGGGCGGGGCGGGGAGCAGCTCCGCGCAGCGGCACCCACCCGCACCCACCCCAACCCCCGCTACAGCGAACGCAACAGCACCGCCGGCGACTCCACACAGTCGGCGACATACCGCAGGAACCCACCCGCCGTACCCCCGTCGCACACCCGGTGGTCGAACGTCAGCGACAGCTGCACGACCTGCCGGACCGCCAGCTCCCCGCGGTGCACCCACGGCTTCGCCATGATCCGGCCCACGCCGAGCATCGCCGCCTCGGGGTGGTTGATGATCGGCGTCGAGCCGTCGACCCCGAACACCCCGTAGTTGTTCAGCGTGAACGTCCCGCCGGTGAGGTCCGCCGGGGACAGCTTCCCGCCCCGAGCCAGCTCCGTCAGCCGCGCGAACTCCGCCGACAGTGCCTCCGGGTTCATCGCGTGCGCGTCCCGGACCACCGGGACCATCAGCCCCCGGTCCGTCTGCGCGGCGAAGCCCAGGTTCACCGACGGCAGCCGGACGATCTCGTTCGCCGCCAGGTCCACCGTGGAGTTCAGCTCCGGGTACTTCGCGAGCGCGGCCGTGCAGATCCGGGCCAGCAGCGCCAGCACCGAGATCTTGGGCCCGCCCACCGCGTTCATCGCGGCCCGCGCCGCCATCAGCTCGGTGGCGTCCGCGTCGACCCAGCACGTGGCGTCCGGAATCTCCCGCCGGCTGCGCGACAGCTTCTCCGCGACCGCCCCGCGTACGCCCTTCAGCGGCACCCGCTCGCCCTGCGCCCCCGTGGGAGCGACCACGGGAGCGACCGCGGCGGCGGCCGGGGCCGCGGGAGCCCGCAGGGCCGCCAGCGCGGCCTCCACGTCCGCCCGCATGATCAGCCCGTCCGGGCCCGACCCCGTGAGCCCCCGCAGATCGATCCCGCCGTCCCGCGCGAGCTTGCGCACCAGCGGCGAGATCACCGGAACGGGCCCGGCCGGAGCGGCCGGAGCAGCCGGAGCGACCGGAGCCACCGGCACGGCGGGAGCCACCGGCACGGCCGGGGCGACCGGCGCCGACACCGCGGCGGTGACGGGTCGCACCCGTCGCCGACGCGCCGGACGCGAGTCGTCCGAGCCGTAACCGATCAGCGGCCGGGGCGCGTTCCCCGAGGCCGGGGACTCCGCCGCGGGGGCGGCCGAGTCGACCGGCACGGTCTGCGCCCCCACCGCCACGGTGATCAGCGGTGCCCCGACGGGGAGTTCCGTGCCCTCCTCCCCGAAACGGGCGGTGACGACACCGCCGTAGGGGCACGGAACCTCCACCATCGCCTTGGCCGTCTCGACCTCGACCACGGGCTGGTCGATCGCGACGACATCGCCCACCGCGACCAGCCAGCGCACGATCTCGGCCTCGGTCAGGCCCTCCCCGAGATCGGGAAGCTTGAACTCCATTACCTGCGCCATCAGTTCTCCCACTGCAGGCGGGCCACGGTGTCCAGGATCCGGTCCACACCGGGCAGGTGGTGCTTCTCCAGCATCGGCGGCGGGTACGGGATGTCGAAGCCCGTCACGCGCAGCACCGGCGCCTCCAGGTGGTGGAAGCAGCGCTCCGTGACGCGGGCGGCGATCTCCGCGCCCGGTCCGCCGAAGCCGCTGGCCTCGTGGACCACCACGGCGCGCCCGGTCCGGCGCACGGACTCCACCACCGTCTCCTCGTCGAAGGGCACGAGGGAGCGCAGGTCCACGACCTCCAGGTCCCAGCCCTCCTCGCGCGCCGCCTCGGCCGCCTCCAGGCACACCGGCAGCGAAGGCCCGTACGTGATCAGCGTGGCGCTCGTGCCCGTGCGGCGCACCAGCGCCTTCCCGATGCCCGGGACGGCCGTCGGCGCCTGCGGGGACCAGTCGGCCTTGGACCAGTACAGCCGCTTCGGCTCCAGGAAGACCACCGGGTCGTCGCTCGCGATCGAGGCGCGCAGCAGCCCGTACGCGTCCTCGACGGTCGCCGGGGTCACCACGTGCAGGCCGGGCGTGGCCACGTAGTACGCCTCGGAGGAGTCGCAGTGGTGCTCCACGCCGCCGATGCCGCCGCCGTAGGGCACGCGGATGGTGATCGGCAGCGGCATGGCGCCGCGCGTGCGGTTGCGCATCTTCGCGACGTGCGAGATCAGCTGCTCGAAGGCCGGGTACGCGAACGCGTCGAACTGCATCTCCACGACCGGCCGCAGCCCGTACATGGCCATGCCGACGGCCGCGCCCAGGATTCCCGCCTCCGCGAGGGGGGTGTCCGTGCAGCGGTCCTCGCCGAACTCCTTGGCGAGCCCGTCGGTGATCCGGAAGACCCCGCCGAGCGTGCCGACGTCCTCGCCCATGACGTGGACCGTCGGGTCCTCGGCCATCGCGTCGCGCATGGCCCGGGTCAGGGCCTGGGCCATGGTCGCGGGCTTGGCGCCCGACTTCGCGGACTTCGCCGCCACCGTCGTCACTCCTGGTCCCCGGCTTCGAGCTCGGCACGCAGCATGGCCGCCTGCTCGCGCAGCAGGCCGGTCTGCTCCGCGTAGACGTTTTCGAACAGGTCCATCGGGTTGAGCACGGGGTCCGCGTTCATGCCCTCGCGCAGGGCCGCCGCCATCGTCTCGGCGTCGTCGCGCGCCTGCCGCACGCCCTCCTCGTCGAGGATCCCGCGGGCGGTCAGCTCGCGCTCCAGCAGCTCGATCGGGTCGTGCGCCTTCCAGGCCTCGACCTCGGCGTCTCCGCGGTAGCGGGTCGCGTCGTCGGCGTTCGTGTGCGCCTCCATCCGGTAGGTGACGGCCTCGATCAGCGTCGGACCGCCGCCGGACCGGGCACGCCGGACGGCTTCGGTGAGCACCTCGTGCACGGCGGCGATGTCGTTGCCGTCGACCAGCCGGCCGGGCATGCCGTACCCGACGGCCTTGTGGGCCAGCGTCGGGGCGGCGCTCTGCTTGGCGAGCGGGACGGATATCGCGAAGCCGTTGTTCTGCACGAGGAAGACGACGGGGGCCTGCCAGACGGCGGCGAAGTTCAGCGCCTCGTGGAAGTCGCCCTCGCTGGTGCCGCCGTCGCCGACCATGGCCAGGGCGACGACGTCGTCCCCGCGCAGCCGGGCCGCGTGGGCCAGGCCCACGGCGTGCGGCAGCTGGGTGGCGAGGGGGGTGGAGAGCGGGGCTATGCGGTGCTCACGGGGGTCGTAGCCGGTGTGCCAGTCGCCGCGCAGCAGAGTCAGCGCCTGCACCGGGTCCAGGCCGCGCGCCACGGCCGCCAGGGTGTCGCGGTAGCTGGGGAAGAGCCAGTCCTGCTCCTCCAGCACCATCGCGGCCGCGATCTCGCAGGCCTCCTGCCCGACGGTCGACGGGTACACGGCGAGCCGTCCCTGCTTGGTCAGCGCCGTGGCCTGCGCGTTGTAGCGGCGGCCGCGCACCAGCTCCGAGTAGCAGCGGCGCATCAGCGCGGGGTCCAGCCGCTCGGCCGCCGACGTGCCGAGGACCCGGTAGGGCTCGGCGTCGGGCAGCAGCGGAGCGGCGTCCGTACGGGGCCTCCAGGCGGGCGGCGGGGTGGGACGGTGGGACGCACCGGCACCGGGCAGCTCTTGGACCGTCATGGCGGCGTACACCTCCTCGTGGGAAGCGGGCAGGGCGACGGCTCGGGTGTGAGGCGCCTCACCTACCGATTGTTCGGTTGTCCGCGCAATTTGGCTACAGGCGGCTCCAGGCTGTGGACAAACGGGCGCCGGGGCTCTGGGATGGATGCAGGACGTCCAGGAGAGGGAGGCATCGGGCAATGCCGCATGAACAAATGGCCGGAGCGGGTCCCACGCCGGCCGCAGCGGGAGGCACCCCGGCAGCGCCCCGGCCACTGGATCCGATCGACAGATCGATCATCAGACTGCTCCAGGCGGACGGCCGCACGTCCATACGGTCGGTGGCGGAACAGGTGCACGTCTCGCGCGCCAACGCCTACGCCCGCATCAACCGGCTCATCGACGACGGCGTGATCCGCGGGTTCACGGCCCGCGTCAACCACGAAAGGGCAGGCCAGGGCGCCTCGGCCTACATCACTCTGAAGATCGTCCAGAACTCCTGGCGCACGGTCCGCGAAAAGCTCCGCGAGCTCCCGGGCGCCGCCCACATCGCCCTGGTCAGCGGCGACTTCGACGTCCTCCTGCTGGTCCACACCCCGGACAACCGGACCCTGCGCGAACTGGTCCTGACCCGCCTCCAGGCCATCCCGGAGGTCCTCTCGACCCGCACCCTCCTGGTCTTCGAGGAAACGGACCTCCTGGACCCCGGCCCGGGCCAGCCGATGCCCCCGGCGATCTCGGAGGACTAGCCCGTCCGGGCGGCGTTTCCCGTCCGGAGGGCCGCCCGGGCCGCTCAGCGGGCCGTGCGCAGCCCGTCGAAGGCCATGTGGACCACCGCGTCCGCGAGCTGGGTGTGGCTCGTGCCCGGGTGCGGGCGGTACCACTCGACCAGGGAGTTCACCATGCCGAAGAGCAGCCGGGTGGCGAGCCGGATGTCCACGTCCGCCCGCAGGTCGCCTTCGGCCGCGGCGGCCTTGAGGAGGTCCGCCACCTGGTGGTCGAACTCGCGGCGGCGCTCCAGCGCCCAGCGCTCGGTGCGGGTGTTGCCGCGCACGCGCAGCAGCAGCGTCACGTACGGCAGCTCCGAGACCAGCACCTCGACCGTGCGGCGCGTGACGTACTCGACGCGCTCGACCGCGCGGCCGCGGTCGGCGCCCGGCTCCTCCAGGATCGCGAAGAGGCCGTCGAGGGCGCGGCTGACGGCGCGGCGCAGCAGCTCCTCCTTGCCCGAGACGTGGTGGTAGATCGAGGACTTCGAGATGCCGGCCGCCTTGGACAGGTGCTCCATCGAGGTGCCGTCGTAGCCCCGCTCGTTGAAGACCTGGACGGCGACGGACAGCAGGGTCTCGGGCGTGTAGGTGTCCCGCTTGGCCGTGGTCACTGCGTCTCCCCCGTGTCGCCCGCCGTGTCGTCGTCCCCGTCCGCCTCGTAGCCCAGCTTGAACAGGGCGAGCGAGGGCGCGTACCGGCCGCCGGGACAGCGCTCGTCCAGGTGGTGCAGCAGGTCGTACGCCCAGTCCCGGCCGAGCCGGTCGTGCCATTCGGAGGGGCCCAGGGGGTAGTTGACCCCCAGCCGCATCGCCGTGTCGATGTCCTCGGCGGAGGCGACCCCGCGCGCGACGGCGTCGGCCGTCAGGTCGATCAGCATCGCGACGGTCCGGGCGACGATCATGCCGGGCACGTCGCCGATGACGGAGACCTGCTTGCCGAGCTTCTGGAAGAGGCCGACCGCCTCGGCGAGGGTGCGCTCGCTCGTGTCGGTGCTGGCGGAGAGCGCGATCCGGGTGGCGCCGCGGTAGTCGAGGGCGAGGTCGAAGTAGACGACGTCCGAGAACTCCACGGAGGTCTTGCCGTCGGCGAGTACGAGCTGGCCGTCGCCGGGCAGCTGGATGTACGGGCCCCCGTGCTCGGTGGAGTCGACCGCGATCCCGGCCTCCGCCATCAGCTCGGTCAGCTCCGCCGCGGGGCCGAGGTCGCCGACGACGGTGACCTTCTCCGGGGCCTCCTCCGGGCCGGCCGTGTGCGGGCCGGGCACCTGCGCGTCGGGGCCGTAGGGGTACCAGCCGTGCCCCGACTTGCGGCCGAGGCGGCCCGACTGGACCAGCCGGCGCTGCGAGAGGGACGGGGTGAACTTGGGGCTGCGGAAGAAGGACTCCCACACCGAGCGGGTCACGGCCTCGTTGACGTCCTGGCCGATCAGGTCGGTCAGCTGGAACGGGCCCATCTTGAAGCCGCCGCTCTCGCGGAGCACGGCGTCGATGGTGGCCGGGTCGGCGCCCTGCTCCTCGTGGACCGCGAAGGCCTCCGCGTAGAAGGGGCGGGCGATCCGGTTGACGATGAATCCGGGGGTGTCGGCGCAGCGGACCGGGGTCTTCCCCCAGCCGAGGACCGTGCGGTACGCGCGCTCGGCCGCGGCCGGGTCGGTCGCGAAGCCGCTGACGACCTCGACGAGCGGGAGCAGCGGGGCCGGGTTGAAGAAGTGCAGGCCGAGGAAGCGGCCGGGGTGAGCGAGCCCGGCGGCGAGCTCGGTGACGGAGAGGGAGGAGGTGTTGGTCGCCAGCAGCGCGTCCGGCGAAACCACCTCTTCGAGGGCTTTGAACAGCGCGTTCTTGACGGCGACGTTCTCGACGATCGCCTCGATGACGAGGGCGGCGTCGGCGAGGTCCGCGAGGGAGCCCGCGGAATCGATCCGGCCGGCCGCGTCCTCGGCCTCGGCGCGGTCGAGGCGGCCCTTGGCGGCCATGCGCTCGACGCGGTCCCGCACCATGGAGACGCCGTCGGCGGAGAGCGCGGCGTCGATGTCGTGGATCAGCACGCGGTGACCTGCGAGAAGGGCGACCTGGGCGATGCCCTGCCCCATGGTTCCCGCGCCGATGACCGCCACTGTGCGGGACCGCTCGATTGCTGTCATGTCCTGATCCTCCCGCACCGACTTATCCACAGGTCCGCCGGGCCCTCTTGTCCCGACCGATCGTTCGGTTACTCTAACTCCAGTCTGCTCACCTTCGCCCGGCTCAACGAGGAGTTGGTCCCTGATGGCCGCCGAGCTCACCGTCCCCCAGCTGTCCGCGCTCTCCGACCGGCACCGGCCCACCCTGGACCAGGCCCTGTCCGCGATCCGCAGCCGTGCCTACTGGTCCCCGCACCCCGAGCACCCCAAGGCGTACGGCGAGACCGCCCCCGCCGACGGGCTCGCCGCGTTCCAGGCCCTGAGCGGCACCCGGTTCGAGCTGGACCAGCCCGGCACCGACGGCTGGACCGGCGGCGAGGTGTCCCCGTACGGCCCGGAGCTCGGCGTGGAGTACCCGCACGCGGACATCGACGTACTGCTGCCCGCGATGAAGGCCGGCATGGGCGCCTGGCGCGACGCGGGCCCCGAGGCGCGCGCCCTGGTCTGCATCGAGATCCTCTCGCGCATCTCCGCCCGCACCCACGAGTTCGCGCACGCGGTCATGCACACCAGCGGCCAGGCCTTCATGATGGCCTTCCAGGCGGGCGGCCCCCACGCGCAGGACCGCGGCCTGGAGGCGGTGGCCTACGCGTACGAGGAGCAGACGCGGGTCCCCGCGCAGGCCGACTGGTCCAAGCCGCAGGGCAAGAAGGAGCCGCTGGAGCTCGGCAAGACCTTCACCGCGGTCCCCCGGGGCATCGCCCTGATGATCGGCTGCAACACCTTCCCGACCTGGAACGGCTACCCGGGCCTGTTCGCCTCCCTGGCCACGGGCAACGCGGTGCTGGTCAAGCCGCACCCGCGCGCCGTCCTCCCGCTGGCCCTGACGGTCAAGGTGGCCCGCGAGGTCCTCGCCGAGACGGGCTTCGACCCGAACCTGGTCGCGCTCGCCGTCGAGCGCCCGGGCGAGGGCATCGCCAAGACCCTGGCCGTCCGCCCCGAGATCAAGCTGATCGACTACACGGGCTCGACGGAGTTCGGCGACTGGCTGGAGGCCAATGCCCGCCAGGCCCAGGTCTACACGGAGAAGGCGGGCGTCAACACCGTCGTCATCGACTCGACGGACAACTACAAGGGCATGCTGTCCAACCTGGCCTTCGCGCTGTCCCTCTACAGCGGCCAGATGTGCACCACCCCGCAGAACCTGCTGATCCCGCGCGACGGCATCGACACCGACGCCGGCCACAAGACGTACGACGAGGTCGTCGCCGACCTCGCGGCCTCCGTCGGCGGCCTGCTGGGTGACGACGCCCGGGCCAACGCCCTGCTCGGCGCGCTGGTCAACCCGGACGTCAAGGCCCGCCTGGAGGCCGCGGCCGCCCTCGGCGAGGTCGCGCTGGCCTCCCGCGAGGTCACCAACCCCGAGTTCCCGGGCGCCGTGGTCCGCACCCCGGTGATGGTCAAGCTGGACGCCTCCAAGCCCGACCCGGAGGCCCCCTACCTCTCGGAGTGCTTCGGCCCGGTCTCCTTCGCGGTCGCGGTGGACTCCACGGCGGACGCCCTGGACCTGCTGCGCCGGACGGTGCGTGAGAAGGGCGCCATGACGGTCGGCGCCTACACCACCTCCGCGGACACCGAGCGGGCGATCGAGGAGGTCTGCCTGGAGGAGTCCGCGCAGCTCTCGCTGAACCTGACCGGCGGGGTCTACGTCAACCAGACCGCTGCCTTCTCGGACTTCCACGGCTCGGGCGGCAACCCCGCGGCCAACGCGGCCCTCTGCGACGGCGCCTTCGTCTCGAACCGCTTCCGCGTGGTGGAGGTCCGCCGCCAGGCCTGAGCGCCCGGGTGCCGGGCCGTGCCGGTGGCACGGCCCGGGACCCAGCCGGACGTTCCTCCGCTCAGCCGCGGACGAGGGCGACCAGGTCCGCGCGGCCCGACGCCGCGATGAGCGGCGCCTGGTCACGGGAGCCGGCGGCGAGGCTGACGCGCGCCGCGTTCACGGCCCGCACCACCGGATTGTCGGCCCCACCGGGCTCCTGCGACTTCGCGTGGAGCGCCTTCGGGTCCACGTAGTCGTACGTGTCGCCCCGGAGCCGTCGGGCGGAGATCTCGTCCTCGACGCGGCGCAGGTCCCGGGCGGCCAGGTAGTCGGCCTGGGAGATCCTCGCCCAGACGCCGGTGCCGCCGGTGATGAAGAAGTGGTTGGGCGAGCCGTTGGGGTTGAGGGCGCTGTTGTCGACCAGATAGGTGCGGCCGGACCGGACCGTCAGGTCCTTGCCGAACAGTTCGGCCCACCTGCCGCTCGACTTCCGCAGCAGCCCTTCCACGAACTCGCCGACCTCCACCGCCTCGGCGAGGATCGTCGCGTCCGCGACCGACGCGTGGAAGAGGCTGTTGAGCGCCACGGCGGCCGGGCTGCTGCCGCAGTGGCGGTAGGAGTGACGCTGCAGGGACATGCCCAGCCGGAGCGGCCAGGTGCCCTCCACGTCGACGTTGACGACGTTCCCGGTGATCGTTGCGGTGGCCATGGCGGGATCCCCCTCGCGGACGGCGGCTTCACGACACCATCACAGTGCGGGGGAGCTGTGGACGTCCCTTGAATGTCCACTGAACGAACTACCGCACGATTTCCCGCACGGCCTCCCGGGGACCACCCCAGTGGAAGAGGGTCATCGCGACGCTCGTCGCCAGGTTGTAGCTGGAGACCTGCGGCCGCATCGGCAGGGACACCAGGTGATCGGCGCGGGCGCGCAGCTCGGACGAGATGCCGTGGCGTTCCGAACCGAAGGCGAGCAGGGCGTCGTCGGGGAGGGTGAGGGAGCGGATGTCCTCCCCCTCGGGGTCGAGGGCGTAGAGCGGTCCGGGCGGCAGCGTGTCCAGCGTGATCCGCTCCACCGTGGTGGCGTAGTGCAGCCCGGCACCGGCCCGGACCACGTTCGGGTGCCAGGGGTCGAGGTCGCCGCGGGTCACGACGCCGGTGGCGCCGAAGCCGGCGGCGAGGCGGACGACCGCGCCGACGTTGCCGAGGTTGCGCGGGTTGTCGAGCACCACGACCGGCGCGGGCCGCGGGATCCGCCCGAGCCCGGCGAGGCCCTGCGTCCGGTCGGGCCGCAGGGCCAGTGCGGCGACGCCGGTGGGGTGCACGCGGGGCAGCAGCGTGCTGAGGTCGGCCCGGCGCACCAGCCGCGCCACGTCCGCCTCGACGTCCGGAGCCAGCTCGCGGGCCAGTGCCCGTACGGCGTCGGGGTCGTCGGCGACGGCCATCCGCACGTCGGCGCCGAAGCGCAGGGCGTGCTTCAGCGCGTGGAACCCGTCGAGCAGCACGAGCTCCCCGCCTCCGGCGGCCTCCCGCCATTCCCGCCCGACCTGCTGGACCCGGTGTTCCTCGCTCATGCCCCCGACCCTACGGCCCGCCCCGCCCCTTCCCGCCCCGCGGGGCGCCCTTGTCGGCCGCTGCGCGGGGCCGTCCCCTGCCCGCCCTTCCGCCGTTCCCCGGGGCTCCGCCCCGGACCCCGCGCCTCAAACGCCGGCGAGGCTGGATGTGCCAACCGTCCGGCGTCCGAGGACCTTTCCAACCCGTCCGGCGTTTGAGGACCGGGTCCGGGCGGAGCCCGGGGAACGGTGGAAGGGAGGGTAGGGGACCAGCCCCGCAGGGACCCCGGAGCCCGGTCAGCCGCCGCTCGTGCTCGGCGCCGGCTCCGCAGGAGCAAGCACGGGCTCCGGGGCCGCACGGCGCCGCACGGCCACCCGCGCGCCCACCCACACCAGGAACCCGGTCGGAAGGAACACCGCATCCGCGGCGATCATCGCCAACGAGAAGAACGGCAGCCCCAGCAGCACCGCGATCCCCGCATGCTCCAGCATCATCACGCCCAGCAGCACGTTCTTGATCCGCCGGTTGAACAGCGTGAACGGAAACGCCACCTGCGCCGCCACCGTCCCGTACGTCAGCAGCATCACCACCGTCCCGCTGCCCGCCAGCACTCCCGACAGGCCCGGCCACGGCGTGAAGTAGTCCAGCCCCAGCGGGTAGTACAGGGCCGTGCCGTCCTGCCACCGCGAGCCCTGGATCTTGTACCAGCCCGCCGTCGCGTAGATCAGGCAGACCTCCGCCATGATCACCAGCATCCCCGCGTTGTGCAGCAGGTTCGCCAGCACGTCCAGGACGGCCCGCGCCTCCCCCTCCGGCTCGTGGCGGTCCACGAGCCACCACAGCCCGCACATCACCCACACCGCCGCGAACGCCGCCAGCCACCCCGCGCCGAACCGCCCGGACGCCGCCCCGTACGCGTACACCGCGCCCAGCACGCCCCACAGCACCGGCCCGGCCGCGCCCGCCGTCGCCGAGCCGCGCCTGCGTGCCCGCCGCGCGTCCAGCGACCACACCTGCGCGCACCGGGTCAGAACCAGGTAGATCGCCATCAGGTGGATGACGTTGTCCCCGCCGTCGCCCATGAAGACGCTGCGGTTCTGCAGCGACAGCACGCCGACCATGAACACCACCGAGGTGGCCCTGGTCCGCCAGCCCAGCAGCAGGCCGGCGCTGGCCAGCACCGCGACCGCGTAGACGATCTCGAACCACACCTCGGAGCCGGACCACATGAGCACGCTGAAGGCACCGTTGGAGGCCGTCAGCCGCTGCGCGAGCGCCCAGCTCCACGGCCCGTCCGGCCCGTAGAGCTCACCCCGGTTCGGGAACTCCCGCAGCAGGAAGAACAGCCAGGTCCCGGCGAAGCCGATGCGTACGACGGCGCTCTGGTACGGGCCCAGTGCCCGCCCCGTGACCTGCTCCAGCCCCCTGGCCAGACCGGCTCTCAGACCGTCCACCACGGCAGCTCCCGGTAGTACGTCTGGGTGTCGGTGGTCTCGTCGCTCCACTTCGGCGCGGCCACCGCCGTCGTCGCCGAGCGCATCTGGATCCGCAGCAGGCGCCCGCCCGCGCGGTCCACCAGCTCCGGCGTCAGCCGGCCCACGGCGATCCGCCGCAGGTACTGCTCGGACAGCTCGCCCCGCTCCCCGTGCGGCCGGTTGTCCTCGTCGTGGGAGCCGGTGAAGAAGTCCCAGGCCCTGCGCAGCTCGTTCTGCTCGGTGTGGCTCGGCAGCAGACTGTGCCGGATGGCCGCGCCGTCCTCGGCGCTCAGGTCGCGCCAGTCGGTGGTGACCAGCTCGCCGGCGGCCGTGCGCACCTGGGCGCGCACCTGCACGGCGATGTTCTGCTGGAGCGGGTTGGGCGCGAAGAGCTTCCAGTTCTGCTCGAACTCGGGGTAGATCCATCCGTCGATCGTCCTGGCGTGCCGCTTGCTCAGCGTGTTGGACGGGGCGACGTGCAGGAAGACCAGCGCGAGGTGGGCGCAGGCGGCCACCGCCACGGCCCCCAGCGCGAGGGCGGCGACGACACGGAAGCGGGGGGAGAGACCGGCGATCCCAGGTGCCCGCGGGGGCACCGGAAGGGGTGGCTCGACGGCCCCTCCGGCGCTCTTCGGCTCGTACGAATCCATCCCGCCCCGATCGTCCGGCGTCACAGCGTCGGCCACAGAGGTTGACCACAGAGGTTGACACCCTACGGGCCGCCGTCTCACCATTGAAGAGCATGAACCGAACGATCGGTCGGTCGGGCGGCAGGACGGGCAGGACAGACACTGACGAGGGGCCGGGATGGTGGCAGTGACCCCGGAAACAGATCCGGGCATGACCGCACAGCTCGCGGCGGCGTTCGACGCGGCCGTGGCGGCGGAAGAGCGCGTGGAACCGCGCGACTGGATGCCGGAGGCGTACCGCAAGACCCTGGTCCGCCAGATGGCCCAGCACGCCCACTCCGAGATCATCGGCATGCAGCCCGAGGCGAACTGGATCACCCGCGCCCCCTCGCTGCGCCGCAAGGCCATCCTGATGGCCAAGGTCCAGGACGAGGCCGGCCACGGGCTGTACCTCTACAGCGCCGCCGAAACCCTCGGCACCAGCCGCGACGAGCTGCTCGACATGCTCCACGCGGGCAAGCAGAAGTACTCCTCGATCTTCAACTACCCCACCCTGACCTGGGCGGACGTCGGCGCGATCGGCTGGCTCGTGGACGGCGCGGCGATCACCAACCAGGTGCCGATCTGCCGCTGCTCCTACGGGCCCTACGCCCGCGCCATGGTCCGGATCTGCAAGGAGGAGTCCTTCCACCAGCGCCAGGGCTTCGAGCTGCTGATGGCCCTGTCCAAGGGCACCGAGGCCCAGCACGCGATGGCGCAGGACGCCGTGAACCGCTGGTGGTGGCCGTCGCTGATGATGTTCGGCCCGCCCGACGACGAGTCCTCGCACTCGGCGCAGTCGATGGCCTGGCGGATCAAGCGGCACTCCAACGACGAGCTGCGCCAGCGGTTCGTCGACATCGCCGTCCCGCAGGCGGAGGCCCTGGGCCTGACCCTGCCCGACCCGGACCTCAAGTGGAACGAGGAGCGCGGCCACCACGACTTCGGCGCCATCGACTGGGCCGAGTTCTGGGACGTCCTCAGGGGCAACGGCCCCTGCAACGAGCAGCGGCTCGGCCAGCGGCGCGCGGCCCACGAGGAAGGCGCCTGGGTGCGCGACGCAGCCGCGGCGTACGCGGGCAAGCAGGCGGCGAGGACCGCCGCGGAGAACGCACGGAACGCACAGAACGCACAGAACGACGTGGAGGCACGGGTATGACGCAGAACTGGCCCCTGTGGGAGGTGTTCGTGCGCTCGCGCCGCGGCCTCTCGCACACGCACGCCGGAAGCCTGCACGCCCCCGACGCGGAAATGGCCCTGCGCAACGCCCGCGACCTGTACACCCGCCGCAGCGAAGGCGTCTCCATCTGGGTGGTGCCCTCCACGGAGATAACGGCCTCCTCGCCCGACGAGCGCGACCCCTTCTTCGCGCCGTCCGCCGACAAGCCGTACCGCCACCCCACCTTCTACGACATCCCGGAGGGGGTGAGCCACCTGTGACCAGCACCGATGTCACGATGACGGCCGCGCTCGCCCTCGGCGACGACGCGCTGATCCTCTCCCACCGCCTCGGCGAATGGGCCGGACACGCCCCTGTCCTGGAGGAGGAGGTCGCGCTCGCCAACATCGCCCTCGACCTGCTCGGCCAGGCCCGCATCCTGCTCTCCATGGCGGGCGACGAGGACGAGCTGGCGTTCCTGCGCGAGGAGCGCTCCTTCCGCAACCTCCAGCTGGTCGAGCAGCCCAACGGCGACTTCGCCCACACCATCGCCCGCCAGCTCTTCTTCTCCTTCCACCAGCACGAGCTGTACGGGGAACTGGCGCGCGGCGACGGCCCGTTCGCGCCGCTGGCGGCCAAGGCAGTCAAGGAGACCGCGTACCACCGCGACCACGCCGAGCAGTGGACCCTGCGCCTGGGCGACGGCACCGAGGAGAGCCACGCCCGCATGCAGGCGGCGCTGGACGCGCTGTGGAAGTTCACCGGGGAGATGTTCCAGCCGGTGGAAGGAATCGACGGCGTGGACTGGGCCGCCCTGGAGCAGCGCTGGCTGGCCGCGGTCGCGGATGTCGTGGAGCGGGCCGGGCTCGCGCTGCCGGCAGGACCGCGCACCGGCGCCTGGGCGGCCGGCGCCGGACGCCAGGGCCTGCACACCGAGCCGTTCGGCCGGATGCTCGCCGAGATGCAGCACCTGCACCGCAGCCATCCGGGGGCGTCGTGGTGACCCGGGCGGCGTCCGGGGCCGACACCGCGACGAGCCGCCTGGAGGCCGAACTGGCCGCCCTGGCCGGATCCGTGCCGGATCCGGAGCTGCCCGTACTCACCCTCGGGGAGCTCGGCGTGGTCCGCGGCGTGCGCATGCACGAGGACGGCCACGCCGAGGTCACCCTCACCCCCACCTACACCGGCTGCCCGGCCATCGAGGCCATGTCCGCCGACATCGAGCGGGCCCTGACCGGCCACGGCATACCCGAGGTGCGGGTGACCACGGTGCTCTCCCCCGCCTGGTCCACCGACGACATCAGTGCCGAGGGCCGCCGCAAGCTCGCCGAGTTCGGCATCGCCCCGCCCCGGCCGCACGCGGCAGGCGGGCCGGTCCCGCTCACCCTGTCCGTCCGCTGCCCGAACTGCGGATCGACCGACACCGAGCTGCTCAGCCGGTTCTCCTCCACCGCGTGCAAGGCGCTGCGCCGCTGCGCCGCCTGCCGCGAACCGTTCGACCACTTCAAGGAGCTGTAGATGGCCGCACCCCGCCACGGCGCGTTCCACCCGCTGACGGTGGCGGCAGTCGACCGGCTCACCGACGACTCGGTGGCCCTGACCCTGCGGGTTCCCGGGGAACTGCGCGAGGACTACCGGCACGCCCCCGGCCAGCACCTGACCCTGCGCCGCACCGCCCCCGAGGGCGGCACCGAGGTCCGGCGCACCTACTCGATCTGCTCCCCCGCCCCGGTACCGGACGGCCCGGGCCCGGAGCTGCTGCGGGTCGGGGTGCGGCTGGTGGAGGGCGGCGAGTTCTCCACCTTCGCGCACAAGGAGATCGCCGCCGGGGACGTGCTGGACGTGATGGTCCCGGCCGGCCGCTTCGTACTGGACCCGGCCGCCGCCCCGGCCGCCGGGCACTACGCCGCGATCGTGGGCGGCAGCGGCATCACGCCGGTGCTGTCGATCGCCGCCTCGCTGCTGGCCGCCCGGCCCGACGCCCGCTTCTGCCTGGTCCGCAGCGACCGCACCGCGGCGTCGACGATGTTCCTGGAGGAGGTCGCCGACCTCAAGGACCGCTACCCGTCCCGCTTCCAGCTGGTCACGGTCCTCTCCCGCGAGGAGCAGGAGGCCGGACTGCCGTCGGGCCGGCTCGACGAGGAGCGACTGGCCGGCCTGCTGCCCGCACTGCTGCCGGTGGCCGAGGTGACGGGCTGGTTCCTGTGCGGCCCGTACGGGCTGGTGCAGGGCGCCGAGCGGGCCCTGGCCGCGCTGGGCGTCGCCCGGACCCGGGTGCACGAGGAGATCTTCCACGTCGAGGACACCGCCGGCCCGGTCCGCACCGCGGCTGCGACCGCCGCCTCCCACGTGCGGGTCACCGCCCGGCTCGACGGCCGCTCCGGCACCTGGCCGGTGCAGGGCGGCGAATCCCTCCTCGACGCGGTGCTCCGCAACCGCGCGGACGCGCCGTACGCCTGCAAGGGCGGTGTCTGCGGCACCTGCCGGGCGTTCGTGGTCTCGGGCGAGGTCACGATGGAGCGGAACTTCGCGCTGGAATCCGAGGAGACCGAGGCCGGTTTCGTCCTGGCCTGCCAGTCCCACGCGGTGACCGAGGAAGTGGAGATCGACTTCGACCGCTGAGGCACCACCCGCCCGTCCCCCTGTGCAATTACAGGAACCTGTTCTATCTTGACGCACCGTCAGACCGAACGGATCCGGTGCGCGCACGGGAGGACAGGCAGTGGACTTCACCTTCACCGAGGAGCAGCAGGCGGCCGTCGAAGCGGCCCGGGCCGTGTTCGCGGACGTCGCGGCCGACGGCGTGCCCAGCCCCGCGCTCACCCCCGGGGCCGTCGCCGACGACTTCGACCGGCCCCTGTGGGCCAGGCTCGCCGGATCCGACCTGCTGAGCCTGGTCCTCCCCGAGCAACACGGCGGCGCCGGCCTCGACGCCATCGCCCTGTGCCTGGTGCTGCGCGAGGCGGCAAAGGTGCTGGCCCGCGTACCGCTGCTGGAACACTGCGCCACCGCCATGGCCGTCCAGGCCCACGGCAGCCCCGAACTCACCGCCGCCCTGCTGCCCGGCGCCGGCAACGGCACACTCGTCCTGACCGTCGCCGCCCACGGCCGCTCCGGCCACGACCCGGCCGAACTCGCCGTCACCGCCCGCCGGGAGGGCTCCGACTGGGTCCTGGACGGCACCCAGACGGCCGTCCCCTGGGCGCAGAGCGCCGACTGGATCGCCGTACCGGCCCACACCGGCGAGGGGGACGCGGTCCTCGCGCTCGTCTCCCGCACCGCCGACGGCCTCGCACTCGCCGAACAGGTCTCCACCAACGGGGAACGGTTCGCCGAACTCGCCCTGGACGGCGTCCCAGTGGCCGCCACACACCTCATCGACGCCCCCGGCGCCTGGGAGGCGCTGCGCCGGCTCCTGGCCACCGGGACCTGCGCCCTCGCCCTCGGACTCGGCGAGAGCGTCCTGGCGATGACCAGCCAGTACACCGCCAAGCGCGAACAGTTCGGCTTCCCGGTGGCCACCTTCCAGGCCGTCGCCGTGCAGGCCGCGGACCGCTACATCGACCTGCGGGCCATGGAGGTCACCCTCTGGCAGGCCGCCTGGCGCCTCGAGGCGGCCACGGCCGGGGCGGGCGGCCCGCTCCCGAGCTCCGGTGACGTCGCGGTAGCCAAGATCTGGGCCTCGGAGGGCGTACGCCGGGTCGTACAGACCGCCCAGCACCTGCACGGCGGCTTCGGCGCCGACACCGACTACCCGCTGCACCGCTACCACGCCTGGGCCAAACAGCTGGAACTCCAGCTCGGCCCGGCCGCCGCGCACGAGGAGGCCCTGGGCGACCTCCTGGCCGCCCACCCCCTCGCCTGACGGACCTGCCTACAGCACGAAGGCCGGGTTCCCGCTGTCCGTCACCATCGGGCGCCCGACACCTTCCCAGGCCTGCATTCCGCCGTCGATGTTCACGGCGTCGATCCCCTGGCGCACCAGGTACTGGGTGACCTGCGCGGAACGCCCGCCCACCCGGCACATCACATGCACGCGGCGGCCGTCCTCGACGGCCTCCGTCAGCTCGCCGAAACGGGCCACGAAGTCGCTCATCGGGATGTGCAGCGCACCCTCGACATGCCCGGCCGCCCATTCGTCGTCCTCGCGGACGTCCAGGACAAAGCCTTCGGCGGGCACCGCGGCAGCGTCCACCGAGGGAAGCGGTCCGAAGTTCATACGTCGCCTTCTCTCATCACAGATCCGACTTCCAACCTATCCGACGCCCTGAAGATCCAACCCCCGCCAACTCCAGCCCCGCCGGCGTTTGCGCCGCCCGCGGGGCACATCCAGCCCCGCCGGCGTTTGAGGCGCGAGGTCTGGGGCGGAGCCCCAGGAAGCCGGGCGCAGCCCGGCCCGCCCACCGTCCCCGGTCAGCCCGCGGCGGCGGCGAGCTCGGCGGCCAGCTCCGCCTCCCGCTCGGATACCTGCGCGAGCAGCTGCTCCGCGATCTCCTCCAGCAGCCGGTCCGGGTCGTCCGGGGCCATCCTCAGCATGGACCCGATCGCACTGTCCTCCAGCTCCTTGGCGACCAGCGCCAGCAGCTCCTTGCGCTGCGAGAGCCACTCCAGCCGCGCGTACAGCTCCTCGCTCTCACTCGGCGCCTGCGGCGCGACCGCGGGCCCGGCCGCCCATTCCTCGGCCAGCTCGCGCAGCACCTTCTCGTCGCCCCGCCCGTACGCCGCGTTGACCCGCGCGATGAACGCGTCGCGCCGCTCCCGCTCGGTCTCGTCCTGGGCGAGGTCGGGGTGGGCCTGGCGGACCAGCTCGCGGTACAGACGCCGCACCTCCTCCGTCGGCCGCACCCGCTGCGGCGGCCGCACGGGCTGATCGGTGAGCATCGCGCCCGCGTCGTCGGAGATCCCTTCCGAGTCCATCCAGTCGTGGAACAGCTCGTCCACCCCCGGCATCGGCATGACCAGCGAACGCGCGTCCCGCGCCCGCCGCAGATCCTCGGGATCCCCGGTACGGCCCGCCTTGGCCTCGGCGATCAGCGCGTCCAGCTCGTCCAGCCGCGTGTACATCGGGCCGAGCTTCTGGTGGTGGAGGCGGGAGAAGTTCTCCACCTCCACCCGGAAGGTCTCCACAGCGATCTCGAACTCGATCAGCGCCTGCTCGGCGGCCCGCACGGCCCGCTCCAGCCGCGCCTCGGGCCGCTCGTCGGCGGTCTGCTCAGGCTGCTCGATGTGCTCACTCACCCGGCCAGCCTACGGCGATGTTTCACGTGAAACACCACCCTGTGCGCACGGGTGCGGTGCCGCGCAGATCGCGGTGCCTGCCGCGGCGGCCGGCGCGGTCCCGCGGCGCCCGGACCCGCCCGACCGGCTACCCGCCAGACGCAGGCACCCACCCGGACCACCAAGCGCCCACGCCAGGCACCCACCCGGACCACCAAGCGCCCACGCCAGGCACCCACCCGGACCACCAAGCGCCCACGCCAGGCACCCACCCGGACCACCCAGCGCCCCCGCCAGGGACCCCCGCCGTCCCGGCAGGCCCGCCCAGCGCGCCCACCCCGCCCAGCCCGCCACGAGGGCCCCGCCACCCCACCCGGCCGCCGCCGGGGGCCCGGCGCGGCACCCTCACGGAGCGTCGTGCGCGCCGCCGCGAGGCGCCCCCATCCGAACCACCCGGCCCGCCGCCAGGCGCCCCGTCAGACGCCCAGTTCCGCCGCGATCCGCCCGCTGCGGATACCCGCCAGCAGATCCGCGTGGTCGGCCTCCGTGCGGTCCGCGTAGGCCACCGCGAACGCGGCGACCGCCTCGTCCAGCTCGTCGTTCTTGCCGCAGTACCCGGCCAGCAGCCGCGGATCGGCGCTGTGCGCGTGCGCCCGGGCCAGCAGCGCGCCCGTCATCCGCGCGTAGTCGTCGATCTGGTCGACGGCCAGCGCGGCCGGGTCCACGCTGCCCTTGCGGTTGCGGAACTGCCGCACCTGGTACGGCCGGCCCTCCACCGTGGTCCAGCCGAGCATGATGTCGGAGACCACCTGCATCCGCTTCTGCCCGGCCACCACCCGGCGCCCCTCGTGCTCCACCGGCACCGTCTCGAAACCGGCCGGCAGGTGCGGCAGCAGCACCGACGGCCGCGCCTCCTTCACCTGGAGCACCAGCGGCTCACCCCGGTGGTCCAGCAGCAGCACCACGTACGAACGCGTGCCCACGCTCCCGGTCCCCACCACCCGGAACGCCACGTCGTGGATCGTGTAGCGGGCCAGCAGCGGCAGCCGGTCCCCCTGGAGCGTGCTCAGGTACGGGCCCAGCGAGGCCGCCACGGCCGCCGCCTCCCCGTCCCCGACCCTGCGCAGTACCGGCAGCGCGTCCACGAAGCGGCGGCCGCCGTCCGGGCCGATCTCCGTCGACTTGGCCGCGAACCGGGCCGAGGTGTTGTTGCGGGCCTTCTCGGAGACCCGCTCCAGCGTGCCCAGCAGATCGCGGGCATCGGTGTGCGAGACGAGCTCCTCGTCCGCGATCGCGTTCCACGCGTCCAGCGCCGGCAGCTTCGCCAGCAGCCGCATGGTCCGCCGGTACGCGCCCACCGCGTCCAGCGCAGCCGCCCGGCAGGTGTCCTCGTCCGCGCCGGCCACCCGCCCGGCCAGCACCAGCGAGCTCGCCAGCCGCTTCACGTCCCACTCCCACGGACCGAACACGGTCTCGTCGAAGTCGTTCAGGTCGATGACGAGCCGCCCGCGCGCGTCCCCGTACAGGCCGAAGTTGGCCGCGTGCGCGTCACCGCACAGCTGGGTGCCTATGCCGGTCACCACGCCGCCGGACAGGTCGTGCGCCATCAGCCCGGCCGCGCCGCGCAGGAAGGCGAAGGGGTTCGCGGCCATCCGGCCCACCCGTATCGGCGTCAGCTCGGCGACCCGCCCCGCGTTGGACTCCTCCACCGCCCGCACGGCGTCCGGCCGCCCGGCGGGGGCCTCGAAGCGGGCGTGCGCCGACCGCGGCACCCGGCTCCGCAGCGCCTTGCCCTCCTCCTTGGGCGAACCCGCCGCCACCTTCGGCCCGAAGCCCGCCACCACCGGTATCCGCTGACCGGCAACCGTCGAAACCGCAGCCATGCGCGCCGCCCCCACCCATCACCTGTGCATTGATCGCTACCAGAACGGGCTGAACCGTATCTACAGCCCGGCGTCCCTGGCCAGCAGCGCCGCCTGAACCCGGTTGTCGCAGCCCAGCTTCGCCAGGATCCGGCTCACGTACGTCTTCACGGTCGCCTCGCTCATGTGCAGCCGCCGGCCCGCGTCCGCGTTCGACAGGCCCTCCCCCAGCAGCGCCAGCACCCCGCGCTCCCGGTCGCTCAGCTCCGCCACCCGCCGCCGCGCCTCCTCACCGCGCCCTGCCGCCGTCCCCGACGCCAGCTGGTCCACCACGTGCCGGGTCGCCGCCGGCGAGAGGTACGCGTCCCCGGCCGCGGCCGCGCGCACCGCGCCGATCAGCTCGCCCGGCGCCGAGTCCTTCAGCAGGAAACCCGCGCCGCCCTGGCCCAGCGCCCGCAGTACGTTCTCCTTCTCCCCGAAGGTGGTCAGGATCAGCGCCCGCACCTGCGGCACGGCCCGCCCCAGCTCACCCAGTGCGGTCAGCCCGTCCAGCACCGGCATCTGGATGTCCAGCAGCACCACGTCCGGCAGGTGCGAACGGGCCAGCTCCACCGCCTCCCTGCCGTTCCCCGCCTCCGCGACGACCTCGATGTCCGGTGCCGAGGTGAGGATCATCCTGATCCCGGCCCGGATCAGCGGCTCGTCGTCGGCGATCACCACTCTGATCACTTCGGCTGTCACCCGCACTCCTACTGCTTGACCTCGTAGACCTGCTTGTCCACGAGCTTGCCGTCCTTGAAGCAGAACCGGAAAACGGTGTCGGTGGTCAAGTTCCCCTGCGGCTCGGTCGACAGCAGCGTCAGACAGCTCGAACCCTCCGGCCGCGGCGGCCCCTTGCGGTCCAGCCCCTGCGTCAGCACGGTGGCCCCGTCGGGCAGCCGGCCCCGTACCGCCTGCTCGGACTCGCCCGTCCTCACGGCGTCGAACTCCGCCCGGTCGATCATCGCCTCGTTGGCCGATCCGACCAGGAGCACCAGCCCGGCGCCGAGCACGATCACCAGCAGCACCACCGCGGCCACCGCGATCCCGCACCCCATGGCGACGCCCCCGGACCGGCCGCGCACCTTCACGGCCAACTCCCGGTCCACCGCGTCCCAGTCCATCGGCGGCATGCTCCTGGGAGCCCGCGCCCCCCACAGCCCCCGCGCCTGCGCCTGCTGCCCGAAGTCGTCGGCCACCTCCCCGGCCCCGGCCGGCTCCTCCTCGACCCCGGCCGGCCCCGCCCCGTACGGCAGCACCCCGGCCACCCGGAACCCGCCGCCCTCCGCCGGGCCCGCGTGCACCATCCCGCCGACCAGCCGCGCCCTCTCCCGCAGCCCCGTCAGCCCCTGCCCGCCCGACACCACGTCACCGGCCCCCGGCCCGGCCGCCGGCCCGTTGGCGATCTCCACCACCAACGAGTCGTCCTCGTAACGCAGTTCCACCGTGATCGGCGCCCCCGGAGCATGCTTGTACGCGTTCGTCAGCGCCTCCTGCACGATCCGGTACGCCGCGTGGTCGCAGGCCGCGACCAGCGCCCTGGGCTGTCCCGACGTGGTCAGCCGTACGTCCGTGCCCGCGACCCGCGCGGCCTCCACGACCCCCTCGATCCCGGCCACCCCGCGCGCCGCGGGCTGGGCCGCCTCCTCCACGGGCAGCGGCGCCTCCACCCCGTCCCGCAGGATCCCGACGACCTCGCGCAGTTCGTGCATCGCCGCCACCGACGCCTGCCGCAGCACCCCCACCGCCTCGCGCTGGCGGTCGGTCAGCTTCGGGTCCACCTCCAGCGCACCCGTGTGCACGGAGATCAGAGCCAGCTGGTGCCCCAGGCTGTCGTGCATGTCCTGCGCGATGCGCTGCCGCTCGCGCAACCGCGCCTGACCTGCGACCATCGCCCGCTCGCGCAGCAGTTGGCCGTTGCGCTCCTGCAGGGCCTGCAGCAGCGTCCGGCGCTGCGACCAGTACCGGCTCGCCAGGCCCGGCATCAGCGTGATCACCAGGAACATCAACGTGGAGAAGACCAGCACCAGCAACGGCCGCATCTGCGACCACTGGTCCCACACGCTGAGCCCCACCGCCGCGAGGAAGGCCAGCGTGAACGCGGCCAGCGCCCGGCCCACCCCCACGATCCGGCGCCCCGCGGACCAGCCCAGCAGCACCGTCACCAGGAACGCCCCGGGCAGTACCGCGCCCGCCGCCGAGCCCACCACGAGCGTGGTCCCCGGCAGCCTCCGCCGCAGCAGGGTCAGCACCGCCACGACCACCACCGACAGCGCCATCCGCTGCCCGGACCCCTTGTCGAGCTCCTCGACTCCCAGACCGAGCACGCCCATCACGACGACGAGGGCCAGATCACCCGCCAGCATCCGCGGCGTCCAGGGGCCGGGCCCCGTCAGCCAGTCCCAGCCCGCCCGCGCCTTCGCCTTCACATCCACGCGCCGACCCTAGACACCCGGGCCTCCGCCCGGCCGCCCTCTTTCGTCGCACCCCGTCCGACGAAAGTCGGATCCGCCCCGGCGACGTGTCCTGGATCACCTTCCCCGCGAAGACGGATGAAGACGGATGACGAAAGAGAACGACGGAACGACGGGACGGCCGCGCCTGACCCGGGAAAACACGAAACGGCCGCCACCGCTTTCGCGATGACGACCGTTTCGCCGATGTGGGCGAGGGGGGATTTGAACCCCCACGTCCCGAAGGACACTGGCACCTGAAGCCAGCGCGTCTGCCGTTCCGCCACTCGCCCGAGCAGCGTCCCAGTGGTTCTTCCCTTTCGGGCCGTTCCCCTGGCGACGTCGAAACATTAGCACGTCGGACGGGGTGGATTCACATCGCTTTCCCCGGACCCCCGCACCCCGCCGTGGACATCCCCTCCCGCAGTCCGCTCCCGGTGCGGGACACTGTCCTCGGGCCGCCCCTACGATCCCTTGTGAGGACCAACACTCGTCCGCACAGGACCGATGGGGAACCAGCCGAATCCGCCACGCGTGGATACGATCAGTAAGCAGTACAGGGCGACAACGACGGAGGAGGTGCCCCATGGGAGTCCTGAAGCGGTTCGAGCAGCGACTCGAAGGTCTGGTGAACGGCACCTTCGCCAAGGTCTTCAAGTCCGAGGTCCAGCCCGTGGAGATCGCCGGCGCCCTCCAGCGCGAGTGCGACAACAACGCCACGATCTGGAACCGCGAGCGGACCGTCGTCCCCAACGACTTCATCGTCGAACTCAGCGCCGGCGACTACGACCGCCTGAGCCCCTACTCCGGCCAGCTCGGCGACGAGCTCGCGGGCCTCGTCCGCGACTACGCCAAGCAGCAGCGCTACAGCTTCATGGGCCCCATCAAGGTCCACCTGGAGAAGGCCGAGGACCTCGACACCGGCCTGTACCGGGTCCGCAGCCGCACCCTCGCCTCCAGCACCTCCCAGCCGCAGCCCCAGGCCCCGCAGGGCCAGCAGGGCGGCTACGGCTACCCCCCGGTCGCCGCCCCGCCGATGCCCGCAGGCCCGCCCCCGGGCGCCCCGCGCAGGCCGGCCGCGGGCGCACCGGCCCCCGTACCCGCCACGGGCGCCCCGCGGCGCCACTGGATCGAGATCAACGGCACCCGCCACCAGATCTCGCGCCCCACGCTCGTACTCGGCCGAAGCACCGAAGCCGACGTGCGGATCGACGACCCCGGCGTATCCCGCCGGCACTGTGAGATCCGGACCGGAACGCCCTCGACGATCCAGGATCTCGGGTCCACCAACGGCATCGTGGTGGACGGGCAGCACACCACCCGCGCTACGCTCCGCGACGGCTCGCGGATCGTCGTGGGCAGCACCACCATCATTTACCGGCAAGCCGAAGGGTGAAGCGGGGGCAATGTCAGAGCTGACCCTGACGGTCATGCGGTTGGGTTTCCTGGCCGTTCTGTGGCTGTTCGTCATCGTGGCCGTACAGGTCATCCGCAGCGACCTGTTCGGAACGCGAGTGACCCAGCGCGGCTCCCGCCGCGGCGGGAACACCGGCGCGCCCGCGCAGTCCGGCGGACGCCAGACGGCTCCGCCGCAGCAGCGCCAGCGCCGCGGGGCGCCCACCAAGCTCGTGGTCTCCGAGGGCACCCTCACGGGCACCACCGTGGCCCTCGCCGGACAGACCATCACGCTCGGCCGCGCCCACGACTCCACGATCGTGCTGGACGACGACTACGCGTCCAGCCGCCATGCCAGGATCTATCCCGACCGGGACGGACAGTGGATCGTCGAGGATCTCGGGTCCACCAACGGCACGTATCTCGACCGGACCCGCCTGACCACCCCGACGCCCATTCCGCCGGGCGCCCCGATCCGCATCGGCAAGACCGTCATCGAGCTGCGGAAGTAGTACGAGAATGAGCGAGCGGAGCGAGCGCGCTGCGGCGATCCGTCCCACCGAGGACACGGACACGCGCGCGCTCCCGACCGGAGGGTGGGCAGTGTGGCTCGAGACCGGTTGTACCCGGAGCCGACCGGCGAGGTGCGCATGAGTCTGTCCCTGCGGTTCGCCGCCGGATCGCACAAAGGCATGATCCGCGAGGGCAACGAGGACTCCGGCTACGCCGGACCCCGCCTCCTCGCGATCGCCGACGGCATGGGCGGCCAGGCCGCCGGCGAAGTCGCCAGCTCCGAGGTGATCTCCACCCTCGTGCAGCTCGACGACGACGTCCCGGGCTCCGACATCCTCACCTCCCTCGGCACCGCCGTGCAGCGCGCCAACGACCAGCTGCGCCTCATGGTCGAGGAGGACCCCCAGCTCGAAGGCATGGGCACCACCCTGACCGCGCTGCTGTGGACCGGCCAGCGCCTCGGCCTCGTCCACGTCGGCGACTCCCGCGCCTACCTGCTGCGCGACGGCGTCCTCACCCAGATCACGCAGGACCACACCTGGGTGCAGCGCCTCGTCGACGAGGGCCGCATCACCGAAGAGGAAGCCACCACCCACCCGCAGCGCTCCCTGCTGATGCGCGCGCTGGGCAGCGGCGACATCGTCGAGCCCGACCTCTCCATCCGCGAGGTCCGCGCCGGCGACCGCTACCTGATCTGCTCCGACGGGCTCTCCGGCGTCGTCTCCCACCAGACCCTGGAAGAGACCCTCGCCGACTACCACGGCCCCGGCGCCACCGTGCAGTCCCTCATCCAGCTCGCCCTGCGCGGCGGCGGCCCCGACAACATCACCTGCATCGTCGCCGACGTCCTCGACACCGACAGCGGCGACACCCTCGCCGCCCAGGTCAGCGACACCCCCGTCGTCGTCGGCGCGGTCGCCGAGAACCAGCACCAGCTCTTCGACGGCGGCAACGCCATGCAGAGCGCGGCCGGCCGCGCCTCCGGCCTCGGCCGACAGGCCCCGCCCCCCACGGGCTCCTTCGGCCCCCCCGGCAGCGGCGAGGGCCCCGGCTACGGCTACCCCGACCAGGGCCGGCCCGCCCCCGGCGGCGGCGCGTACGGCACCTTCGGCGAAGCCGACGCCTACAACGGCGACTCCGGCTACGAGGACACGTACGACAAGCCCCGCAGCAGGCGCCGCGGCGGCAACGGCCGCAAGTGGGCCACCCGCACCCTGGTCCTGCTGATCGTCGCCGGCGTCGTCGGCGGCGGCGTCTACGCGGGCTGGCGCTGGACCCAGAACCAGTACTACGTCGGCGTCAAGGGCGAACACGTCGCCCTCTTCCGCGGCATCAGCCAGAAGCTCGGCCCGCTGGAGCTCTCCAAGGTGGAGACCGACCGCCCCGACATCGAACTGAAGTACCTCCCGCCCTTCAAGCGCAAGCAGGTCGAGACCGGCATCAGCGAGGAAACCCTCCCGGGCGCCCGAGAGAAGATCGACGAACTCGGCGTCCAGGTCTCCGCCTGCCAGAAGGACGAAAAGCGCCGCAACGCCGAGGCGCAGAACCAGACACCCGGCACCGACACCACGCTGACTCCCCAGGAGCAGCAAGTGGTCGGCCTGTGCGGCAAGCAGTAGACACCCGCGGGCACAGGGGGCCTGCCACACCATGAGCGTTGTCACCAACACGACCACCATCGGAGCCATCGAGCTGCCGAGCCGGCGCAACACCGAGCTCCTGCTGCTCGGCTTCGCCGTGGTCATCCCGATCTTCGCCTACGCCAACGTGGGCCTCGCGATCAACGGCAAGTTCCCCCCCGGGATGCTGCTCTACGGCCTCGGCCTCGGCGCCCTGGCCGGGATCGCGCACCTTGTCGTACGCCGCTACGCCAAGTACGCCGACCCGCTGCTGCTGCCCCTGGCCACCCTCCTCAACGGGCTGGGCCTCGTACTGATCTGGCGCCTGGACCAGTCCGAGCGCCTGCAGAACCTCGCCAAGCGCTCCTTCGGCGGGTTCACCGAGTCCGCGCCCCGCCAGATGATGTACACGGCGCTCGCGATCGCCCTGTTCGCCGGCGTCCTGCTGGTCCTCAAGGACCACCGCGTGCTCCAGCGCTTCACGTACATCTCCATGGTGGTCGCGCTGGTCCTGCTGATCCTGCCCGTCATCCCGGGTCTGGGCGCCGACGTCTTCGGTGCCAAGATCTGGATCAGCGTCGGCGGCTTCTCCATCCAGCCCGGTGAGTTCGCCAAGATCGTCATCGCCGTCTTCTTCGCCGGCTACCTCATGGTCAAGCGTGACGCCCTGGCCCTGGCCAGCCGCCGCTTCATGGGCCTCTACCTGCCGCGCGGCCGCGACCTCGGCCCCATCCTGATGATCTGGGCGATGAGCCTGCTCGTCCTCGTCTTCGAGAACGACCTCGGCACCTCGCTGCTCTTCTTCGGCATGTTCGTGATCATGCTGTACGTGGCCACCGAGCGCACCAGCTGGATCGTCATCGGCCTGCTCATGAGCGTCGGCGGCGCCGCCGTCGTCGGAGCCACCGCCAGCCACGTCAAGGCCCGCGTCACCGCCTGGCTCGACCCCTTCGCCTGCTACGGCACCTCCGGCGCCTGCGAGCAGGTCGGCCAGTCGATCATGAGCTTCGGCTCCGGCGGAGTCCTCGGCACCGGCTGGGGCCAGGGCAACTCCGACCTCATCGGCTTCGCCGCCAACTCCGACTTCATCTTCTCCACCGTCGGCGAGGAACTCGGCCTGACCGGCGTGATGGCCTTCCTCCTGCTCTACGGGCTCATCATCGAACGCGGCGTCCGCACCGCCCTCGCAGCCCGCGACCCCTTCGGCAAGCTCTTCGCCATCGGCCTCTCCGGCGCCTTCGCCCTCCAGATCTTCGTGGTCGCCGGCGGCGTCATGGGCCTCATCCCCCTCACCGGCATGACCATGCCCTTCCTCGCCTCCGGCGGCTCCTCCGTCCTCGCGAACTGGGCCCTCATCGGCATCCTCATCCGGATCAGCGACACCGCACGCCGCCCCGCCCCGGCCCCCGCCCCGTCCCCCGACTCCGAGATGACCCAGGTGGTCCGCCCGTCATGAACAAGCCCCTGCGCCGCATCTCGCTGTTCTGCGGGCTGCTCATCCTCGCCCTGCTGATCCGGACCAACTGGCTCCAGTACGTCCAGGCCGAGGAGCTCAGCACGCGCAAGGAGAACCGCCGGGTCCAGATCGCCCAGTACGCCACCGAACGCGGCAACATCATCGTGGGCGGCCAGCCCATCACCGGCTCCGCGGTCACCGACGGCAGCGACTACAAGTTCAAGCGGACCTACCTCGACGGCCCCCTGTGGGCACCCGTCACCGGCTACGCCTCCCAGGCGTTCGGCTCCACCCAGCTGGAATCCCTCGAGGACGGCATCCTCACCGGCAACGACGACCGGCTCTTCTTCGACCGCACCATCGGCATGTTCACCGGCGAGAAGAAGGCCGGCGGCAACGTCGTCACCACGCTCAACCCCGCCGCCCAGAAGGCCGCCTACGACAAGCTCGGCAACAAGAAGGGCGCCGTCGCCGCCATCGACCCGCGCACCGGCGCCATCCTCGCCCTCGTCTCCACCCCCTCGTACGACCCCTCCCGCTTCGCCGGCAACTCCAAGGCCGACGGACAGGCCTGGAACGAACTGAAGGACAGCGAGGACAAGAACCTCGTCAACCGCGCCCTGCGCGAGACCTACCCGCCGGGCTCCACCTTCAAGGTCGTCACCGCCGCCGCCGCCCTGGAGAACGGCGTCGTCTCGGACATCAACGCCCCGACGGACACCCCCGAGCCGTACATCCTGCCCGGGACCAAGACCCCGATGGTCAACCACGCCAACGGATGCGAGAAGGCCAGCATCAACGAGGCCCTGCGCGTCTCCTGCAACTCCGTCTTCGCCAACATGGGCGACAAGGTGGGGCGGGACAACATGGTGAAGACCGCCGAGAAGTTCGGCTTCAACAACAGCAAGATCGACATCCCGGTCCGCGCCTTCGGGAGCGTCTACGACAAGACCATGGGCAAGGACGGGAACGCCCTGAGCTCCATCGGCCAGTTCAACACCGCGGCCACCCCCCTGCAGATGGCCATGGTCGCCGCCGCCGTCGCCAACGACGGCAAGCTGATGAAGCCCTACATGGTCGACCAGCTCACCGCGCCCAACCTCGACATCATCGAGAAGCACGAGCCGCAGGAGATGAGCCGGCCCATCTCCGCGGAGAACGCCCAGAAGCTCCAGCAGATGATGGTCAACGTCGTCGAGAACGGCACCGGCACCACCGCCAAGATCAAGAACACGGTCGTCGGCGGCAAGACCGGTACCGCCCAGCACGGCGAGGGCAACAAGAAGCGCCCGTACGCCTGGTTCATCTCGTACGCCGAGAACCCCGACCACACCTCGCCGGTCGCCGTCGCCGTCGTCATCGAGGACAGCAGCGCGGACCGCGAGGACATCTCCGGCGCCGGCCTCGCCGCCCCGGTGGCGAAGGTCGTCATGGAAGCCGTGCTGGGCAGCGGCAAGGGGTGACGGGCGGGGCCGGGTACCACACAAGAGTCGCAAGAGGCACCACGGATGTGATCCGGATCATAATTTCCGCCCGGATCCGAGCGTACGGTACCGGTCCAGTATCAGCCTGTGGCCGCGAACCGATCACAGACGATCGGCCGGTAGCCTTTGCGCGAACAGCACACCGCCGGACCACACACAGGTGCGGTCGGGACTGACGGAGAGGGCTGCACGTTATGGAAGAGCCGCGTCGCCTCGGCGGCCGGTACGAGCTGAGCCACGTGCTCGGCCGCGGTGGCATGGCCGAGGTCTACCTCGCCCACGACACCCGGCTCGGTCGTACCGTCGCCGTCAAGACCCTGCGCGCCGACCTCGCACGCGACCCGTCCTTCCAGGCCCGGTTCCGCCGCGAGGCCCAGTCGGCCGCGTCGCTGAACCACCCGGCGATCGTCGCCGTCTACGACACCGGCGAAGACTACGTCGACAACATCTCCATCCCGTACATCGTGATGGAGTACGTCGACGGCTCCACCCTGCGCGAGCTCCTGCACTCCGGCCGCAAACTGCTGCCCGAGCGCACCCTGGAAATGTGCATCGGCATCCTCCAGGCCCTCGAGTACTCGCACCGCGCCGGCATCGTGCACCGCGACATCAAGCCCGCCAACGTCATGCTGACCCGCACCGGCCAGGTCAAGGTCATGGACTTCGGCATCGCCCGCGCCATGGGCGACTCCGGCATGACCATGACGCAGACCGCGGCCGTTATCGGCACCGCCCAGTACCTCTCCCCCGAGCAGGCCAAGGGCGAACAGGTCGACGCGCGCTCCGACCTCTACTCCGCCGGCTGCCTGCTCTACGAGCTCCTGTGCGTACGGCCGCCGTTCGTCGGCGACTCCCCCGTGGCCGTCGCCTACCAGCACGTACGGGAAGAACCGCAGCCCCCGTCGAACTTCGACCCCGAGATCACGCCCGAGATGGACGCCATCGTCCTCAAGGCACTGGTCAAGGACCCCGACTACCGCTACCAGTCCGCCGACGAGATGCGCGCCGACATCGAGGCCTGCCTCGACGGCCAGCCCGTCGCGGCCACCGCCGCCATGGGCGCCGCCGGCTACGGCTACCCGCACGACCAGGGCCACGGCTACGGCCAGCAGGGCTACGACCAGCCCACCACCGCCCTGCGCACCACCGACGCCGGCCAGACCTCCATGCTCCCGCCGATGAACGCGAACGACGGCGGCTACGGCTACCCGGAGCAGGGCCACGGCGGCTACGACCAGGGCCCCCACCGCCGCCAGAGCCAGAAGAAGAGCAAGGCCTCCACGATCCTCCTGGTCGCGGCCGGCCTCCTCGTCCTCATCGGCGCGATCCTCATCGGCCGCGCCCTCCTCGGCGACGGCGCCGACAACCGGCCGACCGTGCCCAAGCTCATCGGGCAGACCCTGGAACAGGCGCAGAAGAGCGGCGAGAACGTCGGCATCAAGGTGGTCAAGGGAGCCGACGAACCCTGCGCGGACCAGCCCAAGGGCAACGTCTGCAAGCAGGACAAGGCCCCCGACACCAAGGTCGACAAGGACTCCACCGTCACGGTGACGGTCTCCACGGGCGCGCCCAAGGTGGCGATCCCCAGCGTGACCGACCTGCTGGTGGACCAGGCCGAGGCGAAGCTGAAGGACGCGGGCTTCCAGGTCGAGCGCAAGTCCCAGGAGTCCAGCCGCGCCGTCGGCACGGTCCTGGAGCAGAACCCGAAGGCGGGGGGCGAGGCGGAGAAGAACTCCGTCGTCACGCTGACCGTCGCCAAGGAAGTCTCCAAGGCCACCGTCCCGGACCTCATGGGCAAGACCAAGGAGCAGGCGGTCGCCCTCCTCACCGCCGCCAACCTGAAGCTCGGCAGCACGACGGAGACCGAGTCCCCCGGGGCCGCACCGAAGACGATCATCCAGCAGCAGTACGCGGCGGGTGAGCAGCTGGAGGTCGGCAAGACGGTCAACGTGACCATCGCCAAGGCCAGCCAGGCGACCACGGTCCCCGTGCCGGCCAACCGGACCCTGGGCCAGTACAAGGACGAGCTGAAGCGGGCCGGCCTGAAGCTGGGCAACATCACCGGCCCGACGGACGACAACGCGATCGTCGTCAACACCAACCCGGGCCCCGGCCAGCCGGTCAACACGGGCTCGAACGTCGACGTCTTCACGATGGCGGGCCAGCAGGACGGCGGCTTCTTCGGAGGCCTGGGCAACCGCCGCTAGGCATCCGCCCTACACGCACGACAGAGCCCGGCCCCAGTGGGGGCCGGGCTTTTGCGTGCCGCGCCCCCCGCTCTCCACATATCAACGAAAACCGATCGTGTCTTCATATGTCGGAAGTCGTTGACCCGTTTGGGGCGGAGCATCAGGCTCCGCCAGGGAGGGCTGGACCGTGATCGACGAATCGGTGCTGTTGGAATCAAGGACCATGCGCACGAGCGTGCTGGGCCGGACGGAAGTACTGGACAAGGTGAAAACCCTGTCACTGCTGCCGGACGGACTACACGTGACGACGGCCATGGTTGCGGCGTACTTCGAAGTGGCGGAAGAGGTCGTCAACCGACTGCGCCAGCGCCATCGCGAGGAGCTCACCGGCAACGGTATGCGCACCCTCAAGGGCCCTGAGCTGGAAAGTTTTGAAAGAGACAACCTGTCTCTTTCAAAGGAAAGTTATCCACAGGGTCGAGGTGGACGAGTTCACTTGGCCGTCTACACCCGCCGGACCATCCTCAACGTGGCCATGCTGCTGCGCGACAGCGAGGTCGCCCGGAGCGTGCGCACGTACCTGCTGGATCGCGAGGAGTCGTCCCGGCAGCAGCCCGCACCCAACGACGTCGAGTCGCTCGACGAACGGATCACCCGCCTCAGCGAGGCCGGCTTCACCAAGCTGCTCGGCAGGACCGTCGTCCCCATGCTCAGCGCGCTCGTCGAGACCTCCGGCGAACACCACAGGGAACTGCTCAGCCTCCGCAACGACGTCCAGCAGATCCAGATCAAGCTCATCGAGCACGACATCCAGCTCAGCCGCCTCCAGCGCGGCCAGGACGTCAGGGCGCTCACCGGGATCATCGGGACCATCGACGCCATGAACTGGCGGGAGTTCGAGGAGCACGTCGCCCAGCTGCTCCGGCGCGACGGCTGCACCGACGTCGAGCTGCACGGCGGGCACGGCGGCGACCGCGGGGTCGACATCTCCGCCCGCACCGCCGACGGCCGCACGGTCGCCGTGCAGTGCAAGCACTTCGCGCCGTTCCGGCACGTGCTCAGCGGAGAGATGCAGAAGTTCCTGGGCGCTTCCAAGGTCATCCACGAAGCCGACGTGGCCCTCTACGTGGCCACGTGCGCCTTCACCCGGGAGTCCCTGGCCCTCGCCGCCCAGGGAGGCGTGACAGCCGTCCACAGGGGCCTTCTGGAGGCTTGGAGCGCCGGGGTCCAGCTCCAGGTCCTGCGCTGATGACCGAGTTGCTTGAAGCAACTCGGTCATCCCGACTTGTCCACAGCCGCGGTGACTTACCTCCTCGAAGGAGGTCAGTCACCGCAACTCCGCCGGCCGCGTCCGCTTCCCGTCGACCTTCTCCGTGCGCACCAGCTCGCCCCACACCACGTACCGGTACTTCGACGTGTACACCGGCGTGCACGTCGTCAGCGTGATGTAGCGCCCCGGGGCCGTCTTCCCCGACTCCTTCGGGACCGGGTTGATCACGTCCGTGTTGTACTTCGACGTCTGCCGCAGCTCCGCGAAGACCTTGTAGACGTACCAGGTGTCCCGCGTCTCGAAGACGATCGCGTCGCCGGTCTTCACCCTGTCGATGTTGTGGAACTTCGCCCCGTGCCCGTCCCGGTGCGCGGCGAGCGTGAAGTTGCCCTTCGTCTCCCACGGCAGCGCCGACTTCACCGGCTGCGTGTAGTAGCCCGCGACACCGTCGTTCAGGATGTCCGGGTCGGTGCCCTTCTTGACCAGCACCTCGCCGTTCTTCATCGCCGGGACGTGAAGGAAGCCCACCCCGCCCTGGACGTCCAGCGCGCCCGGCGCGGCGGGAGCGCCCGCCGGCGGGGCCTGCCACTGTTCGCGGATCCGGTCGCCCCGCTCCGACGCCTGCCGGTCCGCGAGGACGTTCGTCCACCACAGCGAGTACGCCACGAACAGGCCAAGCACCAGGCCCAGGGTGATCAGGACCTCGCCCAGGAAGCTCAGGAAGCCGGCGAGCAGGCTGCGGCGGGGGGCACGTGAGGACACTGCTGGTTCGTCCTTAGGGCGGCGAAGACGGCGAAGAGGGTGGCTACGGGCTGGTCAGCGCGGGCGGCGGGCCCTGGCTGCGGGGACGTTCATCCGTCATCCTGCCCCATACGACCATCCGGTAGGTGCTGGTGAACTCGGGCGTGCAGGTCGTCAGCGTGATGTAGCGCCCCGGCCCGGTGAACCCCGAGCCCTCCGGCACCGGTCTGATCACCGACACGTTCGTCGGCGGGGTCTGCGCCAGCGACGAGGTCATCTCGTACGTGTAGTACGCGTCCCGGGTCTCGACCACCACGGGGTCCCCAGGCACCAGCCTGTTGATGTAGCGGAACGGCTCGCCGTGGGTGTTGCGGTGGCCCGCCACCGCGAAGTTGCCCGTCCTCTCCGCCGGCATCGCGGTCTTCAGCGCGCCCTCGCCGTAGTGCCCGACCATCCCCTTGTCGAGGACCTTCGGCTTGCTGACGCCCTCCGCGACCGGCACCTTCAGGTCCAGCTTCGGGATGTACAGGATCGCGAAGCCCTGGCCCGGCTCGAAGGCCGTCACGGGCGGCGCGGCGGCCCCCGCGGACGCACCTCCGCCGCCCGCGCCCGGGCCCTGCTGCCAGGTCTGCTGGAGCGAGCCCGCGGCGCCGTCCGCCGTCCGCTGCGCCAGGAGGTTCGTGTACCAGAGCTGGTAGGCGACGAACAGCAGCATCACCAGCCCGAGCGTGATGAACAGCTCCCCGCCCAGCCGGCTCAGGACGATCAACGGGCCGCCCGACGCCGGCCGCCTGCGCCGCCGCCCGCCCCGCCTCCTGCTCTGCCTGGCGGAGCGCTTGGCGGCCTCCTGCGCCGCCCTGCGTCGCGCGGCCCGGCCCTCGGTGGGCGCGGACGGCGCGACGGCGGTCACGCGACGGCCTTGCCCACCACCGGGGCGAGCCCCACCGAGCGCTCCACGGCGCCCGCGTCACCGCAGCGCACCAGCCAGTTCGCCAGCATCCGGTGGCCCCACTCCGTCAGCACCGACTCGGGGTGGAACTGCACGCCCTCGACGTCGTGCTCGCGGTGGCGCAGGCCCATGATGATGCCGTCCTCCGTCCGCGCCGTGACCTCCAGCGAGTCCGGCAGGGTCGGCGGCTCGGCGGCCAGCGAGTGGTAGCGGGTCGCGGTGAAGGGCGACGGCAGCCCGGCGAAGACGCCCAGGCCCTCGTGGAGCACCGGGGAGGTCTTGCCGTGCAGCAGCTCCGGCGCCCGGCCCACGACACCGCCGTACGCGACCGCCATCGACTGCATGCCGAGGCACACGCCGAAGACGGGGACGCCGGTGTCCGCACAGTGGCGGACCATGTCGACGCAGACGCCCGCTTCCTCCGGCGTACCGGGACCCGGCGAGAGCAGCACCCCGTCGAATCCGTCCTGCGCGTGCGAGAGCTCGACCTCGTCGTTGCGCAGCACCTCGCATTCGGCCCCGAGCTGATAGAGGTACTGGACCAGGTTGAAGACAAAGCTGTCGTAGTTGTCCACGACCAGAATGCGCGCGCTCAAGGAGTGACTCCCGATCCCTCGTCCACCGTCACGTCGTTGAACGGAAGGAGCGGCTCGGCCCAGGGGAAGACGTACTGGAAGAGCACGAAGACCACCGCGAGGACCAGCACGAGCGAGATCAGCGCGCGTACCCACGCGTTTCCCGGCAGATGGCGCCAGATCCAGCCGTACATGCCGCCTGTTTCCTTTTCGTCCACATATGTCCACGCACCGCGAAGGGCGGTACGCCAACAGACTAAAGGCAGCGGCCCGGCGGGGTGGGTCAGCCGGTCAAACCCTCCGGCTTCCCCTGCCCGGCGGGGCGCGAGCCGGTCAGCTCCGCCCAGACGACGAGCCGGTGGCTGTGGCCCCATTCCGGGTCGCAGGTGGTGAGGGTCAGGTAGCGGCCGGGTGCGGTGAACGGTGATTTCGCCGGGACCGGGTCGACCACGGCGATGTCGGTCGGCACGGTGCGCAGGGGGCCGCCGCGCACGGTGTACGTGTACCAGGCGGCGGCGTCCTTGAGGATCACCTCGTCGCCCGGGCGCAGCTCGGGGAAATCCTTGAAGGGGTCGCCGTAGGTACGGCGGTGTCCGGCCACGGAGAAGTTCCCGGTGGCGCCGAGGCGGGCGGTGCCGGAGTAGTGGCCGAGGCCCTTCTTGAGCACGTCCGGGTCGGTGCCCTCCAGGACGGGCTTGTTCCAGTCGCGTCCGAAGCGGGGAATGTACATCTCGGCGAAGGCCCTGCCCGCCGGGTAGCCCGCCGGCTCGGGAGCCGCGGACGGCGCCGTCGGCTGCGGGGATGCCGGCGGAGACGGAGACGGAGAACGGGACGGAGAAGGCGCGGGGGCGGCCGCCGGGGCCACCGGGGCCGCCGCCCAGCGGTCGCGCAGGGCGGACATCTCGCCGTCCATGGCCCGGTCGGCCTTGACCCCGGTCCAGAACAGCACGTACGCCACGAACAGCACGATCAGGGTGCCCGCGGTCAGGCACACCTCGCTGAACGTCCGCACCGCCAGGCGCAGTACGACGTCAGGGCTGACTCGTCTCGGAGGAAGGGCCGACCGGCTTCGCATAGTGGAGGTCCACTGTGCCGGAGTAACCGGGAAGTGTCAGCGCCTTGTGCTCGTCCACTTTCCAGCCGAGCCCGTACGCGTTCACGTACAGCTGGTAGTTCTGCAGGGCCGGCGAGGCCGCCAGGGCCTTGCGCAACGCGCCCGGGTCGCCGACCGCCGACACCTTGTAGGGAGGGGAGTAGACGCGGCCCTGGAGGATCAGGGTGTTGCCCACGCAGCGCACCGCGCTGGTGGAGATCAGCCGCTGGTCCATGACCTGGATGCCCTCGGCGCCGCCCTGCCACAGGGCGTTCACCACGGCCTGCAGGTCCTGCTGGTGGATCACCAGGTCGTTCGGCTGCGGCTCGGGCACGTTGGGGATGCGGGCGGTGGCGTTCGGCGGGGCGTCGTTGAGGGTGACCGTCAGGCCCTTGCCGGACAACTCCTCGGTGCCGGAGGCCGCGCGCAGGGCGGTGAGCTTGGCGTCCTCCGCCTTGGTGCTGCCGTCGTCACGGTCGGCGAGGGCGTCCACCCGGCTGCGGACCGGTTCGAGGCTCTGCTCCAGTTCGGCGTTGTCCTGGCTGCGCTCGTGGATCAGGTCCGACAGCTTCAGCATCGAGGCGTCGGTCCGGATGTTCGTACCCTTGGAGGTGTTGAAACTGGTGACGAAGAGCAGGCCGGCCAGGGCGAAGACGGCGGCCGTCAGCAGCCGGACCGCTCCGGCCTTGCGCCGGGGACCCGCGGAGGAGTCGTCGGAATTGCTCAACGTACCCTTCTCCTTCAACGCCACAGGTCCACTACGCTAACGGACGCCCGGGGCAGGCAAGGTCCCCAGCCCATCGACAGGAGAGCCCCTCGTGCCGAAGTCACGTATCCGCAAGAAGGACGACTACACCCCGCCGCCGACCCGGCAGCCGCAGAGCATCAGGCTGACGAACCGCAGCTGGGTCGCTCCGGTCATGCTGGCGCTCTTCCTCATCGGACTCGCGTGGATCGTGGTCTTCTACGTGACCGAGACCCGGCTGCCGGTCGAATCGCTGGGCAATTGGAACATTGTAGTCGGATTCGGATTTATCGCAGCGGGATTCGGCGTCTCCACGCAGTGGAAGTAGCACCGATCGCTCTCCGGCGGAAGCTCTCCCCATGAGTTATCCACAGCGTCATCCACACCTGAGGAAAAGACAGAAGATCTGTGGATAACTCTGTGGAGGGTTGACGCCGGTGTGATCAGGTGAGTTCTGCCGTCCGGAGCAGAATCACCGCCGCGGCCAGCAGGAACACCACCGCGCAGGTACCCCATTGGACCAGTGCGCGATTCCTGCCGGTGGCCGGCCGGAGCATGGCCAGCCCGAGCACCGCTCCTGTGATCAGGCCGCCCACGTGGGCCTGCCAGGAAATGGACAGGGCCCCGCCGAACGGCACGAAGGTCAGCACCAGCATCAGCACGACCATCACGATCACCGGCCGCATCTCGTAGCGCAGCCGGCGCGCCAGCACCACGGTCGCGCCGAGCAGGCCGAAGATGGCGCCGGAAGCGCCGAGGGTCGGGGTGTTCTGCGGGGTCAGCAGGTAGACGAGGGCGCTGCCGCCCAGGCCCGAGAGCAGGTAGACGGCGAGGTAGCGGGCCCGGCCCAGCGCCGCCTCGAGCGGCCCGCCGATGAACCACAGCCCGATCATGTTCCCGACCAGGTGCCACCACTCGACGTGCAGGAACACCGAGGTCAGCAGGCGGTGGTACTGGCCGGTGGAGATCCCCTCGACGGGGGCGCCGGGGAACTCGCGGTACCGGCCGAGCAGCTCCAGCTGGATGACGACGGCCGGGGCGATCAGCCCCACGAAGAACACCGCCACGTTGATCCCGATCAGGATCTTGGTGACCAGCTGGGGATCTGCGGCGACCACCCCGCCCGCGAGGTTGCGCGGTGCGTTCGCGGTGGGGCGGTGACCGGTGCCGGAGCCCTCACGGACGCATTCCGGGCACTGGAAGCCGACCGAGGCGCTGATCATGCACTCGGGGCAGATGGGCCTCTCGCAGCGGGTGCAGCTGATCCCCGTGTCGCGGTCCGGGTGGCGGTAGCAGCGCGGCAGACGGTCGGTGTCCATCGGGTCCCCCGGGTCGTGGGTCAGCGCTTCTCGATGACGACGGACTTGATGACCACGTCCTCCACCGGCCGCTCGGTCCGCGGGTTCGTGGCGCTGGACGCGATGGCGTGCACGACCTGCCGGCTCGCCGGGTCCGTGACCTCGCCGAAGATCGTGTGCTTGCGGGTGAGCCAGGCCGTGGGCGCGACGGTGATGAAGAACTGCGAGCCGTTGGTGCCCGGGCCGGCGTTGGCCATGGCGAGCAGGTAGGGCTTGGTGAAGGCCAGGTCGGGGTGGAACTCGTCGGCGAACTGGTAGCCGGGGCCTCCGGTGCCGTTCCCGAGCGGGTCGCCGCCCTGGATCATGAAGCCGCTGATGACGCGGTGGAAGACGGTGCCGTCGTAGAGCGGGTCCGTGGTCTTCTGGCCGTCCGTGGGACGGGTCCACTCCCGCTCACCGGTGGCCAGTTCCACGAAGTTGCGGACGGTCTTCGGGGCGAAATTCGGCAGCAGCTCGATCTCGATGTCGCCTTGGCTTGTCTTCAGGGTGGCGTAGAGCTTCTCGGCCACGGATCTGCCTTCCATAGTCATCACTGTCGGGTCCAGATGGTCGCACGGAGGGCTGTACGGCACAGAAATACTCCACCCGTATGCCCTGTCGCGCATGCCGGGAGGCCCTATGCCAGGCATGATCCGGTAAAGGGTGGAAAGGTGAGCTGTGTCCACCGCCGAGGAGGAGGTTCCAGTGACCCGCAAGGACATGCACCTGGCCGCCGAGCATGCCAGGGAAGCCGTGAAGTACGCGGCGGAAGCAGTGGCCCCGTATGCCGGATCCGCCAGGGACGCGGCGGTGCAGTACGCGCACGACGCGAACGAGCTCCTGGCGCCGAAGATGTCGCACGCCGCTCACGGGGCCGCGCGGCAGGCGCGGTCGACGTACGAGTGCCATGTGCAGCCCCGGCTCCGGGCCGCGCGCACGCACGTCCCGCCGAACGTGGACCGGGCGGCGACGAAGGCGGTGGAGCATACGCGGCAGGCGGCGCGCCAGGCCGCCGATTACACGCAGCCGCGCATCGAGAGCGCGATCGCCGCGGCCACCCCGGTGGCCGAGGAGGCGGCTTCGCGATCCGTGGCGGCCCTGGCGGCTCTGCGCGGCCAGGTGTCGGCCAAGGAGGTGCAGCAGCTGGTACGGCGCCATGAGCGGCGGGCGCGTGCGGGCAAGTGGGTCAAGGGCTTCGTGATCGCCGGTGTGGTCGCGATCGGGGCCTACGCGGCGTGGAAGTGGTGGGACCAGCAGGCGAACCCGGACTGGCTCGTCGAACCGCCGGCGGCGACGGAGCTGTCGGCGAGCGACGCGGAGCCGGCGAGCTTCGACGACGAGCTGGCTGAGAAGGAGCGCGAGGCGGGGTCCTCCTCCGACGACAAGCAGCCCTGACGAGCGGACAGCGCATGGGCGAGGGCCCGGATCCGGTGGGATCCGGGCCCTCGCCCGTGCGCGCCGCGGCCGTCAGCCGGGGAGGGTGAGGACCTGGCCCGGACGGATGAGGTCGGGGTTGGCGCCGATGACGCCCCTGTTCATGGCGTAGAGCTCGCGCCAGCGGGCCTCGTTGCCCAGTTCGCGGCGGGCGATCGCGGGGAGGGAGTCACCGGCCTTGACGGTGTAGGTGCGCTTCTTGGCCGCGGGCACCGGCTTGGGCGCCGGCGCCGCGGGGACGGCCTTGTGCGCGGCGGACGCCGGGGTCGGGGTGTGCGGGGCGCCCGGTACCGTCCCGGCGGCCATGGGCTTCGGCGGCAGGGGGGTGGGCTCGGGCGCGACGGGCACGGCCTTGTGCGCGGCCGACCCCGGGGTCGGGGTCGCGGGCCTGGGGGGCGCGGGCTTGGGAGGAGCGGGCTTGGGGGGTGCGGCGGCGGCCATGCGCTCGGCGGCGGCCCGGGTGGCCGCGGCCGCGTCGGCCGCCTGGCTCCCCATCCGCTGCTCGCCCTGCTCCTTCGCCTTCTCGGCGGCCTCGTCGTGCTTCTTCTTGTCGGACTTCAGGAAGTCGAAGAGTCCCATGTCTGATACGCCTCCGGCGTGGGTGTTTCCCCCCTTGGCTCGGTGCCTCCCCCCACTGTCCGCCACGGGGCGGTGGGCGGCCGTGTGACTGGGCCGTTCGGGGGAGCCCGTCACTGGCGGGCGCGGCGGGCCGGCCGGGAGCTCTCGGAGGGGGTGGCGAGATCGCCCTCGACGAGCAGACCGAGGACGCGCAGGAGGGCGGTGCGGTCGGATTCGGTGAGGCCTGCGAGGGCGTCCGCGTGGACCTGGTCGACGATGCGCTGACTCTCAGCGGCGACGGTCGCGCCCCGGTCGGTGACGGCGATGATGCGGGCCCGGCGGTCCTTGGTGGAGGGACGGCGCTCGGCGAGTCCGGCCTTCTCCAGGGCGTCCACGGTGACGACCATCGTCGTCTTGTCCATGTCGCCGATCTCGGCGAGCTGGATCTGGGTGCGCTCCTCCTCCAGGGCGTGGACGAGGACGCAGTGCATGCGCGCGGTGAGACCGATCTCCCCGAGGGCGGCCGCCATGCGGGTGCGCAGGACGTGGCTGGTGTGGTCCAGGAGGAAGGAGAGGTCGGGCTCGGTCCGGGTGGGTGCCATGGCAGTCATGGATCCACTGTAACGATTCGATCCGAAGAAAATAGTCTGCAACAAAACTATCTGGTACGGTCTCACCAGCTGCCGCGCCCGCACCGCGGCCCCTGCGCCCGACGACTGGAGAGTCCGATGCCTGCCGCGCTCACCTCCGCTCCTTCCGCCACGCCCACCACGCCCACCACGCCCACGGCCGGACCGCACCGGCTGCGCTCCCGCTGGACCGCCCTCGCCGTGCTCTCGACGGCCATGCTGATGACGGTCCTCGACGGCAGCATCGTCACCGTGGCCATGCCCGCCATCCAGAACGACCTGGGCTTCTCCCCAGCGGGCCTCAGCTGGGTCGTGAACGCCTACCTGATCGCCTTCGGAAGCCTGCTGCTGCTCGCCGGACGCCTCGGCGACCTGATCGGCCGCAAGCGGATGTTCCTCGCCGGGACCGCCGTCTTCACCGGCGCCTCGGTGCTCGCCGGTTTCGCCACCTCCTCCGCCGTGCTCATCGCCGCCCGCTTCCTCCAGGGGGTCGGCAGTGCGATGGCCTCCGCCGTCGGCCTCGGCATCCTGATCACCCTGTTCACCGCACCCCGGGAGCGGTCCAGGGCGATCGCGGTGTTCTCATTCACCGGCGCAGCCGGCGCCTCGCTGGGCCAGGTGCTCGGCGGAGTGCTGACCGAGGCCCTCGACTGGCACTGGATCTTCTTCATCAACCTGCCCATAGGGCTGACCGCCCTGCTGCTGGCGCTGCCGGCCCTGCCCGCGGGCCGGGGCCCGGGGCTGGGCGCGGGTGCCGACGTACTGGGCGCGCTCCTGATCACCGGCGGACTGATGCTCGGCATCTACACCGTGGTGAAGGTGGAGCAGTACGGCTGGGCCTCCGCTCACACCGTCGGCCTGGGGGCCCTCTCCCTGGTCCTGCTGGCAGGCTTCATCCTGCGCCAGGCGAAGGCCCGCACCCCGCTGGTGCCGCTGCGGATCTTCCGCTCCCCCGCCGTGACCGGCGCGAACCTGGTGCAGATGCTGCTGGTGGCCGCCCTGTTCTCCTTCCAGATCCTGATCGCCCTCTACCTCCAGAAGGTGCGGGGCTACGGGGCCGCCGCCACCGGACTGGCGATGCTGCCCGCCGCCCTGGTGATCGGCGCGGTCTCCCTCGGCGTCTCCGCCCGGCTGAACGCCCGCTTCGGCGAGCGCAACGTGCTGCTGGCCGGCCTCGGCCTGCTCGTCGTCGCCCTGGGACTGCTGACTCGCCTGCCGGTGCACGCCGACTACGTCACCGACCTGCTGCCGGTGATGCTGCTGGCCTCCGGCATCGGCCTGGCGCTGCCGGCCCTCACCACCCTGGGCATGTCCGGCGCCGACGAGGGTGACGCCGGACTCGCCTCGGGGCTGTTCAACACCACCCAGCAGATCGGGATGGCGCTGGGCGTGGCCGTCCTGTCCACACTGGCCGCCTCCCGCACCGAGTCCCTGGCGGGGAGCGGCAGTTCACCGGCCGAGGCGCTCACCGGCGGCTACCACCTGGCGTTCGGCATCGGCGCCGCACTGCTCCTGGCCGGGATCGTCCTGGCTTCGACCCTGCTCAGGGCGGGCAGCACCCCCCGGCGTTAGCCGGAGACGACGAGGGGGCCGGGTGGACGTTTCACGTGAAACCGATGTTTCACGTGAAACCGGCCCGTGTTTCACGTGAAACACCGGCCGGAGTTATGGTCCGGAGCATGCCCGAACTCGTCACCCCCACTCCCCGGCTGCACTCCTCCTGGCTCGCCGCACAGAAGGAGTGGGGTCCAGACGCCCACATGGACGGGGCCGGACTCGGCTCCGACGACGACGTGGACAGCGCCGAGGGGTTCGCGGCCTGGGTGGGGAAGCTGCGCCTCCAGTCCGACCGCACGGCGCCCCTCGAACCGGGCCGCGTCCACGCGACGTACTGGTGGATCGCCGAAGGCGACACCTACCTGGGCGCCATCGACCTGCGGCACTACCTCAACGCCTTCCTGCTCGACGCGGGCGGCCACATCGGTTACAGCGTCCGCCCCTCCGCACGCGGGCGGGGACTGGCCCGCTGGGCGCTGGGCGAGGTCCTGTACGAGGCACGGCTGCTGGGACTGGACCGGGTCCTGCTGACCTGCGACCCGGACAACACCGCCTCCGTACGCACGATCGAGGCGAACGGCGGGGTCCTGGAGGACCTCCGCGAGACCCTGATCGGCCCCAAGCGCCGCTACTGGATCGAGCTCCTCCCGGCCCGGTGACCAAGGCCCGGCCACGCGAAAAAGACCTCCCCGACCGCGTTTCCGCAGGTCGGGGAGGTCTCTGGCGGTGGAGCCTAGGAGATTCGAACTCCTGACATCTGCCTTGCAAAGGCAGCGCTCTACCAACTGAGCTAAGGCCCCTCGGAACTGGACGCACCTGTCCCCCGAAAAAACGGGGTCGTTCCGCAGAACAGAGTACCGGGTGTACCCCCTCATCTCGCAAAATGATAGGGACTCCCGCCCCGCGACCACTCTCCGTAAGATGCTCGCGAGGTTCGCACCAGCGAAGGGGAGTAGTAAGAGTGGACGCTGTTCAGCAAGAGGCCACGGCCAGAGCCAGAGAGCTTCAGCGCAGTTGGTACGGAGAGCCGCTCGGAGCGCTCTTCCGCCGGCTCATAGATGACCTCGGCCTGAACCAGGCGCGCCTCGCTGCGGTGCTCGGACTGTCGGCACCCATGCTGTCCCAGCTGATGAGCGGCCAGCGCGCCAAGATCGGCAACCCTGCGGTCGTGCAGCGCGTCCAGGCACTCCAGGATCTCGCCGGCCAGGTGGCCGACGGAAGCGTCAGCGCCGTGGAGGCCACCGACCGGATGGACGAGATCAAGAAGACCCAGGGCGGTTCCGTCCTCAGCAACAGCGGTCAGACGACCACCAGTTCTGGCGCTCCCACCGTCAAGCGGGTCGTCCGCGAAATCCAGTCCCTGCTGCGCTCGGTCTCCGCCGCCGGCGACATAATCGACGCTGCGGACTCCCTCGCCCCCAGCCATCCGGAGCTGGCAGAGTTCCTCCGGGTGTACGGAGCGGGCCGTACCGCCGACGCGGTCGCCCACTACGAGGCGCACCAGAACTGACGGACGGGCAGCCGGACAAGCCACAACGGGTGACGGGGGACGGGCGCAGCGATGGGTGAGATCTTCGCCGGCCGGTACGAGCTGACGGATCCGATCGGACGCGGTGGCGCGGGCGCCGTGTGGCGGGCCTGGGACCACCGCCGCCGCCGGTACGTCGCCGCGAAGGTCCTGCTGCAGAGCGATGCCCACACCCTGTTGCGGTTCGTGCGGGAACAGGCCCTGCGCATCGATCACCCGCACGTCCTCGCCCCGGCCAGCTGGGCGGCCGACGACGACAAGGTCCTGTTCACCATGGACCTGGTCGGTGGCGGCTCCCTCGCCCATGTGATCGGGGACTACGGTCCCCTGCCGCCCCGCTTCGTGTGCGCCCTGCTCGACCAGCTCCTGTCGGGCCTGGCCGCGGTGCACGCGGAAGGTGTCGTGCACCGCGACATCAAACCGGCCAACATCCTGATGGAGGCCACCGGAACCGGGCGGCCGCACCTGCGGCTGTCCGACTTCGGCATCTCCATGCGCAAGGGCGAGCCGAGGCTGACCGAGACCAACTACGTCGTCGGCACGCCCGGTTACTTCGCGCCCGAACAACTCCTCGGTGCGGAGCCCGACTTCCCCGCGGACCTCTTCGCCGTCGGACTGGTCGGCCTGTACTTGTTGCAGGGCCGCAAGCCCGACTCCCAGGCCCTGGTGGAGCGTTTCCTCGCCCACGGGACCCCGGGCGCCCCCGAAGGCGTCCCGGCGCCGCTGTGGGAGGTCCTCGCCGCGCTGCTGCAGCCGGACCCCGGCAGCCGGTTCAAGACGGCCACGGGGGCGCGCAAGGCCCTTGCCGAGGCCGTGGAACTGCTTGCGCCGTCCGCCCCGGACGAGGAGCCGGTGGAGGTCTTCGACCAACTCGGTCCGCTCCCGGCCGGTTTCGGCCCCGACGGGCCGCGGAGCACCGCGGCGGTCACTCCCGAGGCCCCGACGGCGGGCCTGGCGGGCGCCGCCGCCCCGCTGACCGCCCCGGGCCCCGCCACGGCGGCCGCGCCCCCACCGACCACCCCCGGCGCGGGCCCCGGCTCCACCACGGCGGGCGCGGACCCCGCTCCCGCCGACCCGCGCGGCCGGGCCACGCTCCCGGCCCCGGTGCCCGCGGCCCCGGTGCCCGCGGCATCCACCGCCCCGTACCCGGCCGGTCCCGCGCAGGCGCCGACGGCCGCCTCCGGGTTCGGGCCTCCGCCCGGGGCCCCGTACGAATACGCGGTCGCCCCGCCCCAACTCCCCGCCCAGGCCACCGCGTACGGCCCCTCCCCGACGGGGAGCTTCCACCTCCAGCCGCCGACCGCACCGGTGCCGCATTCCCCCGCCGCCCCGCCGCCGCGCCGGACCGGTATCGCCCCGCCGCGGCCGAAGGCCGTCGCCGCACTGCTCGCCGCCGCACTGCTCTGCTTCGCGACCGGCGTCTGGGCCCTCACTCAGATGTAGTGCGGCGTCCCCGCCGGCCGAGCAGGATCCAGCCGCCCAGCACCAGCAGCAGCACCGTCCCGGTCCCGAAACCGGCCCCGGCCACCACCCGCATCACCGAGGCGCGGTCCGCGGCGTCCGCGGCCTCCGGGGCCGTCAGCCCCGCCCTTGCGGCCTCCCGGTCCGGCGCCCCCACCCCGAAGCCGCCGGCGGCCGGGTCCTCCTTGTACGCGGGCGCCTTGCCCGGAGTCCCGGTGACGTCCAGGCGCAGGGTCAGCGGGACCGTCGTCCCGTCCGCGGTGAACTCGGCGGTCTTCGCGCCCATGGTGACCGCGACGTAGTACCAGCCGGCGATCGAGGCGTGCTGCACGTCCCTGTCGCTGGAGAAGCGGTTCTCGTAGGCCACGGGCGGGGTCCTCCCCAGGGTGACCCCGGCCTGCCTGCCGTCGTAGGAGGTGTCCTTCTCCGAGACCAGCCCCCGGAAGGGGCTGTACAGCGAGACGACGAGCCCGCCCGAGGCCGAGCCGGACGGCTTGGTCATGGTGGCCGCGGACAGCTCCGCCCCGAGCTGCAGTTGCTGTCCCCAGTCCAGCGGCACCCGGTACCAGCGGGTCTGCCCCGCCCGCAGCTCGTCGCGCCACACCCCGCCGCCCAGCGCCCGGGCGTCGTTGAACCCGCTGCCGCCGCTGCGTCCCACCGCCTCGGTGCCGGGCAGCGGCGCTGCCCCCGAGGGCCAGGCGCTGGGTGCGGCCGTGGGGCCGCCGGGGCCGCGCCCCGGCTCGCGCTGCACCCGCAGTTCGAGCGGCCACTCGCGGGGGTCGGAGCCCTTGGACGAGGTGCGGGTGACCTTGACGTAGTAGACGCCGCCCGGCGCGCAGTCGAGGTCCTCGGCGCCCCACCGCACCCCGACGGCGCTGATCGGCACCGGGTCGTAGCCGAAGCCGGCGCGGCCCGCGGAGCCCGGGCAGGAACGCCCGGCGGTGGTCATGATCTCCACCTCGATGCCGTCGCCGTAGGAGACCTTGGCCCCGGCGGCGGGTCGCGCCACCGCGGAGACGTACACGTTCGACTGGTCCTGCTCGAGCACGAGCCGGTAGACGCGCTCACCGGGGGCGATCCGGTCCGTGTAGACGTTCCCGGCGGCGATCTGCGGGGCGTCGGCGGTGGAGGGCTTGCCCTCGACGGCTTTCGCGCCGTCGGCGGGGCGGTAGGACGGCAGCGGCTGGGGTACCGGGGCGGCGTGCGCCTCACCCGGCAGAGCCGCCGGCACCGCCAGGCACAGGGCCGCTGCCACCGTCGTCGTCCGCAACCGGTCCACTACGCCCACCCCGAGTTTGCCAGCGCAAGCCAAATCTTTGCATAACGGAAGTTTTCGTCACAGAACAGCACAAAGCCCCGGCCGCAGCGGCAGCCGGGGCTTCATGGGATCAGCCTTCGGTCTCACACACCGGAACCAGAGGGCACGGAGTCGGTTGCCTCCGTCCACAGGTCCTGCTCGGCGCGGTCCGCCTGGATCTGGCGGTACACGAGGAGCCCGCCGATGGCGGCCAGTGCGACCAGGAGCAGCTTCTTCACCGCGCGACCTCGTCTTTCGTTGACGTAGGGGACTTCCTGACGCCCAACAATACACAGGGACCGATACCGTTCGGTGACCTGGCGGACCACCAACTGGCCCAACGGCGAAGACCCCCAGGCCTTGGGCCTGGGGGTCTTCGACACTGTGGGGCTAACAGGATTTGAACCTGTGGCCTCATCCTTATCAGGGATGCGCTCTAACCAACTGAGCTATAGCCCCATCCGCCTTCGCTGCGCTCCCGCGCTGCGCGCTGACTCCTGAAGATTAGCGCACAGACGCGGTAGCTCCAAAATCGGTTCTCACGCAGCGTCTGCGCAGGTCATTCGTCCTCGGCGAGCGTCAGCTCCACACCACCGACGAAGCCCGCCGACAGGTTGTAGATGAACGCGCCGAGCGTGGCCAGCGCCGTCGCCAGCACCACGTCGATGACCGCGATCACCGACGTGAAGATCAGGACGCGCGGCAGCGACAGGAACGACTGCAGGTCGAAGCCGTTGCTCTCGTTCGAACCGGTCGCCTCGCTGATCGTGCCGCCGACGGTCGAGAAGACGCCCATCGCGTCCATGACCATCCACAGCACCGCGGCGGCCACGATCGTGCAGACGCCCAGCGCGATCGACAGCAGGAAACTGACCTTCATCACCGACCACGGGTCGGCCTTGGCCACCCGCAGGCGCGCCTTGCGCGTCCTGGGGGCCGTACGGACCCCTGTGCGCGGCTTGCGCTGCGCCGAGGGACCCTCGCCGGTCCGCGGCGCGCCGGGGCCCTGGGGGGCCGTGTACGCCTGCGGCGGCTGGTACGGCGGCTGCGCCGGACCCGCGCCGGCGGCCGGCTTCGGTTCTCGGGTGTCCGTCACGGTTCCCCCCTGGGAGTCCGCGGCGGGGCCACGGGCACCGTTCGCTCCAGTCTTGGCCGGTCCGGCGCCCGTGGCTCCACTCACGACTTACTCCTCGTGCTCCCCGACCGAAGGCTGCGTGCCCTCGGCGGCCTCGGCGGCCTGTGCTTCGGCCGCCTCGGTCCCAGTGTCGGTCTCGGTCTCGTCCGCCTCGTCGGCCTCCTGGCCCGCTTCGGCGTTACGAGCGATGCCCACCACGGCATCTTTCTTGCCCAGGTTGATCAGCTGGACGCCCATCGTGTCACGGCCGGTCTCCCTGACTTCGTTGACGCGCGTACGAATCACACCACCGCTGAGGGTGATTGCGAGGATTTCGTCGCTTTCGTCCACCACGAGCGCGCCCACGAGGGACCCGCGGTCCTCCACGATCTTCGCGGCCTTGATACCCAGACCGCCGCGACCCTGGACGCGGTACTCGTCGACCGGCGTCCGCTTGGCATAGCCGCCGTCGGTCGCGGTGAAGACGAACGTACCGGGCCGGACCACGCTCATGGAGAGCAGTTCGTCACCCTCGCGGAAACTCATGCCCTTCACGCCGGACGTCGCACGCCCCATCGGACGCAGCGCGTCGTCGGTCGCCGTGAAGCGGATCGACTGCGCCTTCTTGCTGATCAGCAGCAGGTCGTCCTCGGCCGACACCAGCTCCGCGCCGATCAGCTCGTCGTCGCTGCCGTCCTCGGTCTCCCGGAGGTTGATCGCGATCACGCCACCCGAACGGGGGGAGTCGTAGTCCTTGAGCGCCGTCTTCTTCACCAGGCCGCCCTTGGTGGCCAGGATCAGGTAGGGCGCCGCCTCGTAGTCGCGGATCGCGAGGATCTGCGCGATCTTCTCGTCCGGCTGGAAGGCCAGCAGGTTCGCCACGTGCTGCCCGCGCGCGTCACGGCCGGCGTCCGGGAGCTCGTACGCCTTGGACCGGTAGACCCGGCCCTTGTTCGTGAAGAACAGCAGCCAGTGGTGCGTCGTGGACACGAAGAAGTGGTCGACCAGGTCGTCCTGCTTCAGCTTCGTACCGCGCACGCCCTTGCCGCCGCGCTTCTGCGAGCGGTAGTCCTCGGTCTTGGTCCGCTTGACGTAACCGCCGTGCGTGATCGTGACGACGATGTCCTCCTCGGCGATCAGGTCCTCGATGGACATGTCACCGTCGAAGGGCACCAGCTTGGACCGCCGGTCGTCGCCGAACTTCTCGACGATCGCCGCCAGTTCCTCGCTCACGATCGAACGCTGGCGCTCCTCCGAGGCCAGGATCGCGTTGTACTCGTTGATCTTGGCCTGGAGCTCGTCGTGCTCCGCGACGATCTTCTGCCGCTCCAGCGCCGCCAGACGCCGCAGCTGCATCTCCAGGATCGCGTTCGCCTGGATCTCGTCGATCTCCAGCAGGCCCATCAGGCCCTCGCGCGCGATCTCGACCGTATTGCTGCGCCGGATCAGCGCGATGACCTCGTCGATCGCGTCCAGCGCCTTCAGCAGACCGCGCAGGATGTGCGCGCGCTCCTCCGCCTTGCGCAGCCGGAAGCGCGTACGCCGGACGACGACCTCGATCTGGTGCTGCACCCAGTGCCGGATGAACGCGTCGATCGACAGCGTGCGCGGCACACCGTCCACCAGCGCCAGCATGTTCGCGCCGAAGTTCGTCTGCAGGTCGGTGTGCTTGTACAGGTTGTTCAGCACGACCTTGGCCACGGCGTCGCGCTTGAGCACGATCACCAGGCGCTGACCCGTACGCGACGAGGTCTCGTCACGGACGTCGGCGATACCGCCGATCTTCCCGTCCTTCACCAGGTCCGCGATCTTCTGCGCCAGGTTGTCCGGATTCACCTGGTACGGAAGCTCCGTCACCACCAGGCACTGGCGGTTCTGGATCTCCTCGACCGCGACCACCGCGCGCATCGTGATGGAGCCGCGCCCCGTCCGGTACGCCTCCTCGATGCCCTTGCGGCCCACGACCAGCGCACCGGTCGGGAAGTCCGGGCCCTTGATCCGCTCGATGAGCGCGTCCAGCAGCTCCTCGTGCGTGGCCTGCGGGTGCTCCAGCGCCCACTGGGCACCGGCCGCGACCTCGCGCAGGTTGTGCGGCGGGATGTTCGTCGCCATACCCACGGCGATACCGGCGGAGCCGTTCACCAGCAGGTTCGGGATGCGCGCCGGCAGGACCGTCGGCTCCTGGTTGCGGCCGTCGTAGTTGTCCTGGAAGTCGACGGTCTCCTCGTCGATGTCCCGGAGCATCTCCATGGCCAGCGGCATCAGCTTGCACTCGGTGTAGCGCATCGCCGCCGCCGGGTCGTTGCCCGGGGAGCCGAAGTTGCCGTTGGAGTCCACCAGCGGCATCCGCATCGACCACGGCTGCGCCAGGCGGACCAGGGCGTCGTAGATCGAGGAGTCACCGTGCGGGTGGTACGTGCCCATGACGTCACCGACGACGCGGGCGCACTTGTAGAAGCCCTTCTCGGGCCGGTAACCGCCGTCGTACATCGCGTACAGCACACGACGGTGGACGGGCTTGAGACCGTCCCGCACGTCGGGCAGCGCACGCGAGACGATGACGGACATCGCGTAGTCGAGGTAGGAGCGCTGCATCTCCGTCTCGAGCCCGACGGGCTCGATCCGCACCTGCGGCTGCTCCTCTTCGGTGTTCTCGGCGGTGGGAGTGTTTTCGTCGGCCATCGCTGGTCAAAGATCCTTTCAGGCGGTCAGCAGGGACCGACTCAGATGTCGAGGAAGCGGACGTCCTTGGCGTTGCGCTGGATGAAGGAGCGCCGCGCCTCGACGTCCTCACCCATCAGCACCGAGAACAGGTCGTCGGCCTGAGCCGCGTCGTCCAGCGTCACCTGGCCGAGCACGCGGTGGTCGACGTCCATGGTGGTGACGCGCAGCTCCTCGGCGTTCATCTCGCCCAGACCCTTGAAGCGCTGGATCGAGTCTTCCTTGATCCGCTTGCCGTTCTGCTTGCCGAGCTCGACCAGGGCGTCGCGCTCGCGGTCCGAGTACGCGTACTCGAAGTCGTCGCGGCCCCACTTGATCTTGTACAGCGGCGGACGGGACAGGTACACGTGACCGGCCTCGACCAGCGGCCGCATGAAGCGGAACAGGAAGGTCAGCAGCAGGGTGTTGATGTGCTGGCCGTCGACGTCGGCGTCCGCCATCAGGATGATCTTGTGATAGCGGAGCTTCTCGATGTCGAAGTCCTCGTGCACACCGGTACCGAAGGCACTGATCAGCGCCTGGACCTCGGTGTTCTGGAGGATCTTGTCGATACGCGCCTTCTCGACGTTCAGGATCTTGCCGCGGATCGGCAGGATGGCCTGGTACATCGGGTTGCGGCCGGACTTGGCCGAACCGCCGGCGGAGTCACCCTCGACGATGAAGATCTCGCACTTGGTCGGGTCGTTCGACTGGCAGTCCGACAGCTTGCCCGGCAGCGAGGCCGACTCCAGCAGACCCTTGCGGCGCGTCAGGTCACGCGCCTTGCGGGCCGCGACCCGCGCCGTGGCCGCCTGGATGGCCTTGCGGACGATGTCCGCGGCCTCGACCGGGTTCCGGTCGAACCAGTCGTTCAGGTGCTCGTGGACGACCTTCTGCACGAAGGTCTTCGCCTCGGTGTTGCCCAGCTTGGTCTTCGTCTGGCCCTCGAACTGGGGCTCGCCCAGCTTCACCGAGATGATCGCCGTCAGACCCTCGCGGATGTCCTCACCGGCGAGGTTGTCGTCCTTCTCGCGCAGCAGCTTCTTGTCGCGCGCGTAGCGGTTCACCAGACCCGTCAGCGCCGCACGGAAGCCCTCCTCGTGCGTACCGCCCTCATGCGTGTGGATCGTGTTCGCGAAGGAGTACACGCCCTCCGTGTACTGCGAGTTCCACTGCATCGCGATCTCGACCGAGAGCATCCGCTCCTTGTCCTCGGCCTCGACGTCGATGACCGTCGGGTGGATCAGGTCGCCCTTGCGCGAGTTCAGGTACTTCACGAAGTCGACGATGCCGCCCTCGTAGTAGTACTTGACCGTCCGCGCCTGCGGCTCGGCCGTGTCCGCGTCCGGGTCGTCCGCGCCCGCCGTGGCCTTCGCCGACTCCCGCTCGTCGGTCAGCGTCAGGGTCAGGCCCTTGTTGAGGAAGGCCATTTCCTGGAAGCGCCGCGACAGCGTCTCGAAGGAGTACTCGGTGGTCTCGAAGATGTCGCCGTCGGCCCAGAACGTCACCGACGTGCCGTGCTCGTCGGTCTCCTCGTGCTTGGCCAGCGGCGCCGTCGGCACACCCAGCTTGTAGTCCTGGGTCCAGCGGTGGCCGTCCGTCCTGACCTCGACCGCGACCTTGGTCGACAGGGCGTTCACGACGGACACACCGACACCGTGCAGACCGCCGGAGACGGCGTAACCGCCGCCGCCGAACTTGCCGCCCGCGTGCAGGACGGTCAGGACGACCTCGACGGCCGGCTTGCCCTCGGACGGCACGATGCCGACCGGGATACCGCGACCGTTGTCGACCACGCGCACCCCGCCGTCGGCGAGGATCGTCACGTCGATGGTGTCGGCGTGCCCGGCCAGCGCCTCGTCGACCGAGTTGTCGACGACCTCGTAGACGAGGTGGTGAAGACCACGCTCACCCGTCGAGCCGATGTACATACCCGGCCGCTTGCGGACCGCGTCCAGGCCCTCGAGGACCTGGATCGCACTGGCGTCGTAATTCTTCTCGTTGGAGTCGCCGGAATCGGCCACGAAGCGCCCTTTCTGGCACAGCGCAGCCCGTACTCCGGACCAGCGTGTGCGCCGGAGGAGCGGCCGCGTCGATCTGCGTTGTCTGCGTGATCCCGCGAGCGGGCGGGATTCTCCTCCAGTCTACCGGTACCACGGACATGAATGGGGGTTTGCCGGTACCTGAGTCCGCATGTGCCGCCCTGAACCGCCACTCTCCGACTCCCCATATCCGGGAAGGGGCTCAAAGAGGCTCACACGGGCATCCAGCGCTTCGGCCTGTCAACCTCCCACTACCGTGAGGGACACCACCCGCACCACAGGCCGAATCCCACCCCACCCCGTCTCAAACCCGGCCCCGTCCCCATCCGAAACAGGTCTCGCCCAGGCGCGAACCAGCCCCGCCGACAGCGAAGCCGCCACCGCCGACGCCGTCCGGCCGCCGGGGGGCGAATCCAGACCCTCCGGCGTTCGAGGAACGGGAGCCGGGGCAGAGCCCCGGAATCTCGGCGCAGCCGAGCCCAGCCCCCGGCGGCTACCCGTACGTGTCCCCCGGACCCGTGGACCCCGGCGCCCGCCACGGCCCGTACCCCTTGGGCCGGCCGCCCCCGGGCCCCCGTACGAGAAGAACCCGCACCGTCCCCTGCCCCAGATCCGCGTTCAGCCGCGCCACCAGCTGCGGCGCCAGCAGCTTCAGCTGCGCCGCCCACGCCGAGGAATCACACCGCACGACCAGTTCACGGTCCTCGTACCGCTCCGGTTCACAGTGCGCCGCGATCTCCGGACCGACGATCTCCGGCCAGCGCTCCATCACGCCCGCCACCGCCATCGGCATCTCCCAGCCCCGCTCCGTGCGCAGCCGGTCCAGCGCGGCCATCAACGGCATCGGATCCCGGCCGTCCGCACGCGCCCCCGAACGCAGCCCCGGACCCTGATGCCGCTTCTTCCCGCCCGCCGCGTTGCCCCGGGCCCGCGCCTGCTCCCGCGCCGCCGCCAGCGCCTGCCGCGCCAGATCCACACCGGAAGGCTCCGCCGCCCTGCGCGGCTCCTGGCCCCCGCCGCCCCGCTCGCCGTCCTGACCGCTCACAGCCGGGTCACCTCACCGCCGGACACCCCGAACCGCGCCCCCACCAGCACACCCGGAACGTCATCGTCCACAGCCGCGGTCACCAGCACCTGCTCGCCCCCGGCCACCAGCTCCGCCAGCCGCTCCCGGCGCCGAGCGTCCAGCTCCGCGAACACGTCGTCCAGGATCAGCACCGGCTCCGCACCCTCCGAGCGCAGCAGCTCGTAGGAGGCCAGCCGCAGCGCCAGCGCGTACGACCACGACTCCCCATGACTCGCGTACCCCTTCGCCGGCAGCTCCTTCAGCCGCAGCACCACGTCGTCCCGGTGCGGCCCCACCAGGGTCACCCCGCGCTCGATCTCCTGCTTGCGCACCTCGCCCAGCGCCGCCAGCAGCACCTCGTACAACGCATCGCGGGTCCGCGCCGCACCACTGTCCACCGCCTCGCCCGCGGAGGACCTGTACGCCAGCCCCAGCGGGCCGCCCCCGGGCGCCAGCTGCTCGTACGCCTTGTCCGCCAGCGGCAGCAGCGTCCCGATCAGATCCAGCCGCTGCGCCAGCAGCTCCGCACCCGCCCGCGCCAGGTGCTGGTCCCACACGTCCAGGGTCGACAGGTCCATCGACCGGCCCCCGTGCCGACGGGCCATCGCCGCCGACTTCAGCAGCGTGTTCCGCTGCTTGAGCACCCGCTCGTAGTCCGACCGGACACCCGCCATCCGCGGCGAGCGCGCCGTGACGAGCTCGTCCAGGAACCGGCGGCGCTCCCCCGGATCGCCCTTCACCAGCGCCAGGTCCTCCGGCGCGAACAGCACCGTCCGTACGATCCCCAGCACATCCCGCGGCCTGACCTGCGAGGACCGGTTGATCCGGGCCCGGTTCGCCCGCCCCGGATTCAGCTCCAGCTCCACCAGCTGCTGCCGCTCGCCCTGGACGACGGCGGCGCGGACGATCGCCCGGTCCGCCCCCATCCGCACGAGCGGGGCGTCCGAGGCGACCCGGTGGCTGCCCAGCGTCGCCAGATAGCCGATCGCCTCGACGAGGTTGGTCTTGCCCTGGCCGTTGGGACCCACGAAAGCCGTGACGCCCGGGTCGAGGGGAACCTCGGCCCGGGCGTACGAGCGGAAGTCGGCCAACGAGAGATGCGAAACATGCATACGGCGCCGACCTCCCCCGGCTTCCTGCTGCTCTGCTCTGTGGTGCTGTTGTGCTGTGGTGCTGTCGTGAAGCGGTGAAGCGGTGGACTACTTCTTCTCGACCGCGTGGCCGCCGAACTGGTTTCGCAGCGCCGCGATCATCTTCATCTGCGGGGAGTCTTCCTGACGCGACGCGAACCGCGCGAACAGCGAGGCCGTGATCGCCGGCAGCGGCACGGCGTTGTCGATCGCCGCCTCCACCGTCCAGCGTCCCTCACCCGAGTCCTGCGCGAAGCCCTTGAGCCGCTCCAGGTGCTCGTCCTCGTCGAGGGCGTTCACGGCCAGGTCCAGCAGCCAGGAACGGATGACCGTCCCCTCCTGCCAGGAACGGAAGACCTCGCGGACGTCGGTGACCGAGTCCACCTTCTCCAGCAGCTCCCAGCCCTCGGCGTAGGCCTGCATCATGGCGTACTCGATACCGTTGTGGACCATCTTCGCGAAGTGGCCCGCACCCACCTTGCCGGCGTGCACGGCGCCGAAGTCGCCCTCCGGCTTGAGGGCGTCGAAGACCGGCTGGACCCGCGCGACGTGGTCCTTCTCGCCGCCGTACATCAGCGCGTAGCCGTTCTCCAGGCCCCAGACACCACCGGAGACACCGCAGTCGACGAAGCCGATGCCCTTGGCCGCCAGCTCCTTGGCGTGCTTCTCGTCGTCGGTCCAGCGGGAGTTGCCGCCGTCGACGACGATGTCGCCGATCGAGAGCAGCTCGGCGAGCTCGTCGATCGTGGACTGCGTCGCCGCACCCGCCGGGACCATCACCCACACGACGCGGGGGGCCTGCAGGCTGTCCACAAGTTCCCGCAGGCTGTGGACATCGGCGAGGTCCGGGTTGCGGTCGTATCCGATGACGGTGTGGCCTGCGCGGCGGATGCGCTCGCGCATGTTGCCGCCCATCTTGCCGAGACCGACGAGACCAAGCTCCATCAGGTGGTTCCTTACGCGTTGTGGCCGTCTGTGCCGGGGCTCCCGACCGTGTTCTCACGAACACGCGGGCCGCCCACCGGATCCGAGCCTACGCCGGGGTGTGCCGCCCGGCCCCACGGGCGCTCCCAGGTGGGCGAACCGGCTCCGGGAGGCGTCGTACGAGGTCAGGCACGGGCACCGGCCGCCGGTGGAACCCGTACGGGGGCGGACGCCGTCGGGCCCGGCCCCGCAGACGGCGAGACCGGGCCCGACGTGAGCGCGTCAGCCGGACAGACGCACCGGCATGATCAGGTACTTGTACGCCTCGTCCGCCTCCGCGTCGACCGCCGGGCGGCCGCTGAGCAGTGCCGGCTTCGTGGACGTGGTGAAGCTCAGCTGAGCGGCCGGCGAGTCGATCGCGCTCAGGCCGTCCAGCAGGAAGGTCGGGTTGAAGGCGATCGAGATGTCGTCGCCCTCCAGCGTGGCGTCGACGCGCTCCACAGCCTGTGCGTCGTCGCTGGAACCGGCTTCCAGGATCAGCACGCCCTGCTCGAAGCTCAGGCGGACCGGGGTGTTGCGCTCGGCGACCAGGGCCACTCGCTTGACGGCCTCCACGAACGGGGCGGTCTCGATCACGGCGATGGAGTTGAACTCCGTCGGGAACAGCGTGCGGTACTTCGGCAGGTCGCCCTCGAGGAGACGGGTGGTGGTGCGGCGGCCCGCGCCCTCGAAACCGATGAGGCCCTCGCCCGCGCCCGAGCCGGAGAGCGCCAGGGTGACCGTGTCACCGCTGGTCAGCGACTTGGCGGTGTCGAGGAGCGTCTTCGCGGGCACCAGGGCCACGGCGGAGGCGTCCGGGTTCTCCGGCTTCCACAGGAACTCGCGGACCGCGAAGCGGTAGCGGTCGGTCGAGGCCAGGGTGACGCGGTCGCCCTCGATCTCGATGCGGACGCCGGTCAGCACGGGCAGCGTGTCGTCGCGTCCGGCGGCGATGGCGACCTGCGCGGCCGCGGAGGCGAAGACCTCACCGGGCACGGTGCCGGTCGCGGTCGGCATCTGCGGCAGCGCCGGGTACTCCTCCACAGGCAGGGTGTGGAGTGTGAACCGCGAGGAGCCACAGACCACGGTCGCCCGTACACCGTCTGTGGAAATCTCCACGGGCCGGTTGGGGAGGGCGCGGCAGATGTCGGCGAGCAGCCGGCCGGAGACGAGGACGGTGCCGTCCTCCTCCACGTCCGCCTCGACGGAGACGCGGGCCGAGACCTCGTAGTCGAAGCCGGAGAGGGACAGCAGGCCCTCCTCGGCCTTCAGCAGCAGGCCCGCGAGAACGGGCACCGGCGGCCGGGCCGGGAGGCTGCGTGCGGCCCACGCCACTGCCTCCGCGAGTACGTCGCGCTCCACCCGGATCTTCACCGGAACCGCCTCCTGCTGTTGCTCGCTCGTCTGCCGGCCTTCGTCGTCGGCCCGTCGATGCCTCGACCGATGCCGGGGACCAGTCTGACGTACGGCGCCGACAGTCGTTGCTGCCGGCGGTCAAGTCGGGAGCGAGGTGTCGGGGAGGGCCGCCGAGCGAGTTGTGCACAGGACCTGCTTGAAAACCGAAACCGGCCTAACTCTCTATGGGGGTAGTAGTAGGGCCTGTGGAAACGGTGGAAAACCTCGTCCGCGCAGGTCAGGACCAGTTTTTTATCCCCACAGCCTGTGGATGGCACCGGTGGACAACACGGTGTCTCTGTGGAGAACGAAAAGTTCTGCACAGGCTGTCCCCAGGGACCCCCGACTACTCCACAGGTGTGTCCCCAGCTTTCCCCCGGTACTCCACAAGCCAAACGTCCACATCCGTGTGACGCCTTTCACTCCGGGCGGTGAGAGGGGGTGGCGCGTTGCCGAACAGTGGACAACGGTGTGGAGAAGACATCGGATCCTGTGCACAGGACCCGCGAACCTGTGGGTCACCGGTGGACAACGTAGTGGACAGGCCTGTGGATGAAAATCTTGTCCACAGCCTGTGGATGACGCTTGCGCACAATTCCACAGGGTTCTGACCTGCCCTGATGAGGCCTCAACCCGGAGCCCTGTGGACAGATTGTGGGTGATGCGGGGCGTCCCCAGGGTGTGGACGGAAGAAAGTCACCGAATCTGTGGATGAGTTGGCCTTCAGGGGGCGTATTCGAACAGGCTGGGGGCGCAAGGACGAAGAAGGGCGCCCCCGTTGTGGTCCGGGAGCGCCCTCTCGATGCGTTTGAAGAGCCTGCAGAAGCCCTCTCGGGCCCGTCCCCCGGGCTCGGCCGAAGCTCCGCTCAGGCGTTCTTGATGCGGTTGGTGAGCTCGGTGACCTGGTTGTAGATGGAGCGGCGCTCCGCCATCAGAGCCCGGATCTTGCGGTCCGCGTGCATGACGGTGGTGTGGTCCCGGCCGCCGAACTGGGCCCCGATCTTCGGCAGCGACAGGTCGGTGAGCTCCCGGCACAGGTACATGGCGATCTGGCGGGCGGTGACCAGCACCCGGCTGCGCGAGGAACCGCACAGGTCCTCCACGGTCAGCCCGAAGTAGTCCGCGGTGGCCGCCATGATGTCGGTGGCGGTGATCTCGGGCGCGCTGTCCTCGCCGCCGGGGATCAGGTTCTTCAGCACGTCCTCGGTCAGGCCGAGGTCGACCGGCTGCCGGTTCAGGCTCGCGAAGGCCGTGACCCGGATCAGCGCCCCCTCCAGCTCGCGGATGTTGCGCGAGATCCGGGAGGCGATGAACTCCAGCACCTCCGGCGGGGCGTTGAGCTGCTCCTGGACGGCCTTCTTGCGCAGGATCGCGATGCGGGTCTCCAGCTCGGGCGGCTGGACGTCCGTGATCAGACCCCACTCGAAGCGGTTGCGGAGCCGGTCCTCGAGGGTGACGAGCTGCTTGGGCGGCCGGTCGGAGGAGAGCACGATCTGCTTGTTGGCGTTGTGGAGCGTGTTGAAGGTGTGGAAGAACTCCTCCTGCGTCGACTCCTTGCTCGCGAGGAACTGGATGTCGTCGACGAGCAGGATGTCCATCTCGCGGTACCGCTTGCGGAAGGCGTCGCCCTTGCCGTCGCGGATGGAGTTGATGAACTCGTTCGTGAACTCCTCGGAGCTCACGTACCGCACGCGGGTGCCCGGGTAGAGGCTGCGCGCGTAGTGCCCGATGGCGTGCAGCAGGTGCGTCTTGCCGAGTCCCGACTCCCCGTAGATGAAGAGGGGGTTGTACGCCTTCGCGGGCGCCTCGGCGACGGCCACCGCGGCTGCGTGCGCGAAGCGGTTGGAGGCGCCGATGACGAAGGTGTCGAAGAGGTACTTGGGGTTGAGCCGGGCGGTCGGCTCCAGCGGGCCCGAGGTGGATCCGCCGGACGGGGCCGGCGGCGGCGCGGGCCGGCCGGGGGCCTGGCGCGGGGCGGGCTGCTCGTAGGACTGCTGCTCGTACTGCTGCTGCTCGTACGCCGGCTGTTCGTACTTCGACTGGTCGTACGGGGACTGCTCGTACTTGCCCTGCGGTTCGTAGCTGCCCTGGTCGTAGGCGGGCGGCTCGGGCTGCTGGAGGTAGCCCGGCTGCGGGGAGGCGTACGGGTCGCGCTCGGGGAAGCCGCCGAGGCGGGGCTGCTGCCAGCCGTAGTCGTCCTGCTGGCCGCCGCGGGGCCAGGCGCCGGGCTCGGGGCGCGGCTGCTGGTACTCCGGGTAGGCGGGGCGGACGGTGGGGAGCTGGTCGTCGCCGTTTCCGGGGCGCTGGCCGCCGTAGGGCTCGTAGCCGCCGGGCTGCGAGGCGGGCGGGGAGGAGGGTGCGGGCTCGCCGGCCGAGTCGTCCACGGTGATGGCGATCCGGATGGGGCGGCCGCACTCGCGGCTGAGCGCGTCGCTGATCAGGGGGGCGAGCCGGCCTTCGAGTACCCGCTTTCCCCACTCGTTGGGGACGGCGAGGAGCGCGGTGTCGGCGACGAGTGCCAGGGGCTGGCATCGTTCGACCCACTGCTTGTCCTTGGGCTCGATGCCCGGCTGTCCCTCACCGAGGAGCTTTTCGAGCACCCTGGGCCACACTGCGGCAAGATCGGCAGGTACGTCAGCCACAGGGCACGCTCTCTCACAGGGGTCCCACGAATGTGTGGTTCTTTGGGACGGTCGGGACAAAAAATCCGGGATCAGGCAACGGTAGTCAGGCCTACGGGTACGGTTCAAGTCGTTGTCCACAGCCTGTGCACAGTGTGGGGCCTGGTCGGCTCGGTTTGACCGGATGGCGTAGCCGCGCGTACCGTAACGAGGTCGAGTTGTCGATGGCTGCTGCCGCCTGCCTACCGATGGGCGAAGATCACTGATCGTGATCATTTAGCGGTGCCACTCGGGCGAACACGCGAGTTTCTCCTCGTGGGCGCACGGTGACAGCCAGGCGATGTCCCGCCACAACGATTCATTCTCTGGAGCCCCCGAGTGAGCAAGCGCACCTTCCAGCCGAACAACCGCCGTCGTGCCAAGACCCACGGCTTCCGTCTCCGGATGCGTACCCGTGCCGGTCGCGCGATCCTGGCGAACCGTCGCAGCAAGGGCCGCGCCGCCCTTTCCGCGTAATCACGCGGAAATCGTGACGTCGTGCTGTCTCCCGAGAATCGGCTGAGGCGGCGCGAGGACTTCGCGAGCGCGGTACGCCGAGGACGCCGGGCTGGTCGCCCGCTCCTCGTCGTCCACCTACGTACAAGCGGTGCAACGGACCCGCACGGGCCGGGGGAGATCGATCCCTCGACGCGTGCGGGTTTCGTCGTCAGCAAGGCTGTCGGCAACGCCGTCATACGTAACCGGGTGAAGCGGCGTCTGCGTCATCTGGTCCGGGAGCGGCTGTCTCAGCTGCCCGCCGGTAGCCTGGTGGTGGTACGAGCGTTGCCCGGAGCGGGTGATGCCGGCCCTGACGAACTCGCCCGGGACCTGGATGCCGCTCTGGCGCGGCTTCTGGGAGGCGTGGCTCGATGAAGTACCCGCTGCTCGCTTTGATCAAGCTGTACCAGTGGACGATCAGTCCGCTGCTCGGGCCGGTGTGCCGCTATTACCCCTCGTGCTCGCACTACGGGTACACGGCCATCGACCGGCATGGTGCGGTGAAGGGGACGGTCCTGACCGCCTGGCGGATCCTGCGGTGCAATCCGTGGTCCCCGGGTGGTGTGGATCATGTCCCACCCCGTAAACGCCCGCGTTGGCACGAGCAGCTGCGCAGTGCGTTGCGTAGATCTCGCAATGCTCAAGGAGCCTGATTAGTGGACACGATTGCCAATCTGTTCAGCTTTATCACCACACCCGTTTCGTGGATCATCGTCCAGTTCCACAGCCTGTACGGGGCGGTCTTCGGACCGGACAGCGGAGCGGCCTGGGGCCTGTCCATCGTCTCCCTGGTGATCTTGATCCGTATCTGTCTGATCCCGCTCTTCGTGAAGCAGATCAAGGCGACGCGCGGCATGCAGGCGCTCCAGCCGAAGATGAAGGCGATCCAGGAGCGCTACAAGAACGACAAGCAGCGTCAGTCCGAAGAGATGATGAAGCTGTACAAGGAGACGGGTACCAACCCGCTCTCCTCGTGCCTTCCCATCCTGGCGCAGTCCCCGTTCTTCTTCGCCCTGTACAGCGTTCTGTCGAGCATCGCCAACGGCAAGACCATCGGCGTCATCAACGAGGAGCTGCTTGCCAGCGCCCGTCAGGCGCACATCTTCGGCGCTCCGCTGGCTGCCAAGTTCACGGACAGCGCGGCGAAGGTCGCGAGCCTGGACGCCTCGATCACCGACGTGCGCATCGTGACCGCGGTCATGATCGTTCTGATGTCGCTGTCGCAGTTCTACACCCAGCGTCAGCTGATGGCGAAGAACGTCGACCTGTCGGTCAAGACGCCGTTCATGCAGCAGCAGAAGATGCTGATGTACATCTTCCCGGTGATCTTCGCCGTCATGGGCATCAACTTCCCGGTCGGTGTCCTCGTCTACTGGCTGACCACGAACGTCTGGACCATGGGTCAGCAGATGTACGTGATCAACCAGAACCCGACCCCGGGCAGCAAGGCGCAGGACCAGTACCTGACCCGTCTGCTGAAGCAGATCACCTCGCACGGTGCGGTCAAGGGGAAGGCCAAGAAGAAGGTCGTCGCCGCGATCGTGGCCAAGGGCCCGGACCGCAACGACAACGAGCGCAAGTTCATCACCGCTCTGACCAAGCAGGGGATGGCCGCCCAGGCGGACGGCTCTGTGATCAAGAGTTCCGAGGCCACTTCGGATGCGGACGCAGCAAGCAGCGGTGCCGCGAAGCGGCAGCAGCCGAAGCGGCAGTCGAAGTCGCAGCGTCAGTCGCCCAACAAGACCTCTCCCAAGAAGTAAGAAGGAGTCCCTCCCGTGACGGAAGGCACCACCACCGCCGCCGCTGAGGGCGGCGACACCCTGACCCGCCTCGAGCAGGAGGGTGAGATCGCGGCCGACTACCTCGAGGGTCTGCTGGACATCGCCGACCTGGACGGGGACATCGACATGGACGTCGAGGCCGACCGGGCCGCGGTGTCGATCGTCAGTGACTCCGCCAGCCGCGACCTGCAGAAGCTCGTGGGCCGTGACGGTGAGGTTCTGGAGGCTCTGCAGGAGCTGACCCGCCTCGCGGTGCACCGGGAGACCGGGGACCGCAGCCGGCTGATGCTGGACATCGCCGGGTTCCGTGCGAAGAAGCGCGAGGAACTGGCGGCGCTGGGCGCCAAGGCAGCGGCGGACGTGAAGGCGTCCGGTGAGCCGCTGAAGCTGGCGCCGATGACGCCGTTCGAGCGGAAGGTCGTCCACGACGCCGTGGCGGCCGCGGGTCTGCGCAGTGAGTCCGAGGGCGAGGAGCCGCAGCGCTTCGTCGTTGTGCTCCCGGCCTGATCGGTAGCGAAAGTGTTTCGGCCCCGTCTGTGTCGCAGGCGGGGCCGATCTTTGTCAGCCTGGCATGTGAGAAACCATGCGGTACGGAAGGACGGTCCCCGTGACGGAGGCAGCTGAGCTTCCCCCGGCGCCCGAAGAGGCGCGTGCGGTGTTCGGTGAGTTTTTCCCGGAAGCTGTGCGGTACGCGGAGCTGCTGGCGGACGCGGGAGTCAAGCGGGGCCTCATCGGGCCGCGTGAGGTGCCGCGGCTGTGGGAGCGGCACCTGCTGAACTGCGCTGTGCTGTCGGAGGTGGTGCCCCAGGGCGTCACCGTGTGCGATGTGGGCTCGGGGGCCGGTCTGCCCGGTATCCCGCTGGCTCTGGTGCGCCGGGATCTGAAGATCACGCTGCTGGAGCCGCTGCTGCGCCGGACGACCTTCCTCCAGGAGGCGGTCGAGCTGCTGGGGCTGGACCACGTCACGGTGGTGCGCGGGCGTGCCGAGGAGGTCCTCGGCAAGGTGCAGCCGGTGCATGTGGTGACGGCTCGTGCGGTGGCCCCGCTGGACCGGCTGGCCGGCTGGGGAGTGCCCCTGCTGCGTCCGTACGGGGAGATGCTGGCGCTGAAGGGTGACACCGCGGAGGAGGAGCTCGTGAGCGCGAAGACCGCGCTGGCGAAGCTCGGTGTGGTGAAGACCTCGGTGCTTCACGTGGGTGAGGGTGTGGTGGATCCCCTGTCCACGGTGGTGCGGGTCGAGGTCGGAGAAAGCCCCGGTGGGGTGAGGTTTGCGGCCAAGCGGGCTAAGGCGGCCCGGGTGAGCCGTTCGCGGCGCCGCCGCTGATATGACGGGGATCCATGGGGTTCCGGCAGCGATTTCTGCGGTGTTGGGCCCTATAGGTATGGATTTCGGAGTGTCGTAGAGGCCTGAAGACTCCGTCCGGGCATCGTGTTTCACGTGAAACGTCGCTCTCTGCTGCACGGAATCATCAGCCGCGGTCGTGCGGCTGCGTCCCCCCGCGAGAAGAAGGACGCGAGGGGGACGGAGTTGTCCACATCGGTGGATTCATCCACAGGAGTAAGGGCCCCGCTGGTTCGCGACCCGGGTGACATGGCAGGCTCTGTTCATCGCGAGCCTGATGTCGAGGAGAGTGACACCGTGCGGTCCGACGCCAACCTCGCGGGGCCGATGGCCGACCCGGTCCCCGGTCCCCGCTCTGAATCACCGGGCGAGGATGTTTCACGTGAAACATCGGCGCCCCTTGTAGACAACGAGACCCCGATCGGCCGAGCCGCCCAGCTGGCGGTCGAGGCGCTGGGGCGTTCCGGTGAGAAGCTTCCCCGGCCGGAGCAGACCCGGGTCATCGTGGTCGCCAACCAGAAGGGCGGCGTGGGCAAGACCACGACGACCGTGAACCTGGCGGCCTCGCTGGCTCTGCACGGGGCGCGTGTCCTGGTGGTCGACCTCGACCCGCAGGGCAATGCCTCCACGGCGCTGGGCATCGACCACCACGCGGACGTGCCGTCGATCTATGACGTGCTCGTGGACAGCCGGCCCCTGCTTGAGGTTGTGCAGCCCGTGGTGGATGTGGAGGGGCTCTTCTGTGCTCCGGCCACGATCGATCTGGCGGGTGCGGAGATCGAGCTGGTGTCGCTGGTGGCAAGGGAGAGCCGGCTGCAGCGGGCGATCCAGGCGTACGAGCAGCCGCTGGACTACATTCTGATCGACTGCCCGCCTTCGCTGGGGCTGCTGACGGTGAACGCGCTGGTGGCCGGGGCGGAGGTGCTGATCCCGATCCAGTGCGAGTACTACGCGCTGGAGGGTCTGGGTCAGCTGCTGCGCAACGTGGATCTGGTGCGGGCGCATCTGAACCCCACGCTGCACGTGTCGACGATCCTGCTGACGATGTACGACGGCAGGACCCGGCTGGCCTCGCAGGTGGCGGAGGAGGTGCGCACGCACTTCGGCAATGAGGTGCTGCGGACGAGCATCCCCCGGTCGGTGCGTATCTCGGAGGCGCCGAGCTATGGGCAGACGGTGCTCACCTATGATCCGGGTTCCAGTGGTTCCCTCTCCTATCTGGAGGCGGCGCGCGAGATCGCGTATCGCGGGGTCGGAATGCAGTACGACGCCCAGCAAGCCCACATGGGCACGGGCCTGAACAGCACGCAGAGTGTGGCGGAGGGGATCCAGTGAGCGAGCGACGTAGAGGCCTGGGGCGGGGGCTGGGTGCGCTGATCCCCGCGGCTCCGCAGGAGAAGACGCCGCCGGTGATCGGCGCGGCCTCGACTTCTCCGTCGGCGGTGCCGGTGCTGACTTCGGAGCGGGGGGTCGCGGCGGCGAAGCTGGCTTCGCTGGCGCAGGCGGATGTTTCACGTGAAACATCGGTAGCCGTCGAGTCGGCGGGTGAGCCGGTGGCGGCGCCCGAAGCCAATGTGGTGGCGGGAGCGTCGTTCGCGGAGCTCCCGATGGATGCGATCACGCCGAACCCGCGCCAGCCTCGTGAGGTGTTCGACGAGGACGCACTGGCCGAGCTGGTGACCTCCATTCAGGAGGTGGGTCTGCTGCAGCCGGTGGTGGTGCGGCAGTCGACGCCGGGCCGCTACGAGCTGATCATGGGCGAGCGGCGCTGGCGGGCGTGCCGGGAGGCCGGGCTGGAGAGCATTCCGGCGATCATCCGGGCGACGGACGACGAGAAGCTTCTGCTGGACGCCCTGCTGGAGAACCTGCACCGGGCGCAGCTGAACCCGCTGGAAGAGGCTGCCGCTTACGACCAGCTGCTCCAGGACTTCAACTGCACGCACGACCAGCTGGCGGACCGGATCGGGCGTTCGCGTCCTCAGGTGTCGAACACGCTGCGTCTGCTCAAGCTGTCGCCGTCGGTTCAGCGCCGGGTGGCTGCGGGTGTGCTGTCGGCAGGGCATGCGCGGGCGCTGCTGTCGGTGGAGGACTCCGAGGAGCAGGACCGGCTGGCGCACCGGATCGTGGCCGAGGGGCTGTCGGTGCGAGCGGTCGAGGAGATCGTGACGCTGATGGCTTCCGAGCCTTCGAGCAAGGTGAAGCCGAAGGGGCCGCGTGCTGGTGCCCGGGTTGCTCCGGCTCTGAGTGAGCTGGCGTCGCGGCTGTCGGACCGGTTCGAGACTCGGGTGAAGGTGGACCTGGGCCAGAAGAAGGGCAAGATCACCGTCGAGTTCGCGTCGATGGAGGATCTGGAGCGGATTCTGGGGACGCTGGCGCCGGGCGAGGGCCGGGTGCTGGAGCAGGGTCTTTCCGGGGAGTAGTACCCGCAGGTGCCTTTTGCAGCCCCTTGCTTCTTCGAGATGTCCGCACTCGAAGAAGCAGGGGGCTGTGCTTACGATGTGGTCATGGGTCGTCGGCTGGTACCGCTCACGCTGGACAACCTCCGGGACCTGCCCAGGCGTTGCAGGAGCTGTGTGTTCTGGGAGCTGGATCCCGTCACCGGTGGGGCCGCCGTGAAGGCGGGTACGTCGGAGCTGGAGAAGGAGGCCTGGATCTCCGCGGTCCTGCTGGACTGGGGTTCCTGCGGACGGGTGGTCTACGTGGACGACGTCCCGGTGGGGTTCGTGCTGTACGCGCCGCCGGCGTATGTGCCCAGAGCCGCTTCCTTCCCGACGAGCCCGGTGTCCCCGGACGCGGTGCAGCTGATCACGGCCTGGATCATGCCGGGGTACCAGGGGCAGGGTCTGGGGCGGGTGATGGTCCAGACGGTTGCGAAGGACCTGCTGCGGCGCGGATTCAAGGCGATCGAGGCGTTCGGCGACGCGAGGTGGGAAGGGCCTGCTTGTCTGCTGCCGGCCGACCATCTGCTGTCGGTGGGGTTCAAGACCGTCCGTCCGCATCCCTCTCATCCCCGGCTCAGGCTTGAGCTGCGTACGACGTTGTCCTGGAAGGAGGACGTCGAGCTGGCCCTGGACCGTCTGCTGGGCGGGGCGAGGGCGCGGACGGAACCCGCGCTGCGGCCGCTGTGAGTGCCCGGAACCGTGAAACGGGGCCGCCCCTGGGAGGGGCGGCCCCGTTTCACGTGAAACAGTGACGCGTCAGGCGGTCTTGACCTCGACGAAGTCGGAGAGGTCGCGCAGGATGGCGGCCTTCGGCTTCGCGCCGACGATGGTCTTGGCGACCTCGCCGCCCTGGTAGACGTTGAGCGTCGGGATGGACATGACGCCGTACTTGGCGGCGGTGGCCGGGTTCTCGTCGATGTTGAGCTTGACGATCTCGATCTGGTCGCCGTACTCGGCGGCGATGGCCTCGAGGGACGGCGCGATCTGGCGGCACGGACCGCACCAGGCGGCCCAGAAGTCCACCAGTACGGGCTTGTCGCTCCTGAGGACCTCGGCGTCGAAGTCTGCGTCGGTCACGTTCTTGAGGGTGCCGGCCACTGCGGCCTCCTTCTTCATTCCTGCGGGGTGTTGGGGTGGGGCTGGTGTGGGGGTCAGACTGCGACGTGGGCCTTCTCGGCGTCCGCGAGGGCGGCGAGGAAGCGCTCGGCGTCGAGGGCGGCGGAGCAGCCGGTGCCCGCGGCGGTGATGGCCTGACGGTAGGTGTGGTCCACGACGTCGCCGGCGCCGAAGACGCCCGTGACGTTGGTCCGGGTGGAGGGGGCGTCGACCTTGAGGTAGCCCTCTTCGTCGAGCTCCAGCTGGTCCTTGAACAGCTCGGTACGCGGGTCGTGGCCGACGGCGATGAAGAGTCCGGTCACGGGAAGCTCGGTGGTCTCACCGGTCTTGGTGTTGCGCAGGGTGAGGCCGGAGAGCTTCTGCTCGCCGTGGATTTCGGCGACCTCGCTGTCCCAGGCAAAGGTGATCTTCGGGTCGGCGAAGGCGCGGTCCTGCATGGCCTTGGAGGCGCGCAGGCTGTCGCGGCGGTGCACGATCGTGACGGACTTGGCGAACCGGGAGAGGAAGGTCGCTTCCTCGATCGCGGTGTCGCCGCCGCCGACGACGGCGATGTCGTGGTCCTTGAAGAAGAACCCGTCACAGGTGGCGCACCAGGAGACACCACGGCCGGAGAGGGCGTCCTCATTGGGCAGGCCGAGCTTGCGGTGCTGGGAGCCGGTGGTGACGATGACGGCCTTGGCGCGGTGGACGGTGCCGGCGGTGTCGGTGACGGTCTTGATCTCACCGGTGAGGTCCACGGAGACGATGTCGTCCGGGACGAGCTCGGCGCCGAACCGCTCTGCCTGGGCACGCATGTTGTCCATCAGGTCGGGCCCCATGATCCCGTCCTGGAAGCCGGGGAAGTTCTCCACCTCGGTGGTGTTCATCAGGGCGCCACCGGCGGTGACGGCACCTTCGAAGACCAGCGGCTTGAGCGAAGCGCGTGCGGTGTACAGGGCGGCGGTGTAACCGGCCGGCCCGGAGCCGATGATGATCACGTTTCGTACGTCGCTCACGGGTTTCTTCCTCGTCTCTGCGGACTGCGTGTTGCCTACCGGGGGCCGGTGCGGACTCTCACCCCACCCAACGGATCCTACGGCGCCCGCATTCCCCGCCTGTCCCCCGTGGACCTGAACGGGTCAGGTCCGGGGGTAGGTGTTCGTCAGGAGGAGGTTTCCGGTGGGCGAACCCGTGGTCTCGCAGGTGGTGTCGACGAGGTAGGCGTCGACGCTCGCGGGGTCCCCGGAGTGCGGCAGGACGAGGAGGTAGACGGGGGTCCCCTGGTAGCTGCCGCGCTCGGAGGCGAGCGGGGTGTCCGGGCGGCCCGTGGCGTGCTGCACACAGGCGGGGACGGGTCCGGGGGCCCGCCGATCGCCGGGGGCGACGGGTGCGGCGGGGGAGTTCTCGAGCCCCAGGGTGTTGTTCTCCGCTTCGGGGGCGGTCTTGGCGCCCGGCGCCGGCGGGAGGATGCGTCGGACGCTGTCCTGGAGGCTCTGCGCCGTGTACCCGCCGGCGGCGGCTGCGGTGTCGGAGCTGGCGGCGGTGCCGGCCTGGTGCGGAGCGGTGGAGAGCTCGGTGAAGAGGAAGATCCCGAGGGCGCAGGCTGCGGCCGTGGCGAGACCCGCGAGGACGGCGATCCTGCGGCGGGCGCGACGCCGCCCGGGTCCGGTTGGGCCGGTGGGGTGACCGGCGGGGCGGTGCGGGGCGGATGTTTCACGTGAAACATCGGCGGCGACGGGGGTGCGCGGCTGGGGTGCGGGCTGTCGGCTGTCCTTGTCGCGGGTTGCGTCGAGGAGGGCTTCGGCGGCGAGGGCGGCGTCGATGCGGCCGGCGATGTCGGAGGGCATCCGGGCCGGGCCGGGGAGGGTGCCGAGGAGGGCGCGGATCTCGTCGAGGGAGGCGCGGACGTCGGCGCACAGGGAGCAGTCGCGGAGGTGGCTGCGGATCTCGGCGGTGCGGGACGGGGAGAGGAGTCCTTCGGTGAGGTCGGAGATCTCCGAGACGTCCGGGTGCCGGATCGTGCCGGTCGCGTCGGCTGTGGGGCTCACGGTCGTCCACCTCCGCCCTTCACTGGGTCTGCGTCTTGGTCTGGCTGCCGGGGTTCTGTCGCAGGTGGGACGGGAGTCCCCGGCGTCCGGTTCCTTCCCCGCTCGGTGGCGGTGTTATCCCCGGCACCGGTGCGCAGATGAGTGAGCATCGGGACGAGTTTCGCGCGGCCGCGGGCGCACCTGCTCTTGACGGTGCCGGTGGGTACGTCGAGGACGTCGGCGGCTTCGGCGACGGAGTATCCCTGCATGTCGACGAGGACGAGCGCGGCCCGTTGTTCGGCCGGGAGGGTGCTGAGGGCGGCCAGGAGCTGGCGGTGGAGGTCCTGGCGCTCCGCGGGGGCCTCGGCGGACTCGTGGGGCTCCAGGAGGCGCTCCAGACGGTCCGTGTCGTCGAGGGGCGAGGTCCTGCGGGAGGCGGCCTTGCGGGCGCGGTCGAGGCAGGCGTTGACGGTGATGCGGTGGAGCCAGGTGGTGACGGCGGACTCGCCGCGGAAGGTGTGGGCGGCCCGGTAGGCGGAGACGAGGGCGTCCTGCACGGCGTCGGCGGCCTCCTCCCGGTCCCCGAGCGTCCGCAGAGCGACGGCCCAGAGCCGGTCCCGATGCCGCCGCACGAGCTCCCCGAAGGCGTCGGGATCCCCCTTGGCGTGCAGCGCCAGGAGTTCCTGGTCGCTCCGGTCGTCTCCCGTTGCTGGCTGCATCACACCTCCCTTCCCGGAGGGAGCGTACGGGCCGGGCGGGACGAATACGAGGGTCCGCCGTGCCCTCGGCACGGCGGACCCGGGGCGTACCGATCAGGAAGCGGGCTGGTCGCCGGTGCCGAGAATCCTGATCTCGTTGATGCCGCCTCGGAAGCCGTCCCCGCCTTCCGAGGGCAGGGCGGTGATGTGCACCACCACGAAGCGGGTCTTGATCGGGGTGTCCCGGGTGGCCTGCAGCTTCTTCCCCGCGGTGGCCGACTTCACGAGCTCTTGGGGGAAGTCGGAGATGCCATGGGGTGAGGAGGCCTCGGGGGAGGCGGCGCGGACCTCGACCTTGTGTCCCGCGCCGTGCATGTCCACGTCGACGCCCGTCACCTCTTGGACGCTACCGAGGTCGACGACGATGCCACTGCCGTCATCGAACTTGTCCAGGTTGCCGAACTTCCCGCCGTAGCCGTAGAAGATCAAGGTGATCCACGCGGTGTCGGAGTTTCCGTCGATGGCCTTGTCGACGTCGTCGGGCTTTATCGGCTCCTTGCCGAAGACGGAGGCGCCGGCGATGTGCAGCGGCTTGCTCTCCTTGGGCTTCTTCTTGTCCTCGTTGGTGGTGGACTGCGAGTTGCCGGTTCCGCCGCTGTCACCCTTGCCGCGGCCCAGGAGGGTGTCCGCGAGCTGCCAGCTGCCCAGGCCCAGGGCGGCGATCAGCAGTGCGGCGACGCCCCACTTCAGGGCGCGGCCGGTGCGGCTCTGGAGCGGAGGCGGCGGAGGGACGACGGGGCGGCTCTGGGCGGTGGTGACGCCCGCGGGCGCGGGGCGGCCGTAGCTGCCCTGCTGGTAGGTGGTCTGCTGGTACTCCGGAGGGGCGGTGAAGGCGGGCTCCGGGGGCCGGATGCGGGGCATCGCGGCGACGGCCTTGGCCAGCTCCTCGGGGGTCGTGCAGGCGGGTTCCTGGCTGGAGGCGGTGGCCCCGTCATTGGCGAGGGCGCGCATGGCGAGCTCGCCCAGGCCGCGGTGGACACCGGCGCGGACCTGGTCGGGTGCGAGCAGGCCGACGCCCTTGGGCAGGCCGGTGAGGCCGTAGGCGTCGTTCTCGTACGGCCAGCGCTGGGTCAGGGCGGCGTACAGGAGCGCGCCGATGGCCTCGGTGTCGGCGCGCTGCGGGGTCTCGCTGGTGATGCCGCGCAGGGCCGCGTTCACGGCGAGGCCTCGGATGCGGTACTGGCCGGTGGAGGTGCGCAGTATCGCGCTGGGCGTCAGCCGGAGGTGGGCGAGACCCTCGCGGTGCGCGGCGGTCATGGCCTGGGAGACCTGGTGGACGAGCTGGTAGGCCTCGTGCGGTTCGAGGGGGCCCGCGGCGAGCAGCGCGGTGAGTTCGGTGGCGTCGGGGAGCCACTCGTGGACGACGTAGACGAGGTCGTTCTCCTCCACGGCGTCGAGGACCTGGACGAACCGGGGGTCGCCGAGCAGGGCGGAGGAGCGCGCGGCGGCCAGGACGGAGCGGGCGCGGGGGTGGTCGGCGGGGAGGAGGTGGACGCCCACGGCGCGGCGCAGTTTCTCGTCCATCGCACGCCAGCTGCTGAATCCGTCCAGACGGGTGACGCATTCCTCGAGCCGGTAGCGTCTGGCGAGCTTGTGGCCGCTGTGGAGTTCGGGTGCGGCCGCGGGGGCCGCGCTGCTGCGTTCGCCGTCCTTTTCGGGCATGGGTCCGTCCGCGGCTTGTCCGTTCTGGGTGTCCACCCCGTCGGCCGTGGCCTGTGCCGCCTGAGCGGCCAGCGGCTTGTCGCCGCTGTTGTCGGCCACGTCGACGGCAGCCGTGCTACGTTCCGCCACCGTCGTTCCCGCCTCCCCATCCGTTACGCGCTGTCGGCCAGTCTGCGAAGCCATGCCAATTGTGCCCACAGTCCGACGCTATGCACGACACACGAAAGGGGGCGACGGTTGTGCGCATCAGCGCCCCAAACGCCCGCGGACCATTCCGACCATCGCGTTGAGCTCTTCGATCCGCATGCGCTTGGCGGCGAGGAGGAAGACGGCGCCCAGGGCGATGCCGCCGGCCGTGAGGGCCGCGGCCGAACCACCGACTCCGCTTCCGAGTACCTGGGTGACCCCGTAGGCGACCGCTCCCGCGACCGCGGCGGCCGGGACGCAGGCGCCGGTCAGACGGGCGTAGGTGCGGGCCACGTGGGCACCGTCGAGGTCGCCGCCGAGGCGGGCCTTGAGGCGGCGCCAGGCGACGCCCACGCCCACGGCGTAGCCCAGGCCGTAGGCGGCGGCCATGCCGACGACGGCCCAGCGTTCGGGGAGCACGAGGAACGCGGCGGTCGAGACGGCCGCGTTGACGGCGGCCACGATGACCGTGTTGTAGAAGGGCGTCCGGGTGTCCTCGTAGGCGTAGAAGCCGCGCAGGACGACGTACTGGACGGAGTAGGGGATCAGTCCGAGGCCGAAGGCCATCAGGACGTAGCCGATGTTCTGGGCGCCGGCGCCGGAGCCCGCGTAGAGCAGGGTGGCCATGGGGACGCCGAGGGCGAGGAAGGCGAAGGCGCAGGGGACGATCGCGACGGCGGAGGTGCGCAGACCGTAGGAGATGTCGTCGCGGACTGCGGCGGCGTCGCCGTCGTGGGCGGAGCGGGAGATGCGGGGCAGAACGGCCGTCATGACGGAGACGGTGATGATCGCCTGCGGCATCTGCCACAGCAGCAGCGCGTAGTTGTAGGCGGTGATGCCGGTGCCGGGGTGGCCCTGCTTCTCGGCGACGGATCCGGCCCAGGTGGCGAGCTGGGTGACGACGACGAGGCCGACCTGGTTGGCGAGGACGAAGAAGAACGTCCACTTGGCCAGGCGGGCGGCCTTGCCGAGGCCGTGGCCCTTCCAGTCGAAGCGCAGGCGGGGGGAGAAGCCGGCGTCGCGCAGGTAGGGGAGCATCGCGAGGGCCTGGACGGTGAGGCCCAGCAGGGTGCCCAGACCCAGCAGGCGGACGCCTTCGGGGGTGACGGTGGTGGCGCCGACGCCGGAGGTGGTGAAGCTGCCGAAGGCCCAGATGAAGGCGCCGAAGGTGGCGATGACGACGATGTTGTTGAGGACCGGGGTCCACATCATGGCGCCGAACCGGCCCCGCGCGTTGAGGATCTGACCGAGGACCACGTGGACGCCCATGAAGAACATCGTCGGCAGGCAGTAGCGGGCGAAGGCGACCGCGACGTCCATCTGGGCGGGGTCGGAGGCGATCTTCGGCGACATCATCGTGATGAACACCGGGGCGGCCAGGACGCAGATGGTGGTGACGGCGGCCAGCAGGACCACGACGAGGGTCAGCAGCCGGTTGGCGTAGGCCTCGCCCCCGTCGCTGTCGTTCTTCATGGCCCGGACCAGCTGCGGGATGAAGACGGCGTTGAGGGCGCCGCCGCCGACCAGCACGTAGATCATCGTGGGCAGGGTGTTGGCGACCTGGTAGGTGTCGTTGAAGGTGCCGACGCCGATGGCTCCGGCGATGACCAGGGTCCGCAGGAAGCCGGTGATGCGGGAGACGATCGTGCCGGCGGCCATGAGCGCGCTGGACTTGAGGAGGCTCGCGGCGCGGCCGGCGGGCTTGCTGGGTGCCGGGGCCGCGACGGGGGCGTCCTCGGCGGGGGTGCGGGGGGCCGCCTCCTGGTCGCGGTAGAGGTGCGCGAAGGCGTCGGGCTCGGGCTGCTCCTCCGCGGCCTTGGTCACGAGGGAGTCCACGCCGACGAACTGCGTGGTGGTGGCGTGGTCGCCGTACGGCAGGTGGCGGGAGGGGCCGTCCGGCTCGGGCGGCGGGGTCTGGGCCCACACGCGTGAGTCGGGCGCGTAGGAGGGTGCCGTCGGCGCCGCGTACAGCGGGCCCGGCTCCTGGAAGGTGCCGGGGGGCGGCGGCGGGTGCGAGGCGCGGTCGTAGAGCACCTCGGCGACCGGGTCCTGGGCGGAGAGGTCCTGCGCCCGGTAGGGGTCGTTGTCGTAGGCGTCCTGGACATACGGGTCGTGGTCCGGCGCGGGCGCAGGCGCGGGAACCTGCCCGGGCACCGGGGTGCCCGGGGCAGTGCCCTGGGAGGGCGAAGGCCCGCCAGTGCCCTGCGCCCGGTCACCGTCGTACGGCGCGTTCATCGAAACCCCACCTCATCGTCCCCAGGCCGGCCGGCCACGGTATCGCTCAACGGTTCACTGTCTCACCCGTGCCGGACCCGTCCACGCTTTGCGGTCCGGTGTCCGGGGACTCGTCACTCGGCTGCGTGCTCTCCTCGGCGGCCGCGCGGGCCGCGACGCGCTTGCGGCTGGCGTACATCTTCATGCCTGCCAGGACGAGGAGGAGCACACCGCCGGCGATGACCAGCATCACGGTGGGGGTGACCTCTGTGGCCTCGACGGTGAACTTGCGCGGTTCGCCGTAGGGGACGCCGTCCTTGGTGAAGAGCTGCGCGGTGACCTCGACGGGGCCGCTCGCGGTGGCGTTGGCGGGGAACTTCACGGTCTGGGTGTGGTCGCCCTGGACGGAGACCTGCTGTTCCGCCTGACCGCTGTCGCCGAACATCAGGCGGGTCGGGTTGGCGGACCGGACGCGCAGGACGAGGTCGTGGACGTCTTGGACCAGGCTGTTCTGGACGCTGACCGGGATGGTGGCGCTGTGTCCGGACAGGGTGGCGTCGGACTTCGGGACGACCTTGACCTTCTGGGTGAGGCCGAGCAGGTACTCCTGCACCTGGTCCCGGTAGAGGCGGGCTTCCTCGGGGCGGCCGCGCCAGGAGGTGGACATCTCCCGGTTGGTGGTGTTGCCGAAGGGGATCTCCACGCGGTCGGGTGCCGCGAGGATCACCTTGAAGCGGTCGAGGGTGTTCTGGGTGGTGCGGATCTTCTCGAAGGCCGATACCGGCATTTCCTGCTTGGCGAGGGCTTCGGGGTACTGTCCGGCGCCCGGGACCTGGGTGGTGGCCCCGGGGTCGGGCTTGGCCGCGGCGGCGGCTTCGAGGTCCGCGGGCTGGGTCCAGCGGCCGGCCTGGAGGCCACGCAGGGCAGCCACCATCGTCTGCACCTGGCTGACGGTGGGCATCCGCTGCGGGGCGACGACGAAGCTGCGCTGTTCCCCCGTCTTCTGCAGGTTGAGGGCGAGGGTGTCGGCGAGGAAGCGCTGTACGGCCAGTGTCGAGCTCGAGGCGTTCAGCATGTCGCCCTCGAAGGCGGTGGAGAGTTCGGCGTCCGCCACGACGGCGGTGGCTCCGGCGCCGATGGGCCGGGCGGCGGAGGGCGTGTAGCCGAGGGCTCCGCTCTCCTGGAGGCTGTCGCTGCGGGTCAGGACGTTGTGCGCGCCGGCGGAGGTGGCGACGTTGACGATCGAGGGATCTATGGCGCCGTTCACCGGCCAGGAGAAGTCGGTGCTCACCGGGACGTGCAGGACCGTCTCGACGGCCTGCTTCGCCTTGTCGGTGGCGGGCCGCAGCTGGCCCAAGCTCCCCGAGACGTCCTTGCCGCGGTGGGCGAGGGAGGCGAGGTCGGGGTCGGCGAAGGGGAGTGCGACGACCTTCTTGCCCTGGACGGCGGTCTCCAGCGAGCTCAGCCACTGCTCGGCGACGGCCTTGTTCTTGCCCTGGACGGGCTTGCCGCCCGGGACGCGGACCCGGTAGCCCTTGGTCATCGCGTCGACGGTGGCCAGCAGGTCGGGGTCGATGACCCAGGTGACCGGGAGCTCCTTGCCGAGCGAGACCATCTGGCCCAGGCGGCCCTGCGGCTTGAGGTCCTCGGCGAGGGAGTCGTCGAGGAAGACCGGGGTCTGGATCTCGTCCGAGCCGGTTTCGGCGGTCAGGTGGGTGGTGGAGATCAGCGGCCACACGTAGGTGAGCTGGGAGCGCTTGGCGGCGGCCTCGGGCTGCCAGGGCAGGAAGGTCCGCTTGATGCCGAGGACCTGCTCGGAGGGGCGGCTGTCGCTCACCCCGGACAGGGAGACGCCGAGCTGGTAGACGCCGTCCTTGTCGAGGTCCAGTTTGTTGACCGGGACGGTGAGGGTGAACTGCCGGCTGACCTTGGAGGGCAGCCGGTCGATCTTCACGGCATAGGCCGGGTCGATCTCTCCCGGGTCGTTGCCCGCCCGGAAGCCGGTGCGTTCCGCGGCCTCGCCGATGGACGCGCGGTCCGCGAGCGCGGGGCCGACGCGCAGGCCCACGTGGGCGTCGTTGATCGTCTCGGAGCCGTTGTTGGCCACGACGCCCTCGATGGTGAGGGTGTCGCCCTTGACCGGTGCGGCGGGGGCCATGGAGATGAGCTGGACGTCGACGGAGGGGCCGGTGGCCGCTTCGGCCTGCGGGGCGGGCGAATAGACCAGAGCGGTGAGTACCGGGGTCCCTGCGAGCAGGATCATCGTGCGCCGCAGCCAGCGGCGCCGGGCAGGGGCGCGGGAGGCCCCCTGGATGTCTGCCGCTTCCGCCACGCGCTGCCCGTCCCTCGAAGTCAGTGGTCGTCGTTCGTGCGTCCACGAATGGTAACGAGGCCCGCTGTGCGCGAGTGCCGCGCGGTTGCTCCACATGATCGGCTCGACCCGGGGCTGCCGGTGCACCGGGTCGCCGTGAAACGGGGAAGCCCCTGGCGGGCGGGGCACGTACCCTTTTCTGTTGTGCCGAACGCCAATGAAGACAACCCCAGTGCCCTGAGTCAGGTGCAGCGCCGCGCGGTCAGTGAACTGCTGCGGGTCGCTCCTGTCGCCGACGATCTCGGCCGCCGGTTCCAGGAGGCGGGCTTCCGCCTCGCCCTGGTCGGCGGGTCCGTCCGCGACGCGCTGCTCGGGCGTCTCGGCAACGACCTCGACTTCACCACCGACGCCCGTCCCGAGGACGTGCTGAAGATCGTCCGGCCGTGGGCGGACTCCGTGTGGGACGTGGGCATCGCCTTCGGCACCATCGGGGCGCAGCGGGACGGCTTCCAGATCGAGGTGACCACGTACCGCTCCGAGGCGTACGACCGGACCTCCCGCAAGCCCGAGGTCTCCTACGGCGACTCCATCGAGGAGGATCTGGTCCGGCGTGACTTCACGGTCAACGCCATGGCGCTGGCTCTGCCGGAGCAGGAGTTCGTCGACCCGCACGGAGGTCTGGAGGATCTGGCCGCCGGTGTCCTGCGCACCCCCGGTACGCCGCAGGACTCGTTCTCCGACGACCCGCTGCGGATGCTGCGGGCGGCGCGGTTCGCGGCGCAGCTGGACTTCGAGGTGGCCCCCGAGGTCGTCGCGGCGATGAAGGCGATGGCCGAGCGGATCGAGATCGTCTCGGCGGAACGGGTGCAGGGAGAGCTGAACAAGCTGCTCCTCTCCGCGAACCCGCGCAAGGGCCTGGGCCTGCTCGTGGAGACCGGGCTGGCCGACCGGGTGCTGCCCGAGCTGCCCGCGCTGCGGCTGGAGAGTGATGAGCATCACCGGCACAAGGACGTCTACGACCACTCGCTGATCGTGCTGGAGCAGGCGATGGCGCTGGAGGAGGACGGCCCGGACCTGGTGCTGCGGCTAGCGGCGCTGCTGCATGACATCGGCAAGCCGCGGACGCGCCGTTTCGAGAGCGACGGCCGGGTCTCCTTCCACCACCACGAGGTGGTGGGGGCGAAGATGACCAAGAAGCGGCTGACCGCTCTGAAGTACTCCAACGACATGATCAGGGACGTGTCCCGGCTGGTGGAGCTGCACCTGCGCTTCCACGGCTACGGCGACGGGGAGTGGACGGACTCCGCGGTGCGTCGCTACGTCCGCGACGCCGGCCCGCTGCTGGAGCGCCTGCACAAGCTGACGCGCTCCGACTGCACCACGCGCAACAAGCGCAAGGCCAATGCGCTCTCCCGCACCTATGACGGGCTTGAGGCGCGCATCGCCCAGCTGAAGGAGCAGGAGGAGCTGGACGCGATCAGGCCCGATCTGGACGGCAACGAGATCATGCGGGTTCTGGAGGTCGGCCCGGGGCCGCTGATCGGGAAGGCGTACGCGTTCCTGCTGGACCTGCGTCTGGAGAACGGCCCGATGGGGCGCGAGGCGGCGGTCTCCGCCCTCAAGGAGTGGTGGGCCGCGCAGGCCTGATGCGAAGCGGGGCGGGCGATGTTTCACGTGAAACATCGCCCCGCCCCGCTCATGTTTCACGTGAAACGTCGTGTCTGGCGGCCCAGGAGCAGCGCGGTCGCCGCGTAGAGGGCCCCCACGCCGAGGACCAGGACCACGGAGCGCCCGTCTGCGGGGAGCATGAGCGCGGACACGGCTGCGGCACCGACGAAGGAGACGTTGACCAGCACGTCGTAGACGGAGAAGACGCGACCGCGGTAGTCGTCGTCCACCTGGGACTGGACGACGGTGTCGGTGGCGATCTTGGCTCCCTGGGTGGTGAGGCCGAGGACGAACGCGGCGACCAGCATCGGGCCGAAGTCGAAGAAGAGGCCGAGGGCCGGAACGAGGACGGCGGAGGCCGCGGAGCAGGCGGTGATCCAGCCGAGGGTGCCCAGCCGGCCCACCAGCCAGGGGGTGACGACGGCAGCCGCGAAGAATCCGGCCGCTGAGGCGCCGACCGCCATGCCGAGCAGGGCCAGCCCCTCCGCCTCGGTCTGCGACCAGGAGTAGCGGCAGAGCATCAGCAGGGTGACGGTCAGCGCCCCGTAGCAGAACCGCATCACGGTCATCGCGGCGAGTGCCTGGGCGGCGTCCTTGCGTGAGGCGAGGTGCCGCAGGCCCTCGGCCATGCCCCGGACGGTGAGGGCGATTCCCTCGATCACGGAGGGGTGGGTCGCGCCCGGCGGATGGTCGGGACCCAGGAGGCCGATGTCCAGGCGCAGGGAGACCAGTGCCGAGCACAGGTAGAACGCCGCGGCCAGCAGGACGACGATCGCGTTGGAGTCGGAGGCCAGCAGCCGGACGAGGAAGGCCAGCCCTCCGCCGGCGGTCGCGGCGAGGGTGCCCGCGGTCGGGGAGAGGGCGTTCGCGGTGACCAGTTGGTCGGGGCCGACCACGTGGGGCAGGGAGGCGGCGAGTCCGGCCAGGACGAAGCGGTTGACCGCGGTCACGGACAGGGCCGAGGCGTAGAAGAGCCAGTCGGGGACGTGCACCACGATCAGCATCCCGGTGAGGCAGGCGAGGAAGGCCCGCAGCAGGTTGCCGTAGAGGAAGACCTGCCGGCGTCGCCACCGGTCGAGCAGCACCCCGGCGAAGGGTCCGATCAGCGAGTACGGCAGCAGCAGTACCGCCATGGCCGAGGCGATGGCCGCGGGCGAGGTCTGTTTCTCCGGGGAGAAGACGACGTACGTGGCCAGTGCGACCTGGTAGGCGCCGTCGGCGGCCTGGGAGAGCAGCCGTACGGCGAGCAGGTTGCGGAAGTCCCTCAGGCGCAGGAGTACGCGCAGATCACGTACGACAGGCATGAGGGCAAGGGTCACATACGCGGAGGGTCCCCGGGCACATTGCCCGGGGACCCTCCGCGAAGAACTGCCGAAGTCCAGGTGTCCGCGAGGACCCTTGGGGGTTCGGCTAGCGCTCGACCTCGCCCTTGATGAACTTCTCGACGTTGGCCAGGGCCTCGTCGTCGAAGTACTGGACCGGCGGGGACTTCATGAAGTAGCTGGACGCCGACAGGATCGGGCCGCCGATACCGCGGTCCTTGGCGATCTTCGCGGCGCGCAGGGCGTCGATGATGACACCGGCGGAGTTCGGGGAGTCCCACACCTCGAGCTTGTACTCGAGGTTCAGCGGGACGTCGCCGAAGGCGCGGCCCTCGAGGCGGACGTAGGCCCACTTGCGGTCGTCGAGCCACGCGACGTAGTCGGACGGGCCGATGTGGACGTTCTTGTCGCCGAGCTCGCGGTCGGGGATCTGCGAGGTGACGGCCTGCGTCTTGGAGATCTTCTTCGACTCCAGGCGCTCGCGCTCGAGCATGTTCTTGAAGTCCATGTTGCCGCCCACGTTGAGCTGCATGGTGCGCTCGAGACGGACACCGCGGTCCTCGAACAGCTTGGCCATCACGCGGTGCGTGATGGTGGCGCCGACCTGCGACTTGATGTCGTCGCCGACGATCGGGACACCGGCCTCGGTGAACTTGTCGGCCCACTCCTTGGTGCCGGCGATGAAGACCGGGAGGGCGTTGACGAAGGCGACCTTGGCGTCGATGGCGCACTGGGCGTAGAACTTCGCCGCGTCCTCGGAACCGACGGGCAGGTAGCAGATCAGGACGTCGACCTCGCGGTCCTTGAGGACCTGGACCACGTCGACCGGGGCCTCGGCGGACTCCTCGATCGTCTGGCGGTAGTACTTGCCCAGGCCGTCCAGGGTGTGGCCGCGCTGGACCGTCACGCCCGCGTTCGGGACGTCGCAGATCTTGATGGTGTTGTTCTCGCTGGCGCCGATGGCGTCCGAGAGGTCGAGGCCGACCTTCTTCGCGTCGACGTCGAACGCGGCGACGAACTCGATGTCACGCACGTGGTAGTCGCCGAACTGGACGTGCATCAGACCGGGGACCTTGGCCGCCGGGTCGGCGTCCTTGTAGTACTCGACGCCCTGCACCAGCGAGGCGGCGCAGTTGCCTACGCCGACGATGGCTACGCGAACCGAACCCATTCCGGTTGCTCCCTGTTTGTTCTCGGACGAGGGCTGCGAGATGCAGGCCTCATTTTGCAGTTTCGTCGGACGGACCGGGTCGTCTCTGATCCCGTCCCGCCCGCTCGCTCTCGATGAGCTCGTTCAGCCAGCGCACTTCGCGCTCCACGGACTCCATGCCGTGCCGCTGCAGCTCGAGCGTGTAGTCGTCGAGGCGCTCCCGCGTGCGGGCCAGTGAGGCGCGCATCTTCTCCAGACGCTCCTCCAGCCGGCTGCGGCGGCCCTCCAGGACCCGCATGCGCACCTCTCGTTCGGTCTGGCCGAAGAAGGCGAAGCGGGCGGCGAAGGACTCGTCCTCCCAGGTGTCGGGGCCGGTGTGGGAGAGGAGCTCTTCGAAGTGCTCCTTCCCGGCGGCCGTCAACCGGTAGACGATCTTGGCGCGGCGCCCTGCGAGTGAAGCGGCGAGGGCGTCCTCCGGAGCGTTGCCCGGCTCTTCGATCAACCAGCCGTTGGCGACCAGCGTCTTGAGACAGGGGTAGAGCGTCCCGTAGCTGAAGGCTCTGAAGACCCCAAGCGAGGTGTTGAGCCGCTTGCGCAGCTCGTAGCCGTGCATGGGGGATTCGCGGAGCAGGCCGAGGACGGCGAATTCGAGGATGCCTGAGCGCCTGCTCATCCGCCTACCTCCCCTTCGACCCTGTGTCTTTATACCGAGCTGATGTATCGGCTCGATACATCCAGACGATAGAACGGCCTGCCCCGGTCGACAAGTGGCGGCGTAGTGACCGGCATCACATCACCAATTCGTAGGAGGCAGCTTGCCTGATTTGGGGTGAACTTCGGCACTGGTCGGGTTTTGACCGTGCGTAGTCTGTGCGCCATGACACCGGGCGAACCGGAATTCATCTGCCGCTTCCAGGCCACTCGCCTGCCCGAGGAGTAGTCGTTCGATGAGCGAGCACCGCCGCAAACCGTCGCAGCCCCAGAGTGGCGGGCGGGCCGAGGCCCGCCGGGCCGCCCAGCAGCGCCCCGGCAGGGGCGCCGGGACCGGACGTGACGTCCCCACGGCGTCACACAGCGGCCCCTATCCGGAACCCTCCGCACACGGCGGCAGATCGGGAACGCGCCGGGCCGGCCAGAGAGCATCCGGGGGGCGCGGCAGGGGCTCCGGGAGCGCGGGCGGTGGTGCGGGGAACGCCGGTCGCGGTGCGGCCCGTCCCGACAAGCGGCTGATCAACTACCCGCGGTCGGACCGGGAGGGCTGGAAACGCTTCCTGCCGTCCTGGAAGCTCGTCGGCGGTACGGCCCTGGGCTTCTTCTCGATCATCATCGCCGGCGCGGGCATCGGCATCGCCATGGTGAACACGCCCGACCCGAACAAGGCCGCCCAGGCGCAGAACAACGTGTTCAAGTGGGCCAACGGCGAACAGATGGTGGCAACCGGCGGTTCGATGAACCGGCAGATCGTGCCGATCTCCAGCATTCCCCGGTCGATGAGGGACGCGGTGATCTCCGCGGAGAACGAGTCCTTCGAGACGGACAAGGGCGTCGACCCGATGGGCATCGCCCGCGCCGTGTGGAACATGGCCACGGGCGGCTCCACCCAGGGCGGCTCGACCATCACCCAGCAGTACGTGAAGAACACGTACCTGGACTCCGAGCAGACGCTCAAGCGCAAGGTCACCGAGCTCTTCATCGCGATAAAGCTGGGCACGACCGAGGAGAAGGACACCGTCCTCGCCGGCTACCTCAACACCGCCTACTACGGACGGGACGCCTACGGCATCCAGGCCGCGGCCCGCGCCTACTTCGGCAAGGACAGCAAGGACCTGAACCCGTCGGAGTGCGCCTTCCTGGCCTCCGTGCTCAAGGGCCCCAACCTGTACAACCCGGACGGCGGCATCGGCGCGGCGGCCACCCCCGAGCTCAACGAGCAGCGCGCCCGCAAGCGCTGGGCCTGGGTCCTGGACCGCGAGGTCGAGGTGGGCCGGATGGACAAGGCCGAGCGGGCGAAGTACGCGGACAAGGACTTCCCCGCCCGCGTCGAGTCGGCGCAGGCCCGCGGGATGACCGGCCAGATCGGCTACCTGGTCGACACGGCCAAGGCGTACGTGATGAAGACCAAGAACATCACCGCCGAGCAGATGGCCCTGGGCGGGTACGAGATCACGACCACCTTCGAGAAGCCGAAGGTGGATGCCCTGGCCAAGGCCGTCGAGGACACCCGCAACGGCCTCATCGACGAGAAGAAGCGCCCGGACACCGACACCTTCGTCCAGTTCGGCGCGGCCTCCGTGAACGCGAAGACCGGCGCGCTCGTGGCCCTCTACGGCGGCCCGGGCTGGGACCACAAGTACTTCAGCAACAACGCCAACACGACCGGTGTCCCGGTCGGCTCGACCTGGAAGCCGTACGTGCTCGCGGCGGCCATGCAGTACGGCACGCAGAACTCGAACGGCAAGGGCATCTCGGCCGAGAGCAAGTACCAGGCCAACGACCTCACCGTGATCAACAACCGTGACGGCGTGCCGCTGCGCGGCAAGGACGGCACCCCGTTCAGGCAGAAGAACGAGAGCCCGACCGCCTACGGGTACGTGACCCTCAACGAGGCGATGGAGAAGTCCATCAACGTCCCGTTCGCCCAGCTCGTCTTCGACGTCGGCCACGACAAGGTCCGCAAGGTGGCCGAGTCCACGGGCCTGCTCCCGGACTCGATGAGCCAGGCCAACGACGCCTCCTTCGCGCTCGGTACCTCCACCCCCAGCGCCATCCGCATGGCCGACTCGTACGCCACGTTCGCGGCTTCCGGCACGCACCACGAGCCGTTCTCCGTGACCAAGGTCGAGAAGAACGGCGTGCCGCTGCCCGGCTTCGAGCCGACCAAGGCCCAGCGGGCCATGGACAACTCCGTCGCCGACAACATCACCAAGGTCCTCGAGAACGTCGTCCAGAACGGCACCGCGACCAAGGTCAAGAAGCTGGGCCGGCCCGCCGCGGGCAAGACCGGTACCACCGACTTCAACAAGTCGGCGTGGTTCGTCGGCTACACCCCGGAGCTCTCCACCTCCGTGGTCCTCTTCCGCAGCGACCCCAACTCGGCCGACAAGGCCCTGCAGTCCATGAAGGGCGTCGGCGACATCCCCTCCATCCACGGTGGTGACATCCCGGCCGAGATCTGGACCGAATACATGATGGAAGCGGTCAAGGGCACCCCGGCGACGAAGTTCCCCGAGCCCCAGGACAGCGGCGTCGTCGCGAACGCCTCCGGAGCCCCCTCCCCCACGCCCTCGGCCCCGCCGTCGCCGTCGGCCTCGCCGACGCCCTCCCCGTCGCTCACGCCGTCGGGCCGTCCCTCGCCCTCCAAGGGCGGCAAGCCCTGCAAGCCGTGGGAGCTGTACTGCGACCCGGACCCCTCGCCCAGCACCTCGGGCGGGGTGATCGGCGGCGTCGACGGCGGACCCAGCGGATCGCCGACGGCCACGGCCACCGGCGGCAGACCCGGCCGGCCGGGAGGCCTCACCACGGGAGTGCAGTCCGCGCCCGAGTGACGGGCCGGGCCGGTCCCGGCACATGGACGGGGGAAGGCCGTCGCACCCGGTGCGACGGCCTTCCCCCATGTCCGGCCCGGTACGGCAGGATGACCCCCATGACCAAGGTGCACGAGGACCGTCCCGTACTGCCCACGCAGCAGGACGAGGTCGCCGCAGCCGGAAGCGAGTTCATCGGCGGCCCCCTCGGCCGCTACGCGCGGCTCGGCGGACACTGGCTGGGGCCGGTCCGGGTCGTGGTCCTGCTCGCGCTCGGCATGTTCGCCCTCGGCATGGTGCAGAAACTGCCCTGCTACGACTGGGCGTGGTTCCGGGGCGCGGGCTCGCAGTACACCCACGCCTGCTACTCCGACATCCCGCACCTGTTCGCGGCCCGCGGCTTCGCCGACAACCTCACGCCCTACTTCGACCGGCTCCCCGGCGACATGGAGTACCTGGAGTACCCGGTGCTCACCGGGCTCTTCATGGAGGTCGCCTCCTGGCTGACCCCGGGCAGCGGCTCCATGCAGCACCGCGAGCAGATGTACTGGATGGTCAACGCGGGCATGCTGATGGCCTGCGCCGCCGTCATCGCCGTGTGCGTGGCCCGCACCCACCGCCGCCGGCCCTGGGACGCCCTGCTCTTCGCCCTCGCGCCGGCCTTCGCCCTCACCGCGACGATCAACTGGGACCTGCTGGCCATCGCCCTGACGGCCGCCGGAATGCTCATGTGGTCCCGGGGCCGGACGGTGCTCTTCGGCGTCTTCATCGGCCTGGCCACCGCCGCCAAGCTCTACCCCGTCCTGCTCCTCGGGGTGCTCTTCGTGCTCTGCTGGCGCGCCGGGAAGTGGCGAGCGTTCGGCGCCGCGGCCCTCGGCGCGGCCGCCGCCTGGCTCGTGGTGGACCTGCCGGTGTTGATCCTGGCATGGGACGGCTGGTCGAAGTTCTACACCTTCAGCCAGGAACGGCCGATCGACTTCGGTTCCGTGTGGCTGCTGATCTCCCAGCGCACGGGCAACCCCCTGCACGACGCCAACACGTACGCGACCGGGCTGACGCTCCTGATGTGCGGCGCCATCGGACTGCTGACGCTGACCGCCCCGAGGCGCCCCCGCTTCGCCCAGCTGGCCTTCCTCGTCGTCGCCGCCTTCATCCTGGCCAACAAGGTCTACTCGCCGCAGTACGTGCTGTGGCTCATCCCCCTCGCCGCGCTGGCCCGGCCCCGCTGGCGGGACTTCCTGATCTGGCAGGCCGGCGAGGTCGTGTACTTCCTCGGGATCTGGTTCTACCTCGCCTACACGACCAGCGCCGACAAGCACCAGGGCCTTCCCGTGGAGGGCTACCAGCTGGCGATCACCGCCCACCTGCTGGCCACCCTGTACCTGTGCGCGGTCGTGGTCCGCGACATCCTCATGCCCGAGCGGGACGTCGTACGGCGCGACGGCTTGGACGACCCCTCGGGAGGCGTCCTGGACGGGGCCGAGGACGTGTTCGTGCTGTCGGACGCGGCGAGGGCGCCGCGGAACGCGACGCCCTCGGAGGGACAGCGGGTCGACTGGGGCAAGGGCCCCGAGGGCTGAGCGGTACGGGCCGCGGCCGACGGGCCGCGGCCCGTCGGCGTCCCAGGCCTGTCGGGCCTGTCAGGCCTCTCAGGCGTCGAGCACCCGGTCGAACTGCGTGGTGGTGTGCCGCAGGTGCGCCACGAGCTCGTCGCCGACCTTCGGCTCGGTCGTGTCGGACGGCACGAAGAGGATCGACACCTGCATGTGCGGCGGCTCCGCGAACCAGCGCTGCTTGCCCGCCCACACGAACGGCGAGAGGTTCCGGTTGACCGTGGCCAGGCCGGCCCGGGCGACGCCCTTGGCTCGCGGCATCACGCCGTGCAGGGCCTTGGGGGCCTCCAGGCCCACCCCGTGCGAGGTGCCGCCGGCGACCACGACCAGCCAGCCGTCGGAGGCGGCCTTCTGCTGGCGGTAGCCGAAGCGGTCGCCCTTGGCGACGCGCGTGACGTCCAGGACCGAACCGCGGTACTCGGTCGCCTCGTGGTCGCCCAGCCACAGCCGGGTGCCGATACGCGCCCGGAAGCGGGTCTGCGGGAACTGCTGCTGCAGCCGCGCCAGTTCCTCGGCCCGCAAGTGGCTGACGAACATGGTGTGCAGCGGGAGCCGGGCCGCGCGCAGCCGGTCCATCCAGCCGATGACCTCCTCGACGGCGTCCGAGCCGTCCGGGCGGTCCAGCGGCAGGTGCAGGGCGAAGCCCTCCAGCCGGACGTCCTCGATCGCGGCGTGCAGCTGCCCCAGGTCCTGCTCGGAGATGCCGTGGCGGCGCATCGAGCTCATGCACTCGATGACCACCCGGGCGCCGACCAGGCCGCGGACCCCGTCCAGCGAGGCCACCGAGCGGATGACCCGGTCCGGCAGCGGCACCGGGTCCTCACCGCGCCGGAAGGGCGTCAGGACCAGCAGGTCACCGCCGAACAGGTCCTTGATGCTCGCGGCCTCGTACGTGGTGCCGACAGCGAGGATGTCGGCGCCCATTCGGGTCGCCTCCTCGCACAGCCGCTCGTGGCCGAAGCCGTAGCCGTTGCCCTTGCAGACCGGGATCAGTCCGGGGAACTGGTCCATGACCTGCTTCTGGTGCGTACGCCAGCGCGCGGTGTCGACGTAGAGCGTGAGCGCCATGCCCGTCCGGTGCCTCTCGTGTGGGGTGGGGTGGGGTCAGCGGCGCGACATGTAGATGTCGAGCGCCTTGTGGAGCACCTTGTTGAGCGGGAAGTCCCACTCGCCGACGTACTCGACGGCCTCGCCGCCCGTGCCGACCTTGAACTGGATCAGCCCGAACAGGTGGTCGTTCTCGTCCAGCGTGTCAGAGATGCCGCGCAGGTCGTAGACGCTGGCACCGAGTGCGTACGAATCGCGCAGCATCCGCCACTGCATCGCGTTCGACGGGCGGACCTCGCGCTTGTGGTTGGCGGACGCGCCGTACGAGTACCAGACGTGCTGGCCGACGGTGAGCATCGTGGCGGCGGCCAGCGGCTCCCCCTCGTGCTTGGCGATGTACAGCCGCATCCGGTTGGGGTCCTCGCTGTTGAGGGCCGTCCACTGGCGCTGGAAGTAGCTGAGCGGGCGCGGGCGGAACTTGTCGCGCTCGGCCGTGATCTCGTACAGGTGCTGCCAGGTCGGCAGGTCGTCGTAGCCGCCCTGGACGACCTCGACGCCGGCCTTCTCGGCCTTCTTGATGTTGCGGCGCCACAGCTGGTTGAAGCCCTTGAGGACGTCGTCCAGCGAGCGGTTGGCCAGCGGCACCTGGAAGACGTAGCGCGGCTGGACGTCACCGAAGCCGGCGCCGCCGTCCTCGGCCTGCTGCCAGCCCATGCGGCGCAGCTTGTCGGACACCTCGAAGGCGCGGGGCTCGATGTGCGAGGCCTCGACGTCGCGCAGCCGCTTGACCTCGGGGTCCTGGATGCCGGCCTTGATGGCGGCGGCGTTCCAGCGGCGGATGACGACGGGCGGGCCCATCTTCACGGTGAAGGCGCCCTGCTGCTTGAGGTGCGCCAGCATCGGCTGGAGCCATTCCTCCAGGTTGGGGGCGTACCAGTTGATGACCGGGCCCTCGGGCAGGTACGCGAGGTACCGCTTCACCTTGGGCAGCTGCCGGTACAGCACCAGCGCGGCTCCGACGAGTTCGCCGGCGTTGTCGAACCAGCCGAGGTTCTCCGAACGCCATTCGTTCTTGACGTCGGCCCATGCCGGGACCTGGCAGTGGCTAGCCGACGGCAGACTCTGGAGGTACGCCAGATGCTGCTCTCGGCTGATGGTCCTCAGGGACAGGCTCATGCGGGGTGCTCCTCCGGCGACTTCGCTGGCTATGGCGCGAAGCCTACTGCGACAGGGGCGCCACCCATCTGGGGGACGTGCCGGGGCCCGGGCCGATGCTCGGCCGGCGCCCCGCCGCAGGAGCGTCCCGCGGGGCCCTGTCAGCCGCCGAAGAGGCCGCCGTGGAACATGCCGATGAAGAAGCCGATGGCAGACGCGCCAAGGCCGATGATCAGTGCGAAGCGCTCGCGTGTCGTGACGGATACGAACTGTCCGTACAGGCCGGACACGATTCCGATCAGCCCGGCCCACGTGGTGAGCAGGTGCAGGTTGTGGAAGAAGGCCGTGATGAACGCCACGGCTCCGAGGACCAGGGTGACCGCCATCAGGGTGTCCTGCAGCGGGTGGGGCTTGCCGTCGGTGGACAGCAGCGAGATCGGAGGGGGCTGGGACTGGGGTTGCATGGCCTGTGCCATCGGAAGGCACCTCCTGGCTGACGCAGAGCGGTGCTCGGGCCCGCCTCCGGCCGGGGCCGGGGGCATAGCACCGAGCACACCCGATGGATACAGATTGTGTCCCCCTGGCGCCGGATTTCAACCGGAAGGAGTCGAGCAGGTAGTCTGTACAGCTGCGCGGTGTCTGCTTTCGGACGCCGTGCGCACGCATCACGACCCTCCTGCCACGGAACGACCGTGGCCGCTGAGTCCAAAGGAGGTGGGTTCCACATGCGTCACTACGAAGTGATGGTCATCCTCGACCCCGATCTCGAGGAGCGCGCTGTCTCCCCGCTGATCGAGAACTTCCTCTCCGTCGTCCGTGAGGGCAACGGAAAGGTCGAGAAGGTCGACACCTGGGGCCGTCGTCGTCTCGCTTACGAGATCAAGAAGAAGCCCGAGGGCATCTACTCGGTCATCGACCTCCAGGCCGAGCCTGCGGTCGTCAAGGAGCTTGACCGACAGCTGAACCTGAACGAGTCGGTTCTCCGGACCAAGGTCCTTCGCCCCGAGACCCACTGAACTCCGGTTCAGCGGTAATCGGGATCGAGTAGCACAGCAGCCCAGCAGCAATCCCCGCCGAGAGGTTCATCCATGGCAGGCGAGACCGTCATCACGGTCGTCGGCAATCTCGTCGACGACCCCGAGCTGCGCTTCACCCCCTCGGGTGCGGCGGTCGCGAAGTTCCGTGTCGCGTCCACCCCCCGCACCTTCGACCGTCAGACCAACGAGTGGAAGGACGGCGAGAGCCTGTTCCTGACCTGCTCGGTGTGGCGGCAGGCGGCGGAGAACGTCGCCGAGTCCCTCCAGCGGGGCATGCGCGTCATCGTGCAGGGCCGGCTGAGGCAGCGGTCGTACGAGGACCGTGAGGGTGTCAAGCGCACGGTCTACGAGCTGGACGTCGAGGAAGTCGGCCCCAGCCTGCGCAACGCCACGGCCAAGGTCGCCAAGACCACGGGTCGCGGTGGCCAGGGTGGATACGGCGGCGGCGGCGGTCAGCAGCAGGGCGGCGGCGGTGGCTGGGGCGGAGCCCCCAGCGGCGGCCAGCAGGGCGGCGGAGCTCCCTCCGACGACCCGTGGGCGTCCAGCGCGCCGGCCGGTGGCCAGCAGCAGGGCGGCGGCGGGGGCGGCTGGGGTGGAAACTCCGGCGGCTCCGGCGGTGGCTACTCGGACGAGCCGCCCTTCTAGGGCAGCTCGCATCCAAACTTCTTGATCACACAGGAGAGACACAATGGCGAAGCCGCCTGTGCGCAAGCCTAAGAAGAAGGTCTGCGCGTTCTGCAAGGACAAGACCGCGTACGTGGACTACAAGGACACGAACATGCTGCGGAAGTTCATTTCCGACCGCGGCAAGATCCGTGCCCGCCGCGTTACCGGCAACTGCACGCAGCACCAGCGTGACGTCGCCACGGCCGTGAAGAACAGCCGTGAGATGGCGCTGCTGCCCTACACGTCCACCGCGCGATAAGGAAAGGGTGACCGACTAATGAAGATCATCCTGACCCACGAGGTCTCTGGCCTCGGTGCCGCCGGCGATGTCGTCGACGTCAAGGACGGTTACGCTCGCAACTACCTGGTCCCGCGTGGTTTCGCGATCCGCTGGACCAAGGGTGGCGAGAAGGACGTGGCGCAGATCCGCCGCGCCCGCAAGATCCACGAGATCGCGACCATCGAGCAGGCCAACGAGGTCAAGGCCACGCTCGAGGGCGTGAAGGTCCGTCTGGCCACCCGCGCGGGTGACGCCGGTCGTCTCTTCGGTTCCGTGACCCCGGCCGACATCGCCACGGCGATCGAGGCTTCGGGTGGCCCGAAGGTCGACAAGCGCCGCGTCGAGCTGGGCTCCCCGATCAAGACCCTCGGTTCGTACCAGGTCTCCGTGCGTCTGCACGCCGACGTGGCCGCGAACGTGGGCGTCGAGGTCGTCGCCGCCTAAGGGCCGCGAAACGAAGGGCCGCACCCCACCGGGGTGCGGCCCTTCGTCATGTTTCACGTGAAACATCGCCCGGCTCCCGGCTCCCGACTCCCGGGTTCTGAGTCCCGGGTCCGGACGGGTTCAGCGAGTGGCTCCTGCGACCAGCCAGTGGCCCGAGCGGGCGCGCAGGTGGAGCGTGGCCATACGGACCGCCAGCATCAGCGTCATGGCCCACCACAGGGCCGTCACGCCGCCGCCCAGGACGGGGACGAGCAGGGCGGCCGGGGCGAACACGGCGAGCGTCAGCAGCATGGCCCGGGCCAGGTAGGGTCCGTCGCCCGCGCCCATGAGGACGCCGTCGAGGACGAAGACCACGCCGCCGATGGGCTGGGAGAGGGCGACGACCAGCAGGGCGGGCAGGATGGCGTGCTCGACGGCCGGATCGCTGGTGAAGAGGGGGATCAGCAACGGGCGGGCCACGACGACCAGCAGGCCGAGTGCGATGCCCGAGCCGATACCCCACTGGACCATGCGCCGACAGACGGTTTTGGCACCCTCGGTGTCGCCGGCGCCCAGGTAGCGGCCGATGATCGCCTGCCCGGCGATGGCGATGGCGTCCAGCGCGAAGGCGAGCAGGCTCCACAGGGAGAGCAGGACCTGGTGGGCGGCGATGTCGGCGTCGCCGAGCCGGGCGGCCACGGCGGTCGCGATCAGCAGGATGGCGCGCAGGGACAGCGTCCGGACGAGCAGCGGTGCCCCCGCCTGGGCGCAGGCCCTGATCCCCGCGGCGTCGGGGCGCAGGGAGGCGCCGTGCCGACGGGCTCCGCGTACGACCACGACGAGGTAGGCGGCGGCCATGGCGCACTGGGCCAGGACGGTGCCCCAGGCGGAGCCCGCGATGCCGAGCCCGGCGCCGTAGACGAGGGCGGTGTTCAGCACGGCGTTGAGGGTGAAGCCGCCGACGGCGACGTAGAGCGGCGTGCGGGTGTCCTGCAGGCCGCGGAGGACGCCGGTGGCGGCGAGGACCATGAGCATGGCCGGAATGCCGAGGGCGGAGATCCGCAGGTAGGTGACCGCGTGCGGGGCGACGGTGTCGGAGGCCCCGACGAGGGAGATGAGCCAGGGGGCCGTGGGCAGGACCACGGCGATGACGGCGGCGCCGAGCAGGAGGGCGAGCCAGACGCCGTCCATGCCCTGCCGGATGGCTCCCTGCAGGTCGCCCGCGCCGACCCGGCGGGCGACGGCCGAGGTGGTGGCGTAGGCGAGGAAGACGAAGACGCTCACGGCGGTGGTGAGCAGAGCGGCGGCGATGCCGAGGCCGGCCAGCTGGGCGGTGCCGAGGTGTCCCACGATGGCGCTGTCGGCCAGCACGAAGAGGGGCTCGGCGACGAGTGCGCCGAAGGCGGGGACGGCGAGGGCGAAGATCTCCCGGTCGTGGCGTCTCGGCGCAGCCTTCGGTGCTGTGGGGGCCTGTGTCATGCGCTCAATCTAATCTTCCACAGGTAATGGATGCAAGGCCCTTTAGATCCTTACCTTTTCGGCGATCACGGTGTTCTCGCGGCCCCGTTGGTGGTGATCTTGAGACAGTGGCCAAGATTTTTCCCATGAGGTGCTGTTGGCAAGAGAATTCGCAGGTCAGGTGGGGTGTGTGGAGGGGGCAGGTGATTTTGTCCACAGCGTCGTCCCCCGGTCCGTGCACAGCTTCGGGGGAGTTACCCACAGCATTGGCGCCGTCGTCCACATCTCATCCACACAGCCTGTGGATAACAAGATTGGCTGACGCCGCTCGCGGCCCTACCGTGGTGCGTTGCCCGACTCGCCGACAGCCGGTTCGGGTGCCCCAAATGTCAGAGCCGTGTCGTAGAAAGAGTCGCACGGCAAGGTCCGCTCTGCGGACGGGAGGAGGCGGCCCGGTGAGCATGCCCGAGCCCATGGACGACCCCTGGGCCGACAGTGGTCCGAGCGACCGTCTTCCCGCCCGTCCGCGCCGTAACAGCGAGGGCCGAGGCCGCGGGGACGAACAGCACGACCGGGGCCGCGAGGGCGGTTCCTGGGACGGCGGCGGCGGTGGCGGCGGCTTCGAGCGCGTCCCCCCGCAGGACCTCGACGCCGAACAGTCCGTCCTCGGCGGCATGCTGCTGTCGAAGGACGCCATCGCCGACGTCGTCGAGGTCATCAAGGGCCATGACTTCTACCGGCCCTCCCACGAGACGATCTACCAGGCCATCCTCGACCTGTACGCCAAGGGCGAGCCGGCCGACCCGATCACGGTCGGCGCCGAGCTGACCCGCCGCGGCGAGATCAGCAAGGTCGGCGGGGCGTCGTACCTGCACACGCTGGTGCAGTCCGTGCCGACGGCGGCCAACGCCGAGTACTACGCCGAGATCGTCCACGAGCGGGCGGTCCTGCGACGCCTGGTCGCGGCCGGTACGAAGATCACGCAGATGGGGTATGCGGCCGACGGCGACGTCGACGAGATCGTCAACAGCGCCCAGGCCGAGATCTACGCCGTCACCGAGCAGCGGACCTCCGAGGACTACCTGCCGCTGGGCGACATCATGGAGGGCGCGCTCGACGAGATCGAGGCGATCGGTTCCCGCAGCGGCCAGATGTCGGGCGTCCCGACCGGCTTCACGGACCTCGACTCGCTCACCAACGGCCTGCACCCCGGCCAGATGATCGTCATCGCCGCCCGCCCGGCGATGGGCAAGTCCACCCTCGCGCTGGACTTCGCCCGCGCCTGCTCCATCAAGGCCAACCTGCCCAGCGTGATCTTCTCCCTCGAAATGGGACGCAACGAGATCGCGATGCGCCTGCTCTCGGCGGAGGCCCGCGTGGCCCTGCACCACATGCGCTCGGGGACGATGACGGACGACGACTGGACCAGGCTGGCCCGCCGGATGCCGGACGTCTCCGCCGCCCCGCTGTACATCGACGACTCCCCCAACCTGTCGATGATGGAGATCCGCGCCAAGTGCCGTCGGCTCAAGCAGCGCAACGACCTCTCGCTCGTGGTCATCGACTACCTCCAGCTGATGCAGTCGGGTGGTTCGCGCCGTCCTGAGAGCCGTCAGCAGGAGGTCTCGGACATGTCCCGAAACCTCAAGCTGCTGGCGAAGGAGCTCGAGGTCCCCGTGATCGCGCTCTCCCAGCTGAACCGTGGTCCCGAGCAGCGCACCGACAAGAAGCCGATGGTCTCCGACCTGCGTGAATCCGGCTCCATCGAGCAGGACGCCGACATGGTGATCCTGCTGCACCGTGAGGACGCGTACGAGAAGGAGTCCCCGCGCGCGGGCGAGGCGGACCTGATCGTGGCGAAGCACCGCAACGGCCCCACGGCCACCATCACCGTGGCTTTCCAGGGCCATTATTCGCGGTTCGTGGACATGGCCAACACGTAGCATCCGCTCATGGACGATCTTGCTGAGGACCTGGAACTCCTTCCTGCCACCCGGCGTGCGCTGAGGCACCGGATCGCCGTGGCGCAGAGCGCCGGGCGGGCGCCGTCCGTGGTGGCGGCCGTCGTGCGGGGCGGGGAGGTGGTCTGGGAAGGCTCCCGGACCTCCGTCGAGGGCCATGGCCCGGACGGGAACGTCCAGTACCGGATCGGGTCGATCAGCAAGACCTTCACCGCCGTGCTGGTACTGCGGCTGCGGGACGAGGGGCTGCTGTCGCTCGCGGATCCTCTGGAGCGCCATCTGCCCGGGACCGGGGCCGGCGAGGTGACCATCGCCCAACTGCTGGCGCACACCGGCGGGCTCGCGGCGGAGACGCCGGGCCCGTGGTGGGAGCGCACGCCGGGCGATCTGCGGCCCGAGCTGGCCGACGTACTGGGCGCGGAGCCGTTCAAGCACACGCCCGGGCGCCGGCACCACTACTCCAACCCCGGTTACACGCTGCTGGGGTCGCTCGTCGAGGCGCTGCGCGGCAGGCCGTGGGAGGAGGTGCTGCGGTCCGAGGTGCTGGAGCCGCTGGGGCTGAGCCGTACGAGCGGGGCGCCGCAGGCCCCGCACGCGGGCGGCTGGGCGGTGCACCCGTGGGCGGACGCCATGTCGGCGGAGCCGCTGGAGGACCTGGGCCTGATGGCTCCGGCCGGTCAGCTGTGGTCCACGACAAGGGACTTGGCGCGGTTCGCGGACTTCCTGCTGCGCGGGGACGAGCGGGTGCTGAGCGCGGAGTCCGTACGGGAGATGCGCACGTCGGCGGCGCCGCCGGAACCGGGCTTCGCCGATCTGGGATACGGGCTGGGGATGCAGCTGGCGGCCCAGGGCGAGCGTCGGCTGGCGGGGCACAGCGGGTCACTGCCCGGGTTCGTGGCGGGGCTGTGGCTGAGCGAGGCGGACGACGTGGCGGCGGTGGTGCTCGCGAACTGCACCTCGGGGGTGCCGGCGGCGACGGTGGCCGCAGACCTGGTGGCGATCGTGGCGGATGCCGAGCCCCGGTTCCCGGAGCCGTGGAGGCCGTTCCGGGAGTCCGACCGGGTGCCGCTGGAGCTGTGCGGCCCCTGGTACTGGGGGACTTCGGCGTACGCGGTGCGGCTGAAGGCGGACGGCTCGATGGAACTGGGGCCGCTGGGCGGGTCGGGGCGCTCGGCGCGGTTCCGGGCCGAGGCGGACGGCAGCTGGACGGGGTTGTCCGGCTACTACGCGAGGGAGACGCTGCGGGCGGTGCGCCGCGAGGACGGCTCGGTCAGCCACCTCGACCTGGCGTCCTTCGTGTTCACGCGGGAGCCGTACGACGCCGGGGCCCCGGTGCCGGGCGGGGTGGATCCGCAGGGCTGGCGGGGCATCGGCTGACGTGTCGTCGGCGGGGCCGGTGGCTCAGGCGACGAGTTCGCGCTCCAGCGGGGTGCGGAAGCGCGGGGTGATGCGGGCCGCTCCCAGCCATGCGGCGAGCCGTTCGGCCTCGGCGGTGACCGCCTGCTCGGCGGCCCGGCCGCGGCCGGCCAGCAGCCGCCAGACGATCTCGCCGTCGGCCCGCTGGGCCCAGCCGCCGACGATCTCGCCGTTCCACCACACGGTGGGGCCGATGTTGCCGGCGTAGTCGAAGAGCGCGCTCCGGTGGGCGGGATCGAGGTGGAAGCCACGGTCCGCCCAGCCCATGGCGGTGGGGTCGAGGCAGGGCAGGAGGGCGGCCCAGGGCTCGGTGGCCGGCTCGGGCGCGGTGTCGCCGGGGCAGACGAGGGCGGTGGTGCCGTCGTCGAGGCGGACCTGCTCGGGACCGACGGCGGCGAGGGCCTTGCGGACGTCGGTGAGGTTCCAGCCGGTCCACCACTTGAGGTCGGCCTCGGTGGCCGGGCCGTAGGCGTGGAGCCAGCGCCGGGCGACCTCGGCGCGCGCCTCGGGGGCGGAGAGGGCGGGCCACGGCTCGGTGTGGACCCAGCGGAACTGGCTGGAGGTCCAGGATCCGCGCGGGCGGTCGCGGCGGATACGGCCGTCGGCGGCGAGGAGGCGGATGACCCGGGTGGCGACACCCGTCTCGGCCTCGTACTTCTTCCCGCGGCCGATGGTGATCTTCTGGCGCATGGCCGCCACGGCTGCGGACAGCTGGCTGCCGGTGGAGGGGCCCTGGGCGTCGAGCGCGTCCAGGGCGGCGGCTTCGGCCCGGGCCAGCCAGTCGGCATCGAGGCCCTGTCCGTCGTCGCTGAGGTGCTTGAGGAGGGTGCGGCGCTCCTTGGCGGCGATCGCGCGGGCGGTGGAGGCGTCGACGTACGGAGCCAGTTCGGCGGAGACGGCGAAGAGCGTGTTGCGCATGCTGAGCAGCCGCACGAGGCTGACGTCCTCGTACAGGGCCCGCTCGATGGTGTCGGGGCCGCCGCCGGCCAGTCGGGCGCGGGCGGAGAGGAAGACGGTCGCGGCGTCGGTGGCGTGCAGGGCGACGACGGCGTCGGCCGCCTGGGGCACCGTGACGGCGCGGGCCGAGGGGGCCAGCCGGTGGCGCCGGCCGAGCCGGTCGCGGCGCTCGGCGGTGGTGACGAGGGGCAGGCTCGGGCTCATCCTCCCGATCGTAGGCCGGGACGCGGACAGTGCGGCCCGGCCTGCCGGTCCGGGCCGTCAGAGCTGGAGCTTGAAGCCGACGTGGGAAGCGGTGAATCCGAGCCGCTCGTAGAAGCGGTGGGCGTCGGTCCGGGTCGCGTCGGAGGTCAGCTGGACGAGGTCGCAGTGCTCGGCGCGGGACTTCTCGATGGCCCACTCGATGAACCGGCTGCCCAGGCCGCTGCCGCGCTCGTCGGCGTGGACGCGGACGCCTTCGATGATGGAGCGGGTGGACCCCTTGCGGGACAGGCCCGGCACGATCGTCAGCTGGAGGGTGCCGACCACCCGGTCCGCGCGGACGGCGACGACCAGGTGCTGGTTGGGGTCGTCGGCCAGGCGCTTGAGGGCCGTGCGGTACGGGGTGAGGTCGTCGGGGGATTCGCGGGTGGCGCCGAGCGGGTCGTCGGCGAGCATGGCGACGATGGCGGGCAGGTCGGCCTCGCCGGCCGGGCGGATGGACAGGCCGGCGGGGTCGGCGGTGTCGGTGGGACCGGCGGTGTCGGTGGGACCGGCGGTGTCGGGGAGAGCGGCGGTCTCCGTGAGACCCGCCGGGTTCCGGGCGTCGTCCGGGGTGTTGGTCATCGGGGGTTTCCTTTCTCAGCCCGCGGCCACGGTGAGCGGTGCCCAGCGGCGGGTCCAGTCACCGGGCACTTGAGGGATGCCGCGCGTCATGACGGCGTTGAAGGCGATCGAGGCGAGGCCGCGCTCCTTGAGCCAGCCGAGCAGTTCCTCGTGGCGGACGTCGACATCGGTACGCAGCGGCCGGTCGGTGCCCTCGGCGAGCGCGGTGATGAGGGACCGGGCGGTGCCGATGTCGCGGGCGACCAGTGGGCCGATGACATGGGTGTCCATGTTCGGCCAGGCCGCGGCGTATCCCGTGAGGGTGCCGTCGCCGGCGGGGTCCTCGGCGACCAGCAGCTGATCGGCGAAGGCGGGCAGCCGGATGATCAGGTGGGTGCGGTCGGTGCCGAAGACCTCGGCGTCCAGGCGCAGGATGCGCTGGAGGTCCTCGGCGTTGGCGGGCCGGATCCGAGGGGTGCCGTGGGCGTCGGGGCTCGCTTCGGGGCGGAAGGTGCCCTTGAGCATCTCGGCGCGGCCGGTGGCGTCGAAGCCGAGTTCTTCGTAGAGGGGGCGGCCGTAGGGGGTGGCGTGCAGGGTGATGGGAACGCCCTTGAGAACGTCGTCGCAGACGTGTGCCATGAGGCGGCGCCCCAGGCCCTGGCGGGCGTAACGGCCCGCTACCAGGACCATCCCGATGGCGGCGAGCTCCGGTCCGGCGTGGGTGTTGCCGTACTGGGTGACGACGCATGCGGCCGCGAGTCCGAGGCCGTCCGGGGCGTCCACGCCGTAACCGTTTCCGGCGGCGAGGAGCAGTCCCCATTTGTGGTCCTCGCGTGGCCAGCCGCGGTCTTCTGACAGGTCGGCGCAGTGGCGGAGATCGTCCACGCTCAGCGCCCGGATCGGCAGGTCGGTGATGTGTGGTGGTGTCACCCGGCCCAGACTGGATCATCGGCGGGGGGTCAGTCCAGGGGATTCGGGCCGATGTTTCTCCCCCGGCTACCGCTGGGACGTTCCCGCTGTGAAACGTTGGCGATGTTTCACGTGAAACATCGAGCCCGAAACAGGATGTCCCGCGGGAGGGCACCGGCTAGCCTCGACCGCTATGACCCTCCTGCACCTCTTCGACCTCGACGGGACGCTGATGTACGGCTCGGCGGCGCCGGTCGAGATCTCCCGTCAACTCGGCGTGGGTGCCGAGATCGCCGCTCTCGAACGGGCCTTCGGTGCCGGGGAGATCGGTCCGCACCAGTTCTCGGTGGCGGCGCACGCACTCTGGGCGGACCTGACCCCCGCCCATGTCCGGGCGGCCTTCGACGGCGCCCCCTGGCTCGCGGGCATCCAGGACGTGTGGCGGGAGATCCGGGAGCGCGGGGACTACTGCGCGGTCATCTCCCTGTCGCCGTCGTTCTTCGTGGAGCTGCTGCTGGGGTGGGGCGCGCACGCCGCGCACGGTTCGGTCTTCCCCGAGGTGCCGTTCACGCGGCCGGTGGAGGAGGCCGGGATCCTGACGCCCGAGGGCAAGGTCACGGTGGCGGACCGGCTGTGCGAGCGGTTCGGGGTGGGCCGGGGCGACTGTGTCGCGTACGGGGATTCGCGGACGGACGTCATGCTCTTCGAAGCCGTCGGGGTCTCCGTGGCGGTCAACGCGCGGCCTCATCTGGTGGAGCGCGCGACCCATGTGTACGAGGGCAGGGACCTGAGAGAGGCATATCAGCTCGTGGGGGCGGCACGCCCGGGAGTTGCAGCATCTTAAGAGGAAAGTGGGTTCGAAACGCGGATTTTCCGCAATCCCCCCCAGGCCTCTGAGTCGGCTGGCACGCTGTGAAGCCCGGATCCACGGATTCACAGGCCGTGGCGTGTGCAAACCCGACCGAGATGCTCGAAGCGAGGCACCGCATGGACGCTCCGCCCACCAGATCGGCCAGACGGGGAACGGCCCGGATACCCGGTGAGGGCGAGGTGCCCGAGGCCTCGCCCGACGCCGTGCTCATCCGCCGGACCCTCGCGGAGATCGCACCGGTCGCCGACAGGGTGACCTCGTACTTCTACGCATTGGTGTTCACGGGACACCCGGAGGTCCGGGGCATGTTCCCCGCGGCCATGGACGTACAGCGGGACCGGCTGCTGAAGGCGCTGCTCACCGCCGCCGAGCACATCGACAATCCGGCTGTGCTCGCCCCCTACCTGCGCCGCCTGGGCACGGGGCACCGAAAGTACGGGACCATGGCCGGGCATTACCCGGCGGTCGGCGAGGCCCTGATCGGGGCGCTGGCCCGGTACGCGCACCAGAGCTGGGGGCCGGAGACCGAGGCCGCCTGGGTGCGCGCGTACACCGCGATCTCCCAGATCATGATCGACGCGGCGGCCGAGGACGAGACGAGGGCGCCGGCGTGGTGGCACGCGGAGGTGGTCTCCCACGAGCTGCGCACGCCGGACATCGCCGTGCTGACGGTCCGCCCCGACCAGCCGTACACCTTCCTGGCCGGCCAGTACACGAGCCTGGAGACACCCTGGTGGCCGCGGGTGTGGCGGCACTACTCCTTCGCCTCGGCGCCACGCGCGGACGGTTTGCTGTCCTTCCACGTCAAGGCCGTTCCGGCGGGGTGGGTCTCCAACGCACTGGTGCGCCATGCCCGCCCGGGAGACGTGCTGCGCCTGGGGCCGCCGGCCGGGTCGATGATCGTGGACCACACCACGGACAACGGGATGCTGTGCCTGGGCGGCGGTACGGGCATCGCGCCCATCAGGGCACTGATCGAGGACGTGGCCGAGCACGGGGAGCGGCGGCCGGTGGAGGTGTTCTACGGGGCGCGCAGCGACCACGACCTCTACGACAAGGACACCCTGTTGGGGCTTCAGCGCACGCATCCGTGGCTGTCGGTGCGCCCGGTGGTCGGCGACGCCCTGGCCGGACAGTTGCCGCAGGCCGTGGGGGAGCACGGGCCGTGGAGTTCGTACGACGCGTTCATCTCGGGACCGCCGGCGATGATCCGCAACGGGGTGGACGAGCTCAAGCGGATCGGGATCCCCGGCGAGCGGATCCGGCATGACGCCGTGGAGGAGCTGGCGGGCGTCGCGGTGTGAGACCGGCGGGAGTCCCGCCGGTCCCCGGAAGCCTCTCCCCGGCCGGGGAGACCGCTTCAGCCGAGGTCGGGGGCGTGCATGGCGCGTACTCCCTCGATGTTGCCGTCGAGGTAGTGCCGCAAGGACAGCGGGACGAGGTGGACGGCGGCGATGCCGACCCGGCTGAAGGGCACGCGGACGATCTCGTACTCGCCCGAGGGCTCGTCGATCTCGGGGCCGTGCCGTTGGCTCGGGTCCATGGATTCGAGGTGGCAGACGAAGAAGTGCTGCACCTTCACGCCGGTCACTCCTCCGTCGGCGATGTGCTCGACGGTGTCGACGAAGCAGGGCACCACATCGGTGATCTTCGCGCCGAGTTCCTCGTGGACCTCGCGGTGGAGGGCGTCGACGACGGTGGCGTCCGAGGGCTCCACTCCGCCGCCGGGTGTCAGCCAGTAGGGATCGACGCCGGGCTTGGTGCGCTTGATGAGGATCAGGTCGTCACCGTCGAGCAGGATCGCGCGGGCGGTGCGTTTGACCACGGGACGTTCGGTCATGGGAGAAGAGTGGCCCGCCGCTCCGCTTCTGAAACGCGCCAAGGGTCTCGAACGGGAACTCACCAGTCCGCGGCGGCCCGCAGCAGCAGCTCGTGGGCCCGTGCGAGGTGGGCGAGCGCGAGACCGCCGGCCCGTGTGACGAGGAACCACGTGCGCAGCGGCGGGACCGGGGGCTCCGCCAGGGCAACGATCCGGCCGCTGTCGAGGGCGTCACGGCACAGGTAGCGGGGGATCACGGCGAGCCCGGCTCCGGACTTCACGCATTCCAGTACGGCGCGCAGGTCGGGGGCGACCACGGTGGCGGCGGAGTCGGGCGGTGCCTCGAAGACGGTGGCCCAGTAGCGGGTGGCGAGGGGCAGGCTCTCGTGGACCTCGACGAGCGGTATCCCGTCGAGAGCGGCCGGTCCCTCCTGGCGCAGCCGATCCCGGTCCACGAGGCCGGCCCAGTAGGGCGCGGCGACCAGAACGTGCTCCTCGTCGCACAGGGCGGTGGCGGTGAAGAGGCCGCCGCGCGGGCGGGCGGTGGTGACGACGAGGTCGTGGTGTCCGGCGGCGAGGCCGTCCAGGGCCTCCTCGGCTCCGGGGTGGAGGGTGGCGCGCAGGGTGTGGCCGCGGCCGACCAGCGGTGCGAGGGCGGGCAGGACCCGCAGGCCGAGGAACTCCGGCGGACCCGCGATGTGGAGGGTGCGTAACGCGCCGGCGACCTCGCGCTCGGTCTCGGTGATCCGCAGCAGGGCGTCGAGGTGCGGGGCGGCCTTGTGGGCGAGCTCGTCGCCGACGGCGGTGGGGGTGACGCCCCGGGCGCGGCGGTGGAAGAGGGGGCGGCCCAGCTGGCGTTCGAGGGTGCGGATCTGCGAGGTGACCGCCGGCTGGGACAGACCGAGGAGGGCGGCGGCGCGGGTGAAGGAACCGGCGCGGTGGACGGCGACGAAGGTGCGCAGCAGAGCCAGGTCCATCGCAGCACCTCGACCTCTCGGTGGGGGCCTTCAACTATAAATATGCGGATAGCACCCTGTCGTTACCGTGATTGGACTCTGACGCGGAGTCAATTAGCCTTGTCGGGTGGTTCGGCGGTGTTTCTCCCGCGATGAACCCGGGCGGTCCGAGCCATGAGGGGGGAGGCTCGGACCGCTTTCCAGGGCCCGTTCAGCTGCAGTCGGCAGCGGAATCGAGTGCTCGCAGGACGTCCGCGACGAGGTCCTCGGTGTCCTCGGCCCCGGCGGAGAAGCGGATGAAGCCCTCCGGCACGGCGTCCCCGCCCCATCGTCCGCGGCGTTCGGCGGTGGACCGTACGGAGCCGAAACTCGTGGCGTCCTCGACCAGGTGCAGAGCGTCCATGAAGCGTTCCGCGTGCGCGCGGTCGGGCAGGGCGAAGGAGACGACCGAGCCGAAGGCGCGCATCTGGCGGGCGGCGGTCTTGTGCGAGGGGTCCGTGGCGAGTCCCGGGTAGCGCACGCCGGTCACCTCGGTACGGCCGGCCAGGGCTTCGGCGACGGCCAGCGCGTTGGCCCACTGGCGCTGGGCGCGCAGCTGGATGGTGGCCAGCGAGCGGTGGGCGAGCCAGGCCTCCATCGGGCCCGGGATCGCGCCGACGATCTTGCGCCAGCGGCGGACGAGGTCGGCGGTTCCGGCGTCCCGGCAGACCACGTAGCCGAGGAGCAGATCGCCGTGGCCGGTGAGGCCCTTGGTGCCGCTGGCGACGGAGAAGTCCGCCCCCAGCTCCAGCGGCCGCTGCCCGAGGGGCGTCGCCAGGGTGTTGTCGACGGCGACCAGGGTCCCGCCGGCGTGCGCGGCCTCCACGAGGCGGCGGACGTCGCAGACGTCGAGCCCGGGATTGGAAGGGGTCTCGATCCACAGCAGCCGGGCCCCGCCCAGGACGGTGAGCTGGGCTTCGCCGGCGGTCGGAGCGGTGCGTACCTGGATCCCGTACGCCTCCATCTGCTCGCGCAGCAGCGGCAGAGCCTGGTAGCCGTCGTCGGGCAGGACGACGGTGTCGCCGCTGCGCGCCTGGGAGAGGAGTACGGCGGAGACCGCGGCCATTCCGGAGGCGAAGACGACGGTGTGGACGTCCTGACCGGGGGCTTCGAGTTCCCCGATGGCCCGTTCCAGCAGGGTCCAGGTGGGGTTGGTGTCGCGGCCGTAGGTGTACGGGCCCTCGACGTCGCCGGGGAGGTGGAAATGGGCGGCGAAGGCGGGTCCGGGCAGGGTCGGTTCGTTCTTGACGGGAGCGGGCAGTCCGGCCCGGACGGCGCGGGTGCCCTCGCCGAGCCGGGTCGCCGCCGCGTCGCCCGCATCGGGGGTGGTGCCGGGTCCGGTGCCCGGGTCGGGGTGCTCGTTCATGCGGTCTGCTCCTTCAGGGCCAGGGCCTCGCGTACGGCCTCCAGCAGGCCGGGGCTCGCCGCCTCGACCAGCTCCAGGCATTCCTCGAACCCGTCGAGCGGCCCGTAATAAGGGTCGGGTACGTCGCCGTCCGCGGCCGTGGCCGCCGGGTCGAAGGACCGCAGCAGCCTGACCTTGGCGGCGTCCCGCGGGGTGGGCGCGAGGGCGCGGAGGTCCCGCAGGTGCCCGGCGTCGAGGGCGACGACGAGGTCGAGGCCGGCGAACCAGGAGGAGCGGAACTGCCGGGCCCGGTGGTCCTGCTCGTACCCGGCGGCCTCCAGTACGGAGACGGTGCGAGGGTCGGCGGGGTCGCCCTCGTGCCAGCCGCCGGTCCCGGCGCTGTCCACCTCGACCAGGGCGTCGAGCCCGGCCTCCGCGACGTGGGAGCGGAAGACGGACTCGGCCATGGGCGAGCGGCAGATGTTGCCCGTGCAGACGAAGCACACGCGGTACATGGGAGGCCTGTTCAGTTCTTGTCGGGCAGGACCATGTTCACGGCCCAGCTGACGATGGAGATGATCAGGCCGCCGACGAGCGCGGTCCAGAAGCCGTCGACGTGGAAGCTGAGGTCGAGCTGCTTGGCCAGCCACGAAGTCAGCATCAGCATCAGGGCGTTCACGACGAGGGTGAACAGGCCCAGGGTGATGACGAACAGCGGCAGGGAGAGCAGCTTCACCACCGGCTTGACGACGACGTTGACCAGGCCGAAGACCAGAGCGACCAGGATCAGCGTCAGCGTCCGGCGGCCCAGGCTGCTCCCGTCGTCGAGGGCGATGCCGTCGAGCAGCCAGATGGCGACGGCCAGGGCGGCCGCGTTGGCGATCGTCTTGACTACGAAATTTGTCATGTGTCTGATCGTGGCAGAGAAGATCCCGGGGGAACATCCGCAGATCAGCGGAGACCCGGGGACGACCGAGCACAAGGGGCACAAGGACGATGAAAGCGTTCCGGCTGGACGAGCTCGAGGCGGAGCGGGCCGCCAACGACGGCGCCTATCTGCAGTTCCTGCGCGAGCGGAACATGTCGGTCGGGCTGTACGCACTCGATGCGGGGCAGAGCGACCCACAGCAGCCGCACCGCCAGGACGAGGTGTACTTCGTGGTGAGCGGCCGGGCCTCCATCACGGTCGGGGAGGAGACGACGACGGTGGCGCGCGGCAGCGTGGTCTATGTTCCGGCGGGTGTCCCGCACAAGTTCCACCACATCAGCGAGGACCTGAGGGTGATGGTGGTGTTCTCCCCGCCGGAGGGCTGAGCGGCTCGTCGCATCAGGGTCGCGGGGCTGATCCGGCGTCCGGCCCCTAGGGGGTGGATCAGGGGACTCCGGGGGCTCGCGGGCCCCCGGAGCCGTCCGACGACTCCTAGCATCGAGAGCAGGAAGTCACGGATGAGGACGAGAACGAGGAAGAGGTCGAGGAGACATGAACGGGATCCGGGAGACGTTCGCGGGTATGCCCTGGTGGGTCAAGTGGGTCGCTGTTCCGCTGCTGGTGCTGTTCGTCTTCGGCGGTGTGATCACCAGCTTCCTCAGCTTCCTGGTCGGGTTCGTCTTCAAGGTGCTGCTCTTCGTGGCCCTCGTCGGCGGTCTGGTCTTCGTCGTGAAGAAGCTCGGGCGCGGCGGCGCGAAGTCCTCCTCCACCGACTGGTAGAAGCCGCGGACCGGGCGGTTTCGCGATTGCGCCAGGTGAGGGAACATGCGCCCCTTAACCGCTCACAGGCCTGGAATCGGCGGATACAGTGGCAATCTATGCCGCTCCCTGGGCATCGAACGTCGGCACTTCCGCTCTGACCTGCGGTGATGTCAAGCAGCCGCTGAGTACGACCCCCAGGGCCCACGGCATGTGGCGGGGGCGGCCCCCGCAGGGTGGGCCTCCCCGAAGGCCCGCCGCCATGCCTGGGGGTGAGCTTTGTCTTCGGTTCACAATGCCGGTGTGCCGACTCTGATCGGTTCGGTGCAGAGGGCGTTGAGGCTGCTCGAAGCAGTGGGGTCCCATAGCGAGGGAGCCCCGGCGAAACAGCTGGCGCGCGAAGCCGGGCTCCCGCTCCCCACCGCGTACCACTTGCTGCGCACCCTGACCCACGAGGGCTATCTGCGCAGAGAGAACGGAGTGTTCGTACTAGGCGACGCCGCCTGGCGGCTCGCCGGCGGCGGACTTCAGCAGAAACGTCGCAGCATGATCCTCGACTCCCTCGCGCACTTCCGCGACGCGGTCGGGGCCCCCGTCTACTTCGCGGTCTACCGCGAGGGCGAGATCGAGGTCGTGGGCGTCTCGGACACCCCGGCGAACCCGGCCTGCGAGGAGTGGGCCGACTTCCGGGCGACCGGCCATGCGCACGCCATCGGGCAGTGCCTGCTCGGTCAGCTCGACGAAGAGGCCCGCCAGGACCACTACGACCGGCACCCGGTCGAGGCCATCACCGCTTATACCGTGAGGGACCTGCGCTCCCTGGAGAACCGCATCGGCACCCTCGGGCGAATGCAGCCAGTAACCGAACGCCAGGAATATGCCCTCGGCACGGTCTGCGCCGCGATCCCCATCACCGCGGGCGATACCGCTGCAACCATGGCGATTTCTCTCCCCCTGCACCAGCAAGACCGATTGCTTTCCGTAGTCAATCGACTACGGAGTGAAGTAGGCGCGCTGTTGAGCACCCTCTCCTTCTCTATCAGTATCTGAAAACTCACTCCTTGTGATCTGCTAGCGCTTCCACCACCCTTGTCAAGAGGGCCTTGGGGGACCATTCCTGGCCACTTCCACTACAGCGGGGTAGGCAATGCGCGAGTCCGTACAGGCAGAGGTCATGATGAGCTTCCTCGTTTCCGAGGAACTCTCGTTCCGGATCCCGGTGGAGCTCCGGTACGACGCCCGTGACCCCTACGCAGTGCGCCTGACCTTCCATCTTCCCGGAGACGCGCCCGTGACCTGGGCGTTCGGCCGGGAACTCCTCCTCGACGGCATCAACAAGCCGTGCGGTGACGGCGATGTGCACATCGCCCCCACCGATCCCGAGGAGCTGTCCGACGTCCACATCCGGCTCCAGGTGGGCGGCGACCGGGCGCTCTTCCGCGCAGGCGCGGCTCCGCTCGTCGCGTTCCTCGACCGGACCGACCGGCTCGTTCCCCTCGGCCAGGAACGGAACCTGGGTGATTTCGACGAGAACCTCGACGAGGCGCTCTTGAAGATCCTCGCTGAGTCCCGGCAGAACGAGCAGAACGCGGGCTGACGCCGGGGCGGCACTACGAGCGAGCAGTACGGGCAGTGCGGGCAGTGCGGGCAGTGCGGGCATTACGGGTAATACGGGCTACACCCGCAACACCTGAAACACCTGAAACACGGGCCCCTGAAAACCAGGGCAATTCACGAGGCGCCACCGTGATTCAGCGCTTGCGCCGTCGGCCCCGGCCCCGGCCGCCACGGACCGGCCCCGAGGCCGGCGAGGCGGCCGTCGGCCCCGGCCGGTCGGCCGAAACGACCAGCGCTGCCAGCGCCGTGGTCACCGGGACCGAGGCCACGAGCCCGATCGATCCCACGAGGGTCCGTACGATCTCCTCCGCGACCAGTTCGCTGTTGGCCACGGACCCCATGCTGCTGTTCGCGATCGAGAACAGCAGGAGCAGCGGCAGGGCGGCACCCGCGTAGGCCAGTACGAGCGTGTTGACCACCGACGCGATGTGGTCGCGGCCGATCCGGATCGCCGCCCGGTAGAGCCCGCGCGGGCCCATCGTCGGATCGGCCTGGTGGAGCTCCCAGACGGCGGAGGTCTGAGTGACCGTCACGTCGTCGAGCACGCCCAGGGATCCGATGATCACGCCCGCGAGCAGCAAACCGCTCAGGTCGATCTGCGGGTAGAGCCCGTGGATCAGCCCTGTGTTGTCATCGGTGTTACCGCTGAGGAAGGCCCAGTCGATGAACACCGAGCCCAGCAGACCGATCAGCAGGAGCGAGACCAGCGTGCCGAGGACGGCGACCGAGGTGCGGGCCGTCAGTCCGTGGCACATGTACAGGGCGATCAGCATGATGGCGCTCGCGCCGATGACCGCGACGAGCAGCGGATTCGATCCCTGGAGGATGGCCGGGAGGATGAAGAGCGTCAGCACGCCGAAGCTGATGGCCAGTGCGATCAGGGCGAACACCCCGCGCATCCGCCCGACGAGCACGACCGCGAGGGCGAAGATGCCCGCCAGCAGCGCCATCGGGAACTTCCGGTTCACGTCGACCACCGAGTACTGGAGGTCGTGCGGGGCGTCCGGGGCATAGGCCACGACCACCTCCTGGCCCTTCTCCAACTGCCGCGGCGCACCCGGCTGGACGACCTCCACGAAGGTCCGCCCCTTCTCCGGGCCCGTACCGACCTCGACGGTGGCCTTCTTGCACTCCCCCGTCTGCGCGGCCTGTGCCTCGCGCCCCTCGGGGGTGGACGTGTCGCCCGTCGGTGGTACCTGCGAGGCGTTCACGGATTTGCAGTCGACACGCTCCAGCGAGACGACCGTGGCCTGCTGGGTCTGCCGGTCGAAACCGACCCCCGTGCGCTCGTGGGCGGGCGCGCCGCCCGGCCAGAGCACCGCCATGCCGATGAACACGGCCGCGGCGAAGGGGATCAGTACGGCCGCGATGACCCTGCGCAGGTGCTTCGAACCGGGAGCGGCCGGACCGTGGCCATGCCCGTGACCGTGGCCATGCCCGTGACCGTGGCCGTGTCCGCCATGACCATGACCGTGCCCGTCACCGTGCCCATCACCATGACCATCGCCATGACTGGCGTGGCCGTGGCCGTTGGGGCCATGGGGCTCGGTGGGCATCGTGGGGGGATGCTGCGAAGACGTCACCGGCAGATCATCGCAAGAGATGAAGGGGGCCCACTGTTCAGCACGCCATGGATGACGCTAGCGTGGGGGCTACTTTGCACAACGCGGGAGCTCGGAGCACCGGGCTGAGAGGGCGCTGATCACCGTACGCACATCACAGATGTGTACGGGAGGAGGCTGCGCCGACCGCCGAACCTGTTACCGGGTAATGCCGGCGTAGGGAGATCAGGTCTCATGACCATTCAGGACGACGCACGCACGCCTGCCGTCAGCCAGGACGACGACGGCCAGACCGAGCGCCAGCCCGGCTGGCACAAGGGATACCTGGCGGGCTCCCGCCCGGACATCCGGGTGCCGGTCCGCCAGGTCCACCTCACCAACGGCAAGGACGTGACGCTCTACGACACGTCCGGTCCGTACACCGACCCCCAGATCGAGACCGACGTCCGCCGGGGTCTGCCCCCGCTGCGCGAGAACTGGATCATCGGGCGCGGCGACACCGAGGAGTACGCGGGCCGTCCCGTGCGCCCCGAGGACGACGGCATCAAGCACACCTCGCCGCGCGGCGGGCTCAAGAACCTCGACGCGGTTTTCCCCGGCCGTCCCCGCCAGCCCCGCCGGGGCCGTGGCGGCGCCGCCGTCACGCAGCTCGCGTACGCCCGCCGGGGCGAGATCACCCCGGAGATGGAGTACGTCGCGATCCGCGAGAACGTCTCCCCCGAGGTCGTCCGCGAGGAGATCGCCGCAGGTCGGGCGGTGCTTCCGGCGAACGTGAACCACCCTGAGATCGAGCCGATGATCATCGGCAAGAAGTTCCTGGTGAAGGTCAACGCCAACATCGGCAACTCCGCCGTCACCTCCTCCATCGAGGAGGAGGTGGAGAAGATGACCTGGGCGACCCGCTGGGGCGCGGACACGGTCATGGACCTCTCCACGGGCCGAAACATCCACACCACCCGTGAGTGGGTCCTGCGCAACTCCCCCGTGCCGATCGGCACCGTGCCGCTCTACCAGGCGCTGGAGAAGGTCGACGGCCGTGCCGAGGACCTGACCTGGGAGATCTACAAGGACACGGTCATCGAGCAGGCCGAGCAGGGCGTCGACTACATGACGGTCCACGCCGGCGTGCTGCTCCCGTACGTCCCGCTGACCGCCCGCCGCAAGACCGGCATCGTCTCGCGCGGCGGGTCGATCATGGCGGCCTGGTGCCTGGCGCACCACAAGGAGAACTTCCTCTACACGAACTTCGAGGAGCTCTGCGAGATCCTCGCGGCGTACGACGTCACCTACTCGCTCGGTGACGGCCTGCGCCCGGGTTCGATCGCGGACGCCAACGACGCCGCGCAGTTCGCGGAGCTGAAGACGCTCGGCGAGCTGAACACGATCGCCAAGCGCCACAACGTCCAGACCATGATCGAGGGCCCGGGCCACGTCCCGATGCACAAGATCAAGGAGAACATCGACCTCCAGCAGGAGATCTGCGAGGAGGCGCCGTTCTACACGCTCGGCCCGCTGACCACGGACGTCGCGCCCGCGTACGACCACATCACCTCGGGCATCGGCGCCGCGATGATCGCCTGGTGGGGCACCGCGATGCTCTGCTACGTGACGCCCAAGGAGCACCTGGGCCTGCCCAACCGCGACGACGTGAAGACCGGCGTCATCACCTACAAGATCGCCGCGCACGCCGCCGACCTGGCCAAGGGCCACCCGGGCGCCCAGGACTGGGACGACGCGCTGTCGGACGCGCGGTTCGAGTTCCGCTGGGAGGACCAGTTCAACCTGGCCCTCGACCCGGACACGGCCCGCGAGTTCCACGACGAGACCCTCCCGGCCGAGCCGGCCAAGACCGCGCACTTCTGCTCCATGTGCGGTCCGAAGTTCTGCTCGATGAAGATCTCGCAGGACATCCGCCGTGAGCACGGCGGGGACCTGAAGGCCGAGGAGATCGAGGCGGGCATGGCGGAGAAGTCCGCCGAGTTCGCGGCCTCGGGCAACCGCGTGTACCTGCCGCTGGCGGACTGACCTCCGCTGCGGCGACACGGAACGGCCCGCGACACCGAGGGGGGAGTCGCGGGCCTTTTCCGCTGTTCGGGAGGGGTGCGGCCGTCAGGCGGGGACCTGGGTGGCCAGGCCGAGCTTGCGCCGGGCGAATTCGAGGTTCGCGAGGATCCGGTCGTGCTCCTCCAGGGGAAGCCTGCCCTCCTCCAGGAGGCACCGGCAGCACTCCAGTGATTCCTGGTACTCGCCCACCCAGTAGGCGGCCACCGCGAGTTCGTCGAGCGCGCGCCATTCGTGCCAGGCGAATTCGACGAACAGGATGTCGTCCGGCGCCGGGATGCGCACCGCCTGCCGGGCGAACGTGTAGGCGAGCGGCCAGCGGCTTTCGAGACGGCAGAGACGGGCCAGCTCGCCGATGGCCTCGGCGCGGGAGGGACGGCTCTCGTACGCGCGCAGGAAACGGTCGATCACCTCGGCCGCCGGCCGCTCGAGGCCGGCCGCGAGCCGCGCGGCGTAGAGCCGGGCGCAGTAGGTCTCCTCGGCCCAGCCGCCCATGGTCACCCGGTGGTCGTAGGCGGCCAGGGACTTCTCCGGCTCCCCGGCGTCGCGCCAGCTCTGGGCCAGGTAGAAGGCGTAGCGGGTGTTCTCGGGTTCCTTCGCGAGGCCTTCGGTGAGGACTTCGGCGTCGCGCAGGTACTTCGCCCGCTGGCCGCCTTCCCGCAGACGCGCTCCGCCGCCGACGGAGAGGATGTTGAAGCCCTCGATCACGTCGCGGCTGTAGTCGGTGCCGCATTCGATGTACTCGTGGAGTACGCCCACGTACCGCCAGGGCAGCCGGTTGGAGACCAGAGCCGGACGCCAGTGGATGATCGGGCCGTCGTGCAGCGCGACCTGGTACGCGTCGAGCGTCAGGTCCGGCATGCGGAACCCGGGCTCGATCTGCATCTCGTCGTCGCCGTCGATGAACAGCAGGTAGTCGGCGCTGGAGCGGGCGAGCTCGATCGCCTCTGTGCGGCTTCCGTCGAAACCCTTCCACGGGCGTTCGTGGAGGGCGCCGGGCAGGTCGCGGAAGCAGTCCCGGATGATGTCCTGGGTGCCGTCCGTGGAGCCCGTGTCCACGATCACCCAGGTGTCGATCAGCGGGCGCACCGACTCCAGGCACTTCCGGATGGTCGGCGCCTCGTTCTTGACGATCATGTTCAGACAGATGGTCGGCTTCACCGCAAACACCCTCTCGTCGGCCGGGACGCGGGCGACGTTAGGGAGTCCGGCCGCCGAGGGGGTGGCGGCACGCCGGTGGCGTGAACCGATCTCATTATCACGAGATGGTCCATTTCGCATCCATTCGTGGGGGTCTGGTAGGCCGATCTGTTGACGACGAGCCCGAAATGCTCAAGATGCCCCGGTTCACGCCCGTAGCTTCCCAGGGAAGATCGAGCTCGCGGTCGGGGCGTCACCCGTTCCGACCCGTCATCCGTTCCGAAGGAGCGCTGCACATGAGTCGTGAGCACCGGACCAGGTCGCCGCTTGGCCCCGTCCCCCGCAGTCGGGCCTGGATGACGGGAGGTGCCCTGGCCTCGCTCTCCCTCGTGCTCGTGAGTATGGCGAGCCCCGTCGTCGCGCTGGCCCAGCCGCCGGCCACCGCGGTGACCGCCGCCGCTCCGGCAGCCGGCGGAGGCGACGACTGCAAGTCGGACGAGGGCCGGCCCCCGCACGACAAGCCGCTGCACGCCCAGCTGCTGGACAAGTACCTGGGTGGCGGCGACGACGAGGCCTGGGGCGGGGAGGACGGCAAGGGCGGCCACGACGAGTGCCCGTCCGGCGCCACGGGTCCGACGGGCCCGACGGGCCCGACCGGTCCGACCGGCCCGAAGGGCGACACGGGCGCGACCGGTCCCACGGGGCCGGCCGGTGGCGGTACGGGTACCACGGGTCCGACGGGTCCGACGGGTCCGACCGGTGCGACGGGCGCCACCGGTGCGACGGGTCCGGGCGGTACGGGCTCCGTCGGTCCGACCGGTCCGACGGGTCCGACCGGTCCGACGGGTCCGGGCGGTACGGGCTCCGTCGGTCCGACCGGTCCGACGGGTCCGACCGGTCCGACCGGTCCGACGGGCGCCACGGGTGCGACCGGACAGGCTGTGTGCCAGGACGTCGACGCCATCACGGACCAGAGCAGCCGCGAGTTCAAGGCGGTGCACAAGCCTGACGGGACGACCTGGGTCGGTGTGCGCCAGACGACGGGCCAGTCGCCGTTCTCGTGGATCTGGTACGACCTCACCACCGCCAGCCACCCGGCGGACGCCTGCAGCGTGTCCATCGCGCAGCAGGCCAACGGCATCGTGGTCGAGGTGCTGACCGAGGGCGGCGACCTTTACGAGACCACGTGCGACGTGGTCAACGGCAACCCGACCACCCTTTCGTGCAGCGGCAACTGGGTTCTGGTGGACCCGCAGCCGGCTCCCCCGACGCGTCGTGCCGCCCACAGCTCGCTGGCCCCCGACACGTTCAACCACCGTCCGAAGACCATGAAGTAGCGGACACGCGGCACCACGGCGGCCCGGAGCACCGTCGGACGATCCAGTCCGGCCGGTACTCCGGGCCGCCGGCGTATCCGAACGCGTGAAGCCGAGCGGGAGCGAAGCCGCGCCGGTGTCGTCGAGGAGCGGCTCGAAGACGCCACCGAGTAAGACCATCAGGGGCGCGTCATTCGTCCAATAAGTGGACTTATATGCGAGGCGTCCCGGCGTCCGAGACGGCGATCCCCACGATGACTGGGTGGCCAGAGCGGCCCCACCACACATCGTTCGATCCGGTTTCGAGAAGGAGCGGCGTATATGAGTCCCGAGAACAAGACCAGGTCAGCCCTCGGCCCCCTGCCGAAGCGCGGCAGCCTGGTGACCGGCGGAACCCTCGCATCGCTTGCCCTGGTCTTGATGGGAATCGCAGGCCCGGCGGCAGCCGTCGGCCAGTCCGTCCAGACGTCCGGGAGTGCCCGTGCGGCGACCCCGGCGGGCGGGGACTACTGCCCCGACCACAAGCCGAACCACAAGCCGAAGAGTACGGACCTGCGGGGCGGGCCCCAGGGCGGCGACGACAAGTGCAACGAGGGCAAGCGCGGTCCGACCGGCCCCACCGGTCCGACCGGTCCGACCGGTCCGACCGGGCCCACGGGTCCGACGGGTGCCACCGGTCCGACCGGTCCGACGGGTCCCTCCGGGACGGCCCTCTGCCGCTCCATCGACTCCGTCCGTGACCAGGCGAGCCGCGAGTTCAAGACGGTCATCCCGGGAGACGGGAACACCTACGTCGGCGTCCGCGACCTGACGGCCAACACCATCGGACCCTGGACCTGGTACGACCTCTCCCTGAACGAGGACGGCAGTTACCCCGAGGACGCCTGCGGCGTCTCCGTGTCCCACCAGGCCAACACCCTCCTGGTGGAGGTGGTGACCGAGAGCGGTCTCGTCTACGAAACCTTCTGCCGTGTCGTCCCGGGCAACGGGCCGAACCCGACGACGCTCACGTGTGACGGGCACTGGTCCCTGGCGAACCCGCAGCCCGAGGAGGGTGACCCCGGCCGCCGTGCCGCACGCAAGGCGATGGCCCCCGACGCGGTCAACCACGGCCCGAAGGGCATGAAGTAGCGGCACGCACCGCCGGGGCGGCCCCTGGGGCGGCCGGAGGGACCTACTCCGGCGCGTGCTCCGGGCCGCCGAAGTCCGGGCTCGTGAAGTCCGGTGACGTGTAACCGGGCCGGGGACCCTCGTTGGGGGTCCCCGGACTTGTGAAATCGGGCGCCGTGTAACCCAGCTCGGGCATCCGGCCACCCCGCCTGCGGGGCCCGGGGAACCCCGGGCCCGCACTCGGGTCCGCCAGGGCGTCCCGCAGGAACGGCATGATCCCGCGCTCCAGCAGTGCGTTGCGCCAGGCCTCCCGGGCCCGCGCGACCTCGTCGGGTACCGCCTGCGCCTCGTCCGCCGCCACTTCCGTCGAGCTGTTGCGGACTGCCGTCACCAGCAGCCCGATCACGGCGAAGAGCAGTGCGGCCGCCGTGAGGGCGCCGAAGAGCCAGCCGGCCGTCAGCATCGTCTCGGCGAAGGCGGGTTCGGGCTCGATCATCTTCAGGCTGTAGCCCACGAGCAGGAAGATCAGCATGGCGGTGCCCGCCAGGACGGGTGCGAGGACCGCGACCACGGCGCTGACGCCCGCACCGCCGCCGGTGTCCTGCTCGGCGCCCTCCTCCCCCGTGGTGGCGGGGGCGGACAGCATCTCGTCCCGCGACTCCTCGCGGATCTTCACGTAGTGGTCGTACTCGGCGGCGGCGGCCGCGATGAGCAGTGCGCGGGCCCCGAGGGCCATGGTGCGCAGCTGTTCGGCGTTCAGACGTTCGCCGAGCGTGGCGAGCTCGGGCCGGTCGTGCGCGGTGCGCAGCGCCTCGTCGAGGAGCCGATCGAACTCCGGTCGGTCTTCGGTCAGCAGGTGCGGAGCGCTGGTCATGTGCATCCCCCGATGCTCCGTGGAGGCCGATACCCGCGTAGACCCGGGCGCCGGCACAAACGGAGGAGAGCCTGCTACGGATAGAGCGATGGTAGAGCGCCCACGCCGCAGGTTGACAGGGGCTTTCCGGAAATACCCCGTGCGGGGAACCCTCAGTCGTTCAGCGGGAGTTGCCGCACGAGCAGTTTGCCCGCCATCGTGACCCCGCCGTCCATGGCGATGGCGAGGCCGTCCGCGTACACGTGCGGGCCGTGAACGGCCTCCGGGCCGCGGTTCTCGTCGCCGTCCTCGGTGCCCACCTCGCCGAGGAGGTAGGGGATGGGGCTGTGTCCGTGGACGACGCGGCTGCCGCCGTAGGTGCCGAGCAGCTCTCGGACGGCCTGGGGGCCGGTCTCCTCGTCGCGGAAGGCGAACCGCTTGGTGAACTTGCGGAAGAGGTCCCAGGTGATGTCGGCGTCACCGCGGTTGAGGAGCTCGTGGATGGTGTCGTTGACGTCCTCGATGTTGTCGCCGTAGTCGAGGTAGGCGGTGGTGTCGGAGTGCAGCAGGAGGTGGTCCTCCACCAGTACCGCCGCGTCCAGGCGGGACATCCACTGCAGGTGCACGTCCTGGAGGCGCTCCATGTCGGTGCGCTGGCCGCCGTTGAGGAGCCAGGCGGCCTGGAAGGTCGCGGTGCCGGCGCCGGACTGGATGGGGGTGTCGCCGAACCGCTTGGCGCCGATGAGCAGCAGTTCGTGGTTGCCCATGAGGGCCTTGCAGTAGCCGCCGGAGGCGGCGGCCTCGGCGGAGAGCCGCATGACGAGGTCGATGACGCCGATGCCGTCGGGGCCGCGGTCGGTGAAGTCGCCGAGGAACCAGAGCCGGGCGTTTCCTGCGGACCAGCTGCCGTTCGCGTCGATCAGGCCCTGGGCCTGGAGTTCGGTGACGAGTTCGTCGAGGTAGCCGTGGACGTCGCCGACGACGTAGAGGGGCCCGGGGCCGGTGGGGTCGTCCTGGGGGACGTACTGGACCTGGACGGTGTCGCCGGGGCCGCCGAGTGCGCCGCGGCCGATGACCGGCAGGTCGCGGAAGGTCGGGGTGTAGCCCTCGGGGTCCGCGTCCGCGGGCTCCTCGGGGGTCTTGTGCATGATGACGGGTCCCGAGAGGGGGGCCGGAGCGGAGGCGGGGGCCGGGGCGGGGACCGGGGCCGGCTCGGTGAAGTGTTCCGTGAGGTGTTCGGCGTGCGGCTCGGCGGCGCCCTCGGCGTAGTAGGCGGGGTAACCGCCGTACACGGGGGCCTCGCCGGGGATCCCCGTGGGCACGGCGTACGGGGCGGGCTCGGTGCCCGGTTCGTCGACCGGCACCCGGAAGTCCCGCAGCGTCTCCGTCCGCATCGCGGGTCCCTGACCGGCCCCCTGAGTCATCGACCCCTCCACCACCGTCGCGCTGCCGTACACCTGCGGACCCTCCTGACCTCCGGGGAGGAGGGTCCGTGATGTCGTGCGCCCATCATAGGAATGCGGCTCGCGCTGTGTGACGCACCAGGGGTGGTGAATCCTGTGCGGAACCAGTCGTTCCTGATGCTTTGGCCCGATATGGGCGTTGTCGATCTCTCCGGCGGTCAGTCCTGTGCCGGGGATCGGGGCGGGCTGACGGTCGTGCGGGGCTGCCTGCGCTGCGACGAGGTACGGATGATGAGCTCGGTCGGGACGACCTGTTCCACCGGCCGCCCGGTGTCCACGCCCTCGATGGCGTCGATCAGGAGCTGCACCACCGCGGTGCCGATGCGCCGGGGTTTGAGGGAGAGGGTCGTGATCGGCGGTTCGGTGTTGGCGTAGACGGTGGACTCGCTGCAGCACACGAGCAACAGGTCCTCGGGGACGCGCAGGCCGTAGCGCCGGGCGGCGGCGAGCAGGTCGGTGCCGTTGGGGTCGAAGAGTCCGTAGACGGCGTCGGGCCGGTCGGGGCGGGCGAGCAGCCGGTCGGCGGCGACGGCGCCCGCGCAGGGGTCGTGGGCGGGGTAGGACTCGTAGACGGGATCCTGGCCGACGCGCTCGCACCAGCTGAGGTAGGCGGTGGTGGAGAGCCGCGTGTAGGTGTCGGTGGTCGTGCCGGTCAGCAGCCCGATCCGGCGGGCGCCGGCGGCGGCGAGGTGGTCGAGCAGGCCCAGTACGGCGGCCTCGTGGTCGTTGTCGACCCAGGCGGTGACGGGGAGGGAGCCCGCGGGGCGGCCGTCGGAGACCACGGGCAGGCCCTGGCGGACCAGTTCGGTGACCACGGGATCGTGGTCGGAGGGGTCGATGACGACGGTGCCGTCGAGGGCGACGTTGGACCACACGTCGTGCCGGGAGGTGGCGGGGAGGATGACGAGGGCGTAGCCGCGGGCGAGCGCGGCCGAGGTGGCGGCCCTCGCCATCTCGGCGAAGTAGGCGAATTCGGTGAAGGTGAAAGGTTCATCCCCGTACGTCGTCACGGTCAGGCCGATGAGGCCGGACTTTCCGGTACGGAGGGTGCGGGCGGCGGCCGACGGGCGGTAGCCGAGACGGTCGGCGACTTCGCGCACGTGGCGGCGGGTGGCGTCGGGGAGACGTCCCTTGCCATTGAGCGCGTCGGAGACTGTCGTGATGGAGACGCCCGCCGCGGCGGCCACGTCCCTGATGCCTGCCCGGCCCTGTCGGCCGGCGGCCCGCCGGGTGGTCTCGGTCCGGCTCACCTGATGCTTCCCTGCTGCTGTCATGGCGAGCCGATAGTAGGGCTCCGGGGCGGGGGCGGCCTGGGTGCATATGCACCCGTTGACAGGCACGTTTCTGCATGCTTCGCCACCCCCAATGACCTTGGAATTGAAGGTATTTGGGTGCGCGTGGCGAAGGTGGCGCTTGTCGGCGGGTCCGGGCATGCCAAACCGGTGCGGCCCCGGGCCGGTCTCAACTCACCTGCACGAGGGATGCGCGCCACGGCGCGGGCCACCGGCGCGCGCATATATGCGCGCGCTCCCCCGCATTCCAGGCGCCCCCATTCTCGGAAGAGCGGAATCCTCATAAGGTGAGGAGTATTGAGTCGACGGCGACGTCGTACGGGATGGTCGAGGAGGACCTGCGGTGAGCGAGAAGAGCCCGAAGCTGCGCGCCGAGCTGGACGGCATTCCGACATACAAGCCCGGCAAGCCGGCCGCCGCGGGCGGTGCCGTCGCGTACAAGCTGTCCTCGAACGAGAACCCGTACCCCCCGCTGCACGGGGTGCTGGAGAGCGCGGTCGCGGCGGCCGGCAGCTTCAACCGCTACCCCGACATGGCGTGCACCGGCCTGGTGAACGAGATCGCGGAGCGGTTCGGCGTGCCGGTCGAGCACGTGGCCACCGGCACCGGCTCGGTGGGCGTGGCCCAGTCCCTGATCCAGTCGACCGCCGGTCCGGGCGACGAGGTCATCTACGCCTGGCGGTCCTTCGAGGCGTACCCGATCATCACGCAGATCTCGGGCGCGACCTCCGTCCAGGTCCCGCTGACCGACGGCGACGTGCACGACCTGGACGCGATGGCCGAGGCGATCACGGAGCGGACCCGGCTGATCTTCGTCTGCAACCCGAACAACCCGACCGGCACCGCGGTGCGCCGCGCCGAGCTGGAGCGGTTCCTGGACCGGGTGCCCTCGGACGTCCTGGTGGTGCTGGACGAGGCGTACAAGGAGTTCGTCCGCGACACGGACGTGCCGGACGGTGTCGAGATCTACCGCGACCGGCCGAACGTGGCCGTGCTGCGCACCTTCTCCAAGGCGTACGGTCTGGCCGGCCTGCGCGTCGGCTTCGCGATCGCCCACGAGCCGGTGGCCGCTGCGCTGCGCAAGACCGCGGTGCCCTTCGGTGTCAGCCAGCTCGCGCAGGACGCGGCGGTGGCCTCGCTGCGCGCCGAGGACGAGCTGATGGGCCGTGTCGGGGCGCTGGTGTGCGAGCGGACGAGGGTCCACGAGACGCTGCTGGCGCAGGGCTGGACGGTGCCGGACACCCAGGCGAACTTCGTGTGGATGCGGCTGGGGGAGCGGACCGCCGACTTCGCGGCGGCCTGCGAGAAGGCCGGTGTGGTGGTCCGGCCCTTCGCGGGCGAGGGCCTGCGGGTCACGATCGGCGAGCCCGAGGCGAACGACCTCTTCCTGCACACGGCCGAGGCGTTCTTCAAGGAGATGTAGGGGCTGCGGGCCGTCAGGCCAGTTCCACGCGGATGGGGTCGCCGTCGCGGACGGTGGCCAGCAGGCGGGGGTCGCCGTCGAACGAGCCGAGTACGTTGCACGGGCTCGCCAGGCGGCTCTCGCCTCCGCGCGAGATGGGCGTGGGGCCGTAGGGCAGCGCGAGCGCGTCGCCCTCGGTCCAGAACGCGACGGTGCCGGGCTCGACGACCTGCTGGGCGTCGTCTTCCAGGGCCACGGAGACGCCGGTGTCGAAGTAGACCTCCTCGCCCCAGGTGTTCGCGGAGGCGGAGATCGGGAGGGCCGCGGCCAGGGCCTTGCTGGTCGGGGTCTCGTCGAGGGTTGCGGTGAGCAGGCCCGCGGGCCAGGAGATGCGAATCTTCATGAGCCACATTCAACAATTTGTTGAATGGATTGGCTAGAGGGGCCCCCGCTGTGGAGGACCGAAAGGCGATGCGCAATAATGCTTGTGAATGTGAACGCGTTCACAAGCGTGTCTTGCTTCTCCCGGTATGGGAGGAACCCGCCAGGCAGACTGCGGCTGTGACCACGGCGACGACAAGGAGAAGACGACGTGGACCTAGCTTTGGCGCCAGAGACATTGGCGCGCTGGCAGTTCGGCATAACCACCGTCTATCACTTCCTCTTCGTGCCGCTGACGATCTCGCTCGCCGCCCTCACGGCCGGCCTGCAGACCGCCTGGGTGCGCACGGAGAAGGAGAAGTACCTCAGGGCCACGAAGTTCTGGGGAAAGCTTTTCTTGATCAATATCGCGATGGGTGTCGTCACCGGCATCGTCCAGGAGTTCCAGTTCGGCATGAACTGGTCCGACTACTCGCGATTCGTGGGTGACATCTTCGGAGCGCCGCTGGCCTTCGAGGCGCTGATCGCCTTCTTCTTCGAATCGACCTTCATCGGCCTGTGGATCTTCGGCTGGGACAAGCTGCCCAAGAAGATCCACCTGGCCTGCATCTGGATGGTGTCCATGGGCACCGTTCTGTCCGCCTACTTCATCCTGGCGGCGAACTCCTGGATGCAGCACCCCGTCGGGTACCGCATCAACGGGGAGCGGGGCCGGGCCGAGCTCACCGACTTCTGGCTCGTGCTCACCCAGAACACCGCCCTCACCCAGTTCTTCCACACCATCACGGCCGCCTTCCTGGTCGGCGGTGCGTTCATGGTCGGCATCTCGGCCTTCCACCTCGCGCGCAAGAAGCACATCCCCGTGATGCGGACCTCGCTGCGGGTCGGCCTGGTCACCCTGATCATCGCCGGAATGGGCACCGCGATCAGCGGTGACCTGCTCGGCAAGGTCATGTTCAAGCAGCAGCCCATGAAGATGGCCGCCGCCGAGGCGCTCTGGGACGGTGAGGCGCCGGCCCCCTTCTCCGTCTTCGCCTACGGCGACGTCGAGAAGGGCCACAACAAGGTGGCCATCGAGATCCCCGGTCTGCTGTCCTTCCTCGCCAACGACGACTTCACCTCCTTCGTCCCCGGCATCAACGACGTCAACAAGTCCGAGCAGGAGAAGTTCGGGCCCGGCGACTACCGGCCCAACATCCCGGTCGCCTACTGGGGCTTCCGCTGGATGATCGGCTTCGGCATGGCCTCGCTCGGCGTCGGCGTGCTGGGCCTGTGGCTGACCCGCAAGAAGTTCATGCTGCCGCCGGGGCTGCGCACCTCGGAGGACGAGGTACCCAACCTGGTCCTCTTCAAGAAGGCGCTCAGCCCGAAGTGGGGACAGCTGTACTGGATCGTCGCGCTCTGGACGATGGGCTTCCCGCTCATCGCCAACTCCTGGGGCTGGATCTTCACCGAGATGGGCCGCCAGCCGTGGGTGGTCTACGGGGTCCTGCGCACCCGGGACGCGGTCTCGCCGAACGTCTCGCAGGGCGAGGTCCTCACCTCCATGATCGGTTTCACGCTGCTCTACGCCGTGCTCGCCGTCATCGAGGTCAAGCTCCTCGTCAAGTACGTCAAGGCCGGCCCGCCCGAGCTCACCGAGGCCGACCTGAACCCGCCCACCAGGATCGGCGGGGACGACAAGAACGCCGACCGGCCGATGGCCTTCTCGTACTGAGGCTGGGGAGACCACACCATGCAACTCCACGACGTCTGGTTCGTACTCATCGCCGTCCTGTGGACCGGCTACTTCTTCCTGGAGGGCTTCGACTTCGGGATCGGCGTACTGACCAAGCTGCTCGCCCGCGACCGCACCGAGAAGCGGGTCCTGATCAACACGATCGGGCCCGTCTGGGACGGCAACGAGGTCTGGCTGCTCACCGCGGGCGGCGCGACCTTCGCCGCCTTCCCCGACTGGTACGCCACCCTCTTCTCCGGGTTCTACCTGCCGCTGCTGATCATCCTCGGCTGCCTCATCGTCCGCGGTGTCGCCTTCGAGTACCGGCACAAGCGCGACGAGGAGCGCTGGCAGACCAACTGGGAACACGCGATCTTCTGGACCTCGATGATCCCCGCGTTCCTGTGGGGCGTCGCCTTCGCCAACATCGTGCGCGGCGTGAAGATCGACCAGCACAAGGAGTACGTCGGGACCCTCCTCGACCTGCTCAACGGCTACGCGCTCCTCGGCGGCCTGGTCACCCTCACCCTGTTCACCTTCCACGGCGCGGTCTTCGCCTCGCTCAAGACGGTCGGTGACATCCGGGAGCGCTCGCGCAGGCTCGCGACCCGGCTCGGTGTCGCGACCGCGGTGCTGGCCCTGGTCTTCCTGACCTGGACCCAGTTCACCCGCGGTGATGCCAAGAGCCTGGTCGCCATGGCCGTCGCGGTGATCGCGCTGCTCGGGGCCCTGGGCTTCAACCAGGCGGGCCGCGAGGGCTGGTCGTTCGCACTGTCGGGGGTCACCATCGCGGCAGCCGTCGCGATGCTCTTCCTGACGCTCTTCCCGAACGTCATGCCGTCCTCGCTGGACGACGCGTGGAACCTCACGGTCACCAACGCCTCGTCGAGCGCGTACACGCTGAAGATCATGACCTGGTGCGCGGCCGTGGCCACCCCGCTGGTCCTGCTCTACCAGGGCTGGACGTACTGGGTGTTCCGCAAGCGCATCGGTACGCAGCACATCGCCGACGCGCACTGACGCCCGGCCCATCCGTTCGACCCCCTGCCGAGGGATGTTTCACGTGAAACCGATCGACCCGCGCCTGCTCCGGTACGCCCGTTCCACCCGCCTCTTCCTGGGGGCGGTGGTGGCCCTGGGCGTCGCCGGCGCGGGGCTGGTCGTCGGTCAGGCGATGCTCATCGCCGAGATCGTGGTCGGCGCCTTCGAGAAGGGGCTGGACGGGGCCGCGCTCCGGACGCCACTGCTGCTGCTCGCGGCGGTGGCACTGGGGCGCGGCCTGGTCACCTGGATGACGGAGCTGGCCGCCCACCGGGCCGGCGCGGCCGTCAAGTCGGAACTGCGCGGCAGGCTCCTGGAGCGGGCCGCGGACCTGGGACCCGGCTGGCTGACGGGTCAGCGCACCGGCTCGCTGGTGCAGCTGGCCACGCGAGGGGTGGACGCCCTCGACGACTACTTCTCCCGCTACCTGCCCCAGCTGGGGCTCGCCGTGGTCGTACCGGCGGCGGTGCTCGCCCGCGTCGTCACCGAGGACTGGGTGTCGGCGGCCATCATCGTGGTCACGCTGCCGCTCATCCCCGTGTTCATGATCCTGATCGGCATGGCCACGCAGTCGCGGATGGACCGCCAGTGGCGGCTGCTGTCGCGGCTGTCGGGGCACTTCCTCGACGTGGTGGCCGGCCTGCCGACGCTGAAGGTCTTCGGGCGGGCCAAGGCGCAGGCCGAGTCGATCCGCAGGATCACCGATGACTACCGGCGCGCCACGATGCGCACCCTGCGCATCGCCTTCCTCTCCTCCTTCGCACTGGAACTGCTGGCCACCCTGTCGGTGGCGCTGGTGGCCGTGACGATCGGCATGCGGCTGGTCCACGGCGGCCTCGACCTCTACACCGGGCTGGTCATCCTGATCCTGGCCCCCGAGGCGTACCTGCCGCTGCGGCAGGTGGGGGCGCAGTACCACGCGGCCGCCGAGGGGCTGGCCGCCGCGGAGGAGATCTTCGACGTACTGGAGACCCCGCTCCCCGGTGCCGGCGGACGGGCGGAGCTGCCGGCCGGGGCCCCGCTGCGGATCGAGATCGACGGGGTCGCCGTCCGCCACGCGGGCCGGGGCGAGGACTCTCCCGCTCCCGTCTCGCTGGCCGTCGGGCCGGGGGAGTGCGTGGCCCTCACCGGATCCAGCGGGTCCGGGAAGTCCACGCTGCTCCAGGTGTTGCTCGGGTTCACGGCCCCGACCTCGGGGCTGGTCCGGGTGGCGGGTGTGGATCTGGCCGACCTGGCACCGGAGCAGTGGCGCTCGCGGATCGCGTGGGTGCCGCAGCGGCCGCACCTGTTCGCCGGGACCATCGCCGAGAACGTGAGGCTGGCGCGCCCCGGGGCCTCGGACGCCGAGGTGACCGCCGCCCTGGAGGACGCCGGGGCGTGGCCGTTCGTCGCCGCACTGCCGCAGGGGACGGCGACCCGGCTCGGCGAGGGCGGGGCGGGCCTGTCCGCCGGCCAGCGCCAGCGGCTCGCCCTGGCGCGGGCGTTCCTGGCGGACCGGCCCGTTCTGCTGCTGGACGAGCCCACCGCGGCCCTGGACGGGGAGACCGAGGCCGGGATCGTGGAGGCCGTACGCCGGCTCGCCGAGGGGCGGACCGTACTGCTGGTCGTGCACCGCCCGGCGCTGCTGGCCCTCGCCGACCGGGTCGTGCAGGTGCGCCCCGGGCCGCTGTCCTCCCCCGCCCTGTCTTCCGCCGCCGTGTCCTCCTCCGCCGTGTCCGGCGCCGCCGTGTCCTCCTCCGCCGTGTCCGGCGCCGCCGGGCTGCGGCCCCGGGAGCCGCAGCGGGATCCGCAGCGGGCCGTGGACCCGGACCCGGACGGCGCCCCGGCTGCCGGCCCCGCGTCGGCGCGGACCCCCGGCGCGGACCCGCTCGGCCGGGTACGAGCCGCCGCCAAGGCCTGGCGGGGGCGGTTCCGGCTCGGGCTGCTGCTGGGGGCGCTGGCCGTCGGGTGCAGCGTCGGCCTGATGGCCGTGTCCGGGTGGCTGATCTCGCGGGCCTCCGAACAGCCGCCCGTGCTCTATCTGATGGTGGCCGTCACCGCCACGCGGGCCTTCGGTATGGGCCGGGCCGTCTTCCGGTACGCCGAGCGGCTCGTCTCCCACGACGCCGTCCTGCGGATGCTCGCCGACCTGCGGGTCTCCGTGTACCGGAGGCTGGAGCGCATCGCCCCCGCCGGTCTGCGCGAGCACCGGCGCGGGGACCTGCTGGCCCGTCTCGTCGCCGACGCCGACGCGCTGCAGGACTACTGGCTGCGCTGGCTGCTGCCGGTCGGCACCGCGCTGATCGTCGGCACCGGCTCGGTCGCCTTCACCGCCTGGCTGCTGCCCGAGGCGGGAGCGGTACTCGCCGCGGGGCTGCTCGCCGCCGGGATCGGTGTGCCGCTGGTCAGCGGGGCATGCGCCCGCCGTGCTGAGCGCCGGCTCGCGCCCGCCCGCGGCGAACTGGCCACCCGGGTGGCCGATCTGCTCACCGGCACCGCGGAGCTGACCGTGGCCGGCGCGCTGGAGGACCGCAAGGCCCGTACGCGCGAGAGCGACCACCTGCTGACGGGAATCGCCGCGCGGGGCGCCGCCGCGAGCGGGCTCGGCGGCGGACTGTCCGCCCTGGTGTGCGGGCTCACCGTGGTGGTCTCCGCGGCGCTCGCCGCGAACGCGGTGCACGGCGGACGGCTCTCCGGGGTGGCCATGGCCGTCGCCGTGCTCACGCCGCTCGCCGCCTTCGAAGCGGTGACCGGACTGCCGCTCGCCGTCCAGTACCGCCAGCGGGTGCGCCGCAGCGCCGAGCGGCTGTACGAGGTCATCGACGCTCCGGCCCCGGTCGCCGAGCCGGAGCGGCCCGCCGCTGCGCCCGGCTCGCCGTTCCCGGTGAGGCTGACCGGGCTCGGCGCCCGCCACCCGGGTCAGGACCGGGACGCGCTGCGCGGGCTCGACCTGACCCTGGAGGCCGGCCGGCGCATCGCCGTCGTCGGGCCATCGGGTTCCGGCAAGACCACGCTGGCCCAGGTGCTGCTCCGGTTCCTGGACCCGCGCGAGGGCACGTACACCCTGGGCGGGAGCGACGCCCGCACCCTCGACGGGGACGACGTCCGCACGCTCGTCGGCCTGTGCGCCCAGGACGCGCACATCTTCGACAGCTCCGTACGGGAGAACCTGCGCCTGGCCCGGACCGGCGCGAGCGAGGAGGAACTGCGCGCGGTGCTGGCCGCTGCCCGGCTGCTGGAATGGGCGGACGGCCTGCCGGACGGGCTGGACACACTGGTCGGCGAGCACGGGGAACGGATCTCGGGCGGGCAGCGCCAGCGCCTCGCCCTGGCCCGGGCACTGCTCGCGGACTTCCCCGTACTGGTCCTCGACGAACCGGCCGAGCACCTCGACCTGGCAACCGCGGACGCCCTGACGGCGGACCTGCTGGCCGCGACCGAGGGCCGCACCACCGTGCTGATCACGCACCGGCTGGCCGGTCTGGAAGCGGTCGACGAGGTGCTCGTCCTGGATCGCGGGGAGGTCGTACAGCGTGGCGCGTACGCGGAGCTCGCCGCCGCCGAGGGCCCACTGCGCCGGCTGCTGGAGCGGGAACGGGCGGCAGACGGTACTTTGGCCGACTTTCCCCGCTAATGGGCACTAACTAGGCTCAAGGGCATGTCAGTGCAGGAGTCGCAGCAGTCCCCCGAGCCGTCACAGGCAACCCCTGGAACGCCGGACCCGCTGGAGGCCGCCACCCAGGCCACCAGGAGTCTGCACGGCCTGTCCACCGAGCTCACGGCCCGGGTGCCGCAGCTGCTGGAGGCCATGAGGTCGGTCGGTACGGGACTCGAGCTGCACTCCACGCTCGACCGCATCTGCGAGACGGCGGCCGAGCTCGCCGGCGCACGCTACGCGGCGATCGGCGTCGTCGACACGGAGGGCCGGGGGCTCTCGGACTTCGTCACCTACGGGATCGACACCGAACAGGCCCGGAAGATCGGGCACCGCCCCGACGGGAAGCGGGGCCTGCTCGGGGCGCTGATCTCGCACCCCGAAACGGTGCGGCTCGCCGACCTGACCGAAGACCCGAGGTCGGCGGGGTTCCCGGCGCACCACCCCCCGATGAAGACCTTCCTCGGGGTCCCGATCCGGGTGCAGGGGGAGATCTTCGGCAACCTCTACCTCGCCGAGAAGAACGGCGGGGTCGAGTTCAACGACTACGACGTCCACATGGTCCGGGTGCTGGCCACCGAGGCGGGCATCGCCATCGGCAACGCCCGGCTGTACGAGGCCGCCACCCAGCGGGAGCGGTGGATCGACGGCTCGGTCGCCGTCACCACCGCCCTGCTGTCCGGCGGGGACGCCGACGACGCGCTCGCCGTGGTCGCCGAACAGGCCCGCCACCTCGCCGACTCCGCGGCCGGGATCGTGATGCTCCCGGCCGAGGAGGGCGGGATGGAGATCGTCGCCGTCTCCGCCGAGAACCCGGCCACCTCGCTGGGCATGGTGATTCCGGCCGAGAGTCCCGTGGTGGACAAGCTGCTCCAGGGCGAGCCGGTCTTCGTGGAGGACGCCGCCTCCGATCCCCGCATGATCAGCAAGCTGACCAGCGAGTACGGCCCCTGCATGATGCTCCCGCTGCACAGCGGCGGACGGGTGCTCGGCGCGCTCGTCACCCCCCGCGCCCGCGGCGGGCGGCCCTTCAGCGAAGCCGAGCGGACGCTGGCCACCCAGTTCGCCTCCCAGGCGGCTCTCGCCCTGATGATGGCCGAGGCCCAGCGGGACCGGGAGCGGCTCGCCGTCTTCGAGGACCGGGACCGGATCGCCCGGGACCTGCACGACCTGGTCATCCAGCGGCTCTTCGCCACGGGCATGATGCTGGAGGGCGCCCAGCGCCGCTCCATCGTCCCCGAGGTCCGTGACGGCGTGGGCAAGGCCGTGGACGAGCTGGACGTGACGATCCAGGAGATCCGCACCGCGATCTTCGCCCTCCAGCAGGGTCCGGCGGAGGCCCCCTCCGGGCTTCGTACGCGGGTGCTGCGCGAGATCAACATGGCCGCCGTGCCGCTGGGCTTCAAGCCCGCGCACCGATTCCTCGGCCCGATCGACGCGGTCGTCGGCGAGCTGGTGGGCAAGAACCTGATCGCCGCACTGCGCGAGGCCCTCTCCAACGCCTTCCGGCACGCCGACGCGTCCCGGATCGAGGTGGTCCTGGACTGCACCATCACCCTCGACGACGGGCGGCCCGGGGTCCGGCTGGAGGTCGCCGACGACGGGGTGGGCATCCCCGAGGGCGGCCGGCGCAGCGGGCTGCGGAACCTGCGCCGGCGGGCCGAGTCGCTGGGCGGGTCGAGCTGGTACGGCCCGGGCATCGGCGAGGACGGCGGAGGAACCACCCTGGTGTGGGAGGCCCCGCTCTAGGGCCTCTTCAGGCCCGGCAGGCACTTCCTAGACGTGTCCCTGCTGCCGCTGTGCGATGCGTTCGGCCACGATGCGCTCGATGACGACGGCGACCCCGTCCTCGTTGTTGGCGGTCGTGCGCCCGGACGCGGCCGCGATCACGTCGGGGTGGGCGTTGCCCATCGCGTACGAGGTGCCCGCCCAGCCGAGCATCTCGACGTCGTTCGGCATGTCCCCGAAGGCGACCACCTCGTCGGCGGAGATGCCCCGCTCGGCGCAGCACAGCGCCAGGGTGCTCGCCTTGGAGACGCCGTGCCCGCTGATCTCCAGGAGAGCGGTCGGGCTGGACCGGGTGATCGACGCGTACGAGCCGGCGGCGGAGCGCGCCAGCTCCAGGAACTCGTCGGGGGCGAGCTCGGTGTGGTGGGCGAGCAGCTTGAGCACGGGTGCGGCGCCGTCGCCCGTGTCTTCCCTGAGCAGCTTCTCGGCGCTGGCCAGGATCGCGCCCGGGTCCTTGAAGAAGGGCGGGTAGGCGGGTTCGTAGTTGATGCCGGTGGTCATCTCGACGGCGAAGGAAGTGCCGGGAGCCGCCGCGCGCAAGGCCTCGACGACGGAGAGCGCCGCGTCCCGGGGAAGGGCCCTGACCAGTACGAACTCGCGTCCCGCGTGGAGGTCGACGACCGCCGCCCCGTTGGCGCAGATCGCGAGGCCGTGCCCGTGGACATGGTCGCTGACCACGTCCATCCAGCGGGCCGGGCGGCCGGTCACGAAGAAGACCTCGATGCCGGCCTCCTCGGCTGCGGCGAGCGCGGCGACGGTGCGCTCCGAGACGGACTGGTCGTCGCGCAGCAGAGTTCCGTCGAGGTCGGTGGCGATGAGCCGGGGCACGGGGGTCGTCCCGTCCGGACGCGGGGAAGCCGAGATCACCGACCCATCTTCGCCCATGGCCCCGAACCGCCCGACCCCGCCCGTGCCCCGGAGGTCGCGGCGAGGCATGTTTCACGTGAAACATCGCCTCCCCGTAGGCTCGACACATGAGTCTGCGTCTGAGCACGGTGATCCTTCCGGTACGGCGATGGCACGAGGGAGGCCGCGACCAGTGGCTGCGGGCCGAACAGCTCGGCTTCCACACGGCCTACACCTACGACCACCTGTCCTGGCGGTCCTTCCGGGACGGGCCGTGGTTCGGTGCGATCCCCACTCTCACTGCCGCGGCGGCGGCGACGCAGCGTATGCGCCTGGGCACGCTGGTGACCTCGCCGAACTTCCGGCACCCGGTGACCCTGGCCAAGGACCTGATCTCTCTCGACGACATCTCCGGCGGGCGGATCACGCTCGGCATCGGCGCGGGCGGCAACGGCTTCGACTCGACCGTGCTGGGCCAGGAGGCCTGGACGCCGCGTGAGCGGGCCGACCGCTTCGCCGAGTTCGTGCCGCTGCTGGACCGGCTGCTGACCGAGGGCGCGGTGAGTCAGGAGGGGACCTTCTACTCCGCCGAGGAGGCGCGCAACATCCCCGGCTGTGTGCAGCGGCCGAGGCTGCCGTTCGCCGTCGCCGCGACGGGACCGCGCGGTATGCGGCTCGCCGCCCGCCACGGCCAGGCGTGGGTGACCACGGGCGATCCGAAGCTCTTCGAGGAGGGGACGCCCGAGCAGTCGCGCGAGGCCCTGCGCGGGCAGCTCGAACGCCTCGACAAGGCGCTGGCGGAGATCGGGCGGGAGTCCGAGCCGATGGAGAAGATCCTGCTGACCGGCTTCACGCCCGAGGCCAACCGGGTGCTGGAGTCCGTGGACGCGTTCGTCGACTTCGCCGGCCGCCACCGCGAGCTCGGCTTCACGGAGCTGGTGATCCACGCCCCGATCCCGGACTCCGACTTCGCCTCGGACGAGAGCGTCTTCGAGGCGATCGCCACCGAGGGACTGGCTCAGCTGGAGCGCTGACCGGCCGCCGGCCCGGCCGTCGTCTGCCCGCCCCGTCGCCGCTTCCCGGACATCCGCACGGGAAGCGGCGACGGGTGGCTCAGCCCCTCAGCTGGCCGAGGACACGCTCCGCGGAAGGCAGCAGCCACTCCGGCAACTCGTCCTCGGACAGTGGCCGCAGCTCATCGATCAGGGCGGAGACACGGGTGGCGCCCGCTTCGGCGTCGCCCCGCTCGTGTTCGGTCCACGCGGCGTTGGTCACGCACTGGAACCGGTCACGGAGATGGCCGGCACCGAGCTCCGCGTAGGCCCGGGCGGCCCGGTCCCAGAGTTCGATCTCCTCGACACGCAGCCCGTCGACCTCCGCGTCGCTGAGCGAGGGCCCGGAAAGCTCCCCGAGCTCGTCGTCCCGGTCCTCGTCGTCCCGGTCCTCGGCGTCCCCGTCCTCGTCGTCCCGGTCCTCGTCGTCCCCGTCGTCGTCCGCGTAGGACTGCCCGTTCGCGACGACGTGCTGGTCGAGCACCTGCGCCAGCTGGTGCCAGGTCTGGGCGAGTTCGGAGCGCAGCTCGGGGGCACCGGGATCCGCCGCCAGGGCGGCCTCCAGTACCGCGGCGGCCTCGGCCATCCGGGCCCGGGCCCGCTCCACGGTCTCCCCGGTGACCTCCTCGCCCAGTCCCAGCCAGGCCAGGGAGCGCAGGATCCGCACCTCGGCGACCGGTGCCCCGCCCGCCCGCCGGTGCAGGACGAGGGAGCGCTCGTAGGCCGCAGCCGCCTCTTCGACCAGCCCCGCGTCGGAGAGGGCGTCGGCGGCCGACTGCGCGAGGCTCGCCTGCGGACGTGCGTCCTCCCAGCCCTCGGCCGCCTCGGCGGCGAGGAGGTACTGCTCGGCCGCCGACCGGGCCTCGTTCAGCCGGCGCAGCAGATCGCCCAGGAGTTCCCGTGCGAACACCGTCTGCTGGTCGCCGTGCTCCAGCAGGTCGGGCAGCGTCGACTGCAGGATCTCCGCCGCCTCGGCCTCCCGGCCGTCCGTCGCGTACGCGCGGGCCAGCAGCAGCCGGGCCTGTGCCCCGCCGTCGGCGGTGAGACCGGCCTGGTCGAACCAGTGGGACGCCGCCAGCGCGTGGTCGGCGGTCTCCGCCGCCGCGCCGCCGCGCCGCAGCAGGATGTCCGCGAGGGTCAGCCGTACGACGCCCTGGGTCTCGGGATCGGTCACCTCGGCGGCGTGCTCCAGACCCGAACGTGCCGCCTGCTCCGCTTCCTCGGGGCGGTCGAGCGACATCAGTACCCCCGCCCGCAGTACCAGGGGGTCCACCGCCTGCCACGGCCGGCCCGCTCCGACCGCCCGCGCGGCGGCATCGGCCAGCAGGGCCACGGCCCGCTCCGGATCACCTTGGGAGAGGGCCACCCGGCCCAGCATCTCCTCGGCGTCCGCGACCAGGTCCGCCAGGGGCGTGTCCCGGTAGGCCGCGACGAAGGCGGTCAGTTCGGCCGCGAGCCCGTCGTGGCCGTGCTCCTCGCCGTGGCCATGGCCGTGCCTGTGGCCGTGGGCGTGGGAGTGGTCCGCGGCACCGGACGCCTCGACCGAGCGCAGGTACGACTCCACGCGGATCTCGGCCAGTTCCGCGAGCGCGATGCGGCGCGGGCGCAGCGGTTCGGCCGGGTCCAGTGCCTCGGCGGCCCGGACGGCCGCCGCCAGCAGTTCCCGGATCCGTGCGGGTCCGGCCCCGGACTGGGCGGCCTCGCTGGCCAGCCGGAGCTCGGCCAGTGCTGCCCGCTCCGTCCGGCCGAGCGCCAGGTACTCGTCCCGCACGGCGGCGAGCAGCCCGGCCGCCTCCTCGGCGCCGCTCCTGGCAGCGGCCAGGGCGCGGTGGTCAGCGAGATCGGCGCGGACCAGCGGGTCGGTCCCCGGCTGCGCGTGCGCCCGTACGGCGACCTCGGCCCACAGTGCGTCCGCACTCGGATGTCCCTGGTCGCGGGCGTTGCGGGCCCGCTCCACCAGCTCGTCGAAGCCGAGGGAGGAGTGCGGGCCGCCTGCTGTCGCGGCCGGCTCGGCCAGCGTGGCCGCCGGGGCCGAGCCGGGCTGGGCGGGCGTCCCGGGAGCGGCCTGCGGCAGCGCGGTGCCCCGCACGCCCAGCGGGAGCACGCGGGCCAGCGGCTGCCGCGCGACGCGTTCCAGGAACCGGTCCGATACGCGGGTGGTGCCGTTGCGGGCGTCGAACTGCCGGGCGATGTCGAGCGCGCCCGCGTGCAGGACCTCGTACAGCTCGGAAACCGTGCGGGGGGTCCCCTCGTAGGGGACGGCGGGGAGCTGTCCGTGGCCGAGTTCGTCCAGGCGGCGCAGCAGGACGAGGATCCCTCCGTGGAAGGCCAGCTGGTCGTCGACATTGGCGAGGGGGGTCACGTGCGGGGCGTGCTCGGCCAGGATCTCCAGGCCGCGGGACTCGTTGCCGGTGAGCGCGCAGAACTCGATGTGCCGGCCGACCGACGGGAGCAGGCTGTCGTTGCCCCGTGCCAGGCGGTAGCCGCGCAGGTGGTGCGAGCGGGCTTCGTCGGTCCGGCCGAGCCGCAGCAGCGGCAGCAGCGAGGTCGCGAGGACGCGGTGGGGCTCCTCGGCGCACGTCAGATCGCCTTCGAGGACGGGCTTCCAGATGTCGAGGGCGGCGGCGTCGTCCCCGCGCAGGACGGCGTACTGTCCCTGGCCGTTGAGCTCGCAGGCGCGGCAGTCGCTCATGGTGTCGCGGTCCGCGGCTTGCCAGCGGGCGAAGGCCTGCTCGGCCCGCTCGTCCTGGCCGATGGCGTGGGCGAGCCACAGCTCTGCCTCACGGACGGGCCGCTCGCTGTAGCCCGCGGTCCGGTACCGGCGCTCCATCTCCTCCAGCCACCCCGTGGCCGACTCCAGGGGGATCCCGGGGGAGTCCGAGATGGCCGTCGCCACCCACTTGAACTGCCAGAACAGCGAGTGCGCGTCCCATTCGGAGAAGGCGCCCGGGTCCTTGTCGTACTCCTGGAGCAGCCGGGCGAAGGGCACCAGCATCTTCGAGGACTCGGAGCTGTAGAGGTAGGCGTTGATCAGGTTGTCCAGGGCCTCGCGGAACAGGGCCCGGTCACCGCTCGTCTCCGCGGCCCCGGCCAGTGCCTCGGCGTGTGCGTTGCGCGCGGAGCCGTTCGGGGCTTCCCGGTTCTCGGCCAGACCCCGCACGATCTCCTCGCGCGTCACGGTCGTCACTTCTGGTCCTCCTGGGCGTCGCGGGCGTCGGTGTCGTCGGCGGCGGGGGCCGGGGCCGTCGGGTGGGTAGCCCATTCCAGGAGCCCGAGGAAGGCCCGGTTGAGCAGGGTCGAGTCGGCGGGGCGCAGCGGCCGCTGGGACATCAGCAGCGCCTGCCCGTACAGCGATTCGACGGCGGTGCCGGTCAGCACCTCGTCGGGGAGGGAGGAGATCCTGCGGATCAGCGGGTTGTTGTGGTTGAGGACGAGGCGGGCGCGGGGCGCGGAGCCGCGCAGTGCGCCGAGGATGCCGCTCCACAGGGAGTCGGCGCTCTCCAGTGCGGCGCTCCGGTCGCGTTCCTGGCGGGCCTGCCGGTCGTCGAGGTAGAGCGCGGGGACGGTGACGGGCTGGAAGGCGCGCAGCACCACGTCGCAGCCCTGGGGCTCCAGGCGGGTGCGGGCGGTGGCGAGGAAGGGGGCCAGTGCCAGTTCGGCGTCGGTGGGCACCGGGTCGAGCCGTTCGGTGACGGCTCCGGCGTCGAGCTCGGTGACCTTCAGCTCCGGTCGTACGGAGGGCAGCAGGGCCAGCAGGTCGGCGTCGTAGGTGTAGCCGGCGTTGATGATGCCGAGGCCGTGGGCCGCGGCGATCGGGGCGATCTGGCGGAACTCCTCCACGGTGCGAGTGAAGTGGATGTCCGTGTGGGCGGCCGCGAACTCCTGGAGGCTCATCGAGCCGTCGCTGGTCTCGAAGGGAAGCCACGGCAGCATCAGTCCGAGCAGTTCGGAGTCGTGGCGGGCCATGGACTTCACACCGAGGTGGTGGACGCGCAGGAAGGCGGCGAGGCGTTCGGGATCGCTCGCCGCGAGCTCGGCGAGCCAGCCGCGCACGCGGGAACCGAGGGCGTCGCGTACGGCGGAGAGGGTCTCGTCGTCGTACAGGTTCTCGCGGGAGGCGGTGGGGCGCAGGGTGTCGGTGTCGAGGACGACGCGCACGAAGAACGCCCAGTCCGGCAGCAGGTTGTCGGCGCGGTCGGTCAGCAGCATGCCCTTGAGGTGGACGCGGTGTCCGGCCCGGTGGGCGGGGCTGGTCGGTTCGGGAAGGACGTACGCCACTCCGCGCACCCCGGCGAGGGGCAGGTCGAGGTCGATGCTGTCGAGCGGGGTGAATCCGAAGAGTGCGGAGCAGTGCCCGGCGAGTGCGACGCGGCGGGCGGCGGGGGTGGGGAAGGGCCGGTCCCACACGGCGGGCAGGTCGGTGACCGGGCGCGGCTCGCCGCCCTCGCCGTCGTGGAAGGTGATGTCGTACGGGAGCAGGGAGCCGTAGTCGCGGGCCAGTTGCTCGACCTTGGCCGGGACGGTCCATTCGGTGGCGCCGGGGCGGGCTTCCAGGACCACGGTGGTGCCGGGCTCCAGGCGTGCCTCGTGGGGCAGTTCGCGGACGGTGTACGAGCCGTCGTCCGTGGCCAGCCATTCGACGGGTGCGGCGTGCGGGTCGCGGGCGGAGCGGGTGATGACGCGGATCTGGCGGGCCACGACGAAACAGGCGAGCAGGCCGATGCCGAACTGGCCCAGGAATTCGCGGCGGGCGGCTTCCAGTCCGTGGTCGCCGCCGCGCTTGGAGCTGCGTCCGATGGTGGCGAGGAGCGAGTGAGCCTCGGCGGCGGTCAGGCCGATGCCGCTGTCCTCGATGGTCACCCGGCCTCCGGTGGCCGACAACCGGATGCGGACCTGCGCACCGGGTTCGAGGGCGTGACGGGCGGTGACCGCGTCCACGGCGTTCTGCAGGAGCTCGCGTACGTAGACGCGGGGGCTGGAGTAGAGGTGGTGGGAGAGGAGGTCGACCAGGCCGCGCAGATCGACCTGGAAGCTGTGGGATTCGGTTTCGGACTCGGACTCGGACTCGGACGTCATGGTGCGTCACCTCGCGTGCGTGTGTGCAGGGTTGGTTCGGCGATCGCGAGGTACCCCCCCTCACGGATCCCGGAGTGGGACACACATTAGGGGGATGGTCCGACAATCTCGGTATGAATTCCCCCCGGTCCCGGCGCGTTACTGGAAGCGCAGGAAACGCGGTGGCACGCAGTCGACGAGCCATACGCCGTTGGCGCTGATCCGGAAGACGTGGCCGGCCTCGCGCATCGCCGCGGCGTCCACGCTGAGCACCACCGGCCGGCCGCGCCGGGCGCCGACCCGGGTGGCGGTCTCCCGGTCGGGGGACAGATGGACGTGGTGGCGGGCCATGGGGCGCAGGCCCTCGGCGCGGATCGCGTCCAGGGCGGAGGTGACGGTGCCGTGGTAGAGGTACGCGGGCGGCTCGGCCTCCGGAAGGCCCAGGTCCACGGGCACGGTGTGTCCCTGGCTGGCGCGGATCCGGGATCCGTCGACGGCGAACCGCTGCTTGTCGTTGGCGGCGACGACGTGGTCGAGCTCGGCGCGGGTGAACGGGAACCCGTGGGCGGTGGCCGCGCGCAGAAGGTCGTCGATCTCCACCCAGCCGTGGGCATCGAGCACCAGTCCGATCCGTTCCGGCTGATGCCGCAGGTGTTTCGAGACGTATTTGGAGACCTTGACCGTGCGTCTTTCATCCATAAGCCCAGCGTGCCGGGTGGAGGACCTTCCGAAAAGGGATTTTCGTGGTACCGGGAGGCGCTGGACACCGCTATCGTTTTTCCAAGATACGGAATATCTTTTCCGCTGCTACGTCTGCCCAGGGGGAGAAATCATGACAGCCCGTACCTCTCTGCCACGCCGCGCAGCCGCCGAGATCATCGGAACCGCCGGTCTCCTCGTGGTCGTGATCGGTTCCGGCATCAAGGCCGCCCAGCTCAGCACCGACACCGGCGTGGCTCTGCTGGCCAACTCGCTGGCCTCGGCCATCGGTCTCGGGCTGATCATCACCCTCCTCGGGCCGCTGTCCGGCGCCCACCTCAACCCGGTGGTCACCCTGGTCAGCTGGTGGGCCCGGCGCACCGGCGGCGAGGGCCTCAGCGGCCGCGACGCCCTCGTCTACACCGCGGCCCAGACCGCGGGGGCCATCGGCGGCGCCGTCCTCGCCGAGGTCATGTTCGGCCGGACGCCGGGTGCCTTCGCCACCCAGGTCCGCGACGGCGGGAACCTGCTCCTCGGAGAGGTGATCGCCACCGCCGGACTCGTGCTGGTCATCCAGGGCCTCGGGCGCATCGGGCGTCCGAGGCTCATCCCGGCCGCGGTCGCCGCGTACATCGCCGTCGCGATCTGGTTCACCTCCTCCGGGTCCTTCGCCAACCCGGCCGGCACCATCGGCCGCTCCTTCAGCGACTCCTTCACCGGCATCGCGCCGGAGTCGCTGCCCGGGTTCGTCGCCGCGCAGCTGATCGGCGGCATCCTCGGCCTCGCCCTCGCGGGCATCCTCTACGGGGGCACGCGCACCCACAGGACGGTGCCGGCCGACATCGTGCCCGCCGGGACCTCGCCGGCCAAGGGCGAGTTCGAGACCATCGGTTGAGACGCGGGCTCCGTTGCCCACAGGTGAAGTGGACTTGTCCACAGCCGATTGGGCGGGTTTTGACGGCAAACGCGTGATCCGCCCTGTGGACTACTGAACGGGCGGACGCACATCCTTCCGTATGCCCGCCGTATGCCCTGGCGCGCTCCTCAGCGATTGCCCCGGCGTGCCAGATCGTTCATCGTCCGGGCCTGCAGCTCCCGCTCCGTCGCCGCCCGGACGAACTCCGCGACGTGCTCCGCGCCGACCAGCTCCTGCACCGCCCGGACCGTCCCGGCCGGCAGCACCACCGGTGAGGGACCCGACGGCTGGGGTGCGCCGGACGCCCCGAGGTGCCGCTGCAGGTGCCGCGTGGCGAACAGCCGCATCGCCCGCGCCAGCTCCGCGTCCACCGTCTGCTGGGCCAATGGCCGCAGCCGCCGTACCATCGTCGCCGCCTCCGCCGCGTCCGCGTCGGTCGGCGGCACCTGCCCGAGGTAGCGCGCGAAGACGTGCTCGGTGGTGAACTCCAGGAACCGCGAGGCGATGTGCTCGACCTGCCCCCGCAGTTCCCGCAGGTGCCCGGTGATCGCCGACAGCGGCACCCCGGCCGCGTACAGCTCGGCGGCCACGGCCAGCTCCTGCGGGGAGGGCACCAGGAACTGATCCGGGCGTCCCGGGATCCGCTCCAGCACCCCCAGCTCGCACGCCTCGCCCACGGCGTCGTCGTCGGGCCTGCCGCCGAACCGCTCGTTCAGCTCCTCCCGGGTGATCCGGGCCGCCTCCTCGTCGGTCCACGGGCCGTGCACCTCGGCGACCAGCCCCAGCACGCCCCCCAGCCCGCGCCCGGCGTCCCAGGCCTCCAGCAGTTCCTTGATGGAGGCCAGGGTGTAGCCGCGGTCCAGCAGGTCCGCGATCTGGCGCAGCCGCGCCAGATGCGTGTCCCGGTAGACGTTGGAGCGGCCCCGCCGCTCCGGCTTCGGCAGCAGCCCGCGGTCCTGGTACGCACGGATCGTGCGCACCGTCGCCCCGCTGTGGTGCGCCAGATCCTCGATCCGGTACTCGGCTACGGCCTGATCGGACAATCCCGGCTCCCTACGACATCGCGGCTCGGCCGACCGCGCCCGCCGCGGACCGGGCGGCAGGTGAAGCCGCAAGGTGCTCGACCGCCCTGCGCAGCGAGCCCTCCTGCGAGGGATGGTACGACCGCCGGATGGAGCCGGGTATGGCCGTGCCGGGCTCTCTGCGAGCCGGGACGGCGACCCCGCTCACAGCCTGGGCTCCAGGCGCGCGATCCGGCGCAGAGTGCGGGGCGCGAAGCGGGACATCCACAGGGCGCCCTTGGACTCCGGAGTCACCGGTACCACCGCCTCGTTGCGCACCACGGCCCGCAGGATCGCGTCGGCCACCTTCTCCGGCGGGAAGTTGCGCAGCCCGTACAGCCGTGAGGAGCGTTCCTGGCGGCGCTTCTCCTCGGCCGCGTCCACCCCGGCGAAACGGGAGGTGGCGGTGATGTTGGTGTTGACGATGCCGGGGCAGATCGCCGAGACGCCGATCGACTTCGAGGCCAGTTCCGCGCGCAGGCACTCCGACAGCATCAGTACGGCGGCCTTCGAAGTGCTGTACGCGGGCAGGGTCCGGGAGGGGAGGTAGGCGGCGGCGGAGGCGGTGTTGACTATGTGCCCGCCCTGGCCGCGCTCGGCCATCTGCTTCCCGAATATCCGGCAGCCGTGGATGACGCCCCACAGGTTGACGTCGAGGACCTTCTTCCAGTCCTCGGCGCTGGTGTCGAGGAAGGACCCGGACAGACCGATCCCGGCGTTGTTGACCAGGACGTCCACGATCCCGTACTCGGCCGCGACCTTCGCCGCGAGCTTCTCCATCGCCTGCTCGTCGCTGACGTCCACGCACTCGCCCCAGGCCTCCGGGGCGCCGACGAGGCGGGCCATGTCGGCCGTGCGCGCCGCGCCCTCGCCGTCCCGGTCCACGGCCACCACCCGGGCCCCGGCCTCGGCGAAGGCGAAGGCGGTGGCGCGGCCGATGCCGCTGGCCGCGCCGGTCACCAGGACCAGCTGGCCGCCGAAGCGGTCGGCGTACTTGCCGGGGGCCTTCAGCTCCGGCGCGCGGGTCGCAGGCTCCTCCCGGGCCGTGACGAACTCGGCGACCCAGGCGGCGAGCTGGTCCGGCCGGGTCCGCGGCACCCAGTGCTTGGCGGGCAGCGTCCGGCGCAGCAGGTCCGGAGCCCACCGCTCCAGGTCGTCGTACAGCCGCTCCGAGAGGAACGCGTCCCCCGTCGGGGTGATCAGCTGCACCGGGACGTGCGCGAAGGCGTCCGGGCGGGGCCGGCGCAGGCGGGGCCGCACGTTGTCCCGGTAGAGCCAGGCCCCGTGCGCCGCGTCCGAGGGCAGTGAGGCCGTCGGGTAGGAGCCGGCCGGCACCTTCTCGACCCGCTCCAGCATCTTCGGCCAGCGCCTGCCGAGCGGCCCGCGCCAGGCGAGCTCCGGCAGCACGGGCGTGTGCAGCATGTACACGTACCAGGACTTGGCGCCCTGGCCGAGCAGCTGCGCCGCCCGGCGCGGGGTGGGCCGCGACATCCGCTTCTTGATCCAGTGCCCGAAGTGGTCGAGGGAGGGACCGGACACCGAGGTGAAGGAGGCGATGCGGCCCTCGGTGCGGGCGACCGTCGCGAACTCCCAGCCCTGGACCGAGCCCCAGTCGTGGCCGACCAGGTGCACCGGCCGGTCGGGGCTGACGGCGTCCGCCACGGCCAGGAAGTCGTCGGTCAGCTTCTCCAGGGTGAAACCGCCGCGCAGCGGCTGCGGCGCGCTGGAGCGCCCGTGTCCGCGCACGTCGTACAGCACCACGTGGAAGCGCTCCGCGAGCCGCTCGGCCACCTCCGACCAGACCTCCTTGCTGTCCGGATAGCCGTGCACGAGCACCACGGTCGGCCGGCCCGTCTCGCCGAGCTCGACGACGCACAGTTCGATGCCGCCCGTGCCCACCCGGCGCTCGCGCCCACCGGCCAGTCCCACCGCGCCCGCTCCACCGGTGCCGTTCATACGGTTCATGCCGCTCATGCTGCCTTCTCCTCGGCCCAGCGCCGCACGTGCGGCAGATCGTCGTCCAGCCAGAACGCGCTCTCCTCGGGATCCCGGGAGTCGGTGACGACCAGGATCTCCTCGAACTTCGCCCCCGTGCCCCGGAAGCCCAGATGGGGCTCCACCGCCCACAGGCCGGCCTGCGGCGCGTGGTCGGAGAAGCGGTACGGGCTCCACAGCGGGGACCAGCCCTCACGGTGTCCGCGCAGGGCGTCACCGGCCAGCCCCTTGAGGGACTGCGTGCCGAAACCGAACGCCGTCGGCGACCAGCGCCGCTCCTTGACCCGGTCGATCTTGTGGGCGATGACGCCGAAGGGGTACGCGCGATGCCGGTTGGCGTACCCCTGCCGGGTCATCAGCCGCTCGACGTTCTCGTAGATCTCACGCAGCGACCGGCGCTCGCGCACCTGCTCCAGGATCAGCACCCGGTGTTCGCGCAGGTCGGACATGAGCCGGTCCTGCACCGGATTGAGACCGAGGCTGCCCGAGTACCCGATGTCGGCCGCGTACCCCTTGTAGACCGGAGCCATGTCGAGGATGAACGGCATCCCCGGCTCCAGCTTCCGGTTGGTGGGGAAGAACTGGAGCGGGATCTTGAAGTTCACGAACGCGGTGCGGTCCCCGAACCAGGCGAACGGCAGGTGGAACCAGTCCCGTACGCCCCGCTCGCGCAGCCATTCACGCTGCATGCGCGCGGCTTCGCGCTCGGTCACCCCGGGCCGCAGCTGGGCCGCGACGGCCTCCGCGCACTCGTAGGAGAGCCGTTGCACTTCCCTGAACCCGCGCAGGTCGGTGTCGAGCCGCGCGGTGCGTTGCTTGGTGTCCCCAGCCATGCCAGCAGTCCCGTCCCCTGTAGCCGTACGCGCCCGTAAGTTGACACTGATGAATGTGACAATGCCTGGAGATCACGTCAAGGCCCGTGCACGGACCTGTGGACAAACTTGTCCGGGTCACATCAGCCTCCAGTACGGGCGCATACGCCTGAAGGCGGAGACGGGATCCAGCTCAAGGTCTGACGTTTCGCGAGGCGCACACCACTAACGTCGAATCCGTGACTGTCATCGCGACCGAAAGCCTGAGCAAGCGGTACCCCCGAGTGACCGCCCTCGACCGGCTCTCCCTGGACATCGGGCCCGGCGTGACCGGACTCGTGGGCGCCAACGGAGCCGGCAAGTCCACGCTGATCAAGATCCTGCTGGGACTGTCCCCCGCCACCGAGGGCAGCGCCGCCGTGCTCGGCCTCGACGTCCGCACGCATGGCAGCGCCATCCGTGAACGCGTCGGCTACATGCCCGAACACGACTGCCTGCCACCCGACGTCTCGGCCACCGAATTCGTCGTCCACATGGCCCGCATGTCCGGGCTGCCGCCGACCGCCGCCCGCGAGCGCACGGCCGACACCCTGCGCCACGTCGGGCTGTACGAGGAGCGCTACCGCCCCATCGGCGGCTACTCCACCGGCATGAAGCAGCGCGTCAAGCTGGCCCAGGCACTGGTCCACGACCCCCAACTGGTCCTCCTCGACGAGCCGACCAACGGCCTGGACCCGGTCGGCCGCGACGAGATGCTCGGCCTGATCCGGCGCGTCTACACCGACTTCGGCATTTCCGTCCTGGTCACCTCCCACCTCCTCGGCGAGCTGGAGCGGACCTGCGACCACGTCGTGGTCGTCGACGGCGGCAAACTGCTGCGCTCCAGCTCCACCAGCGACTTCACCCAGACCACCACGACCCTCGCGGTCGAGGTCACCGACTCCGACGCCCACCCGGACGGCACCGCCGCCCTGCGCAAGGCACTCGGCGCGGCTGGCCTCACCCTCCACGCGGGCGAGGAGCAGGGCCTGCCCGGCGCCGGCCACATCCTCCTCGTCGAGGCCGCCGACGACCGCGCCTACGACACCGTCCGCGACACCGTCGCCGACCTCGGCCTCGGCCTGGTCCGCATGGAGCAGCGCCGCCACCACATCGCGGAGGTCTTCCGCGACAACGACCAGCCCGCGCACCTCGTCCAGCAGAAGGGAGCCGGTTCCGATGGCGCCTGACACCTCGACCCAGATCCACAACATCGGCTACCGGTCCTACGACGGGCCCCGCCTCGGCCGCGCCTACGCCCGCAAGTCGCTGTTCTCGCAGTCCCTGCGCGGCGCCTACGGACTGGGCCGCTCCGCCAAGTCCAAGGTCCTGCCGATGATCCTCTTCGCGGTGATGTGCGTTCCCGCGCTGATCCTCGTCGCGGTCGCCATCGCCGTACCCGGCTCCACCGACCTGCCCATCAAGTACACGACGTACGCCCTCACCACCCAGGTGGTCATCGGTCTCTACCTCGCCTCCCAGGCCCCGCAGTCCGTCTCGCGGGACCTGCGCTTCAAGACCGTGCCGCTGTACTTCTCCCGGCCCATCGAACGCGTCGACTACGTCGTGGCCAAGTTCGCGGCCATGGCCTCGGCCCTGTTCATCCTCACCGCCACGCCACTGCTGATCATGTGGATCGGCTCGCTCCTGGCGAAGTTCGACTTCGCCGACCAGACCAAGGGATTCGGGCAGGGACTGGTGTCGGTGCTGCTGCTGTCATTGCTCTTCGCGGGCCTCGGCCTCGTCATGGCCGCCCTCACCCCGCGCCGCGGCTTCGGCGTCGCCGCCGTCATCGCCCTGCTGCTCATCCCCTTCGGCGCGGTCACAGCGGTGCAGGGCGTCGCCTACTCCACCGGGAACACCGGGGCCATCGAATGGATGGGCCTGTTCTCCCCCATCACCCTCATCGACGGCTTCCAGGCCGCCTTCCTCGGCGCCACGTCCGCCTTCCCCGGCGGCGAAGGCCCCTCGGCCGGTGTCGGTGCCGTCTACCTGCTCGTCATCCTCGGCCTCATCGCCGGCTCCTACGCCGCCCTGATGGCCCGCTACCGGAAGGCCGGGCTGTGACAGTCATCGACATCGACCACACCTCACGCTGGTTCGGGAACGTCGTCGCCGTCAACGACGTGACGATGCGCATCGGCCCCGGCGTCACCGGACTGCTCGGCCCCAACGGCGCCGGCAAGTCCACGCTCATCAACATGATGGGCGGCTTCCTCGCCCCCTCCACGGGCACCGTCACCCTCGACGGCGCACCGATCTGGCAGAACGAGCAGGTCTACAAGCACGTCGGCGTCGTGCCCGAGCGCGAGGCCATGTACGACTTCCTCACCGGCCGGGAGTTCGTCGTCGCCAACGCCGAACTGCACGGCCTCGACGACGCGGCCGCCCGGCGGGCACTCGCCACCGTCGAGATGGAGTACGCCCAGGACCGCAAGATCTCCACGTACTCCAAGGGCATGCGCCAGCGCGTCAAGATGGCCTCCGCCCTCGTCCACGATCCGTCCGTACTGCTCCTGGACGAGCCGTTCAACGGCATGGACCCGCGCCAGCGCATGCAGCTGATGGACCTCCTGCGGCGCATGGGCGACGAGGGACGCACCGTCCTGTTCTCCTCCCACATCCTGGAGGAGGTCGAGCAGCTCGCCTCGCACATCGAGGTCGTCGTCGCCGGCCGGCACGCGGCCTCCGGCGACTTCCGCAAGATCCGCCGCCTCATGACGGACCGCCCGCACCGCTACCTGGTCCGCTCCTCCGACGACCGGGCCCTCGCCGCGGCCCTGATCGCCGACCCCTCCACCGCCGGCATCGAGGTCGACCTGAAGGAAGGCGCGCTGCGCATCCAGGCCGTCGACTTCGGCCGGTTCACCGAACTGCTGCCCCGGGTGGCCCGGGAGCACGGCATCCGCCTCATGACGGTCTCGCCCTCCGACGAGTCCCTCGAGTCGGTCTTCTCCTACCTCGTCGCGGCCTGAAAGGAGCTGGCACCCATGTACAACCCCACCGTCGCCCGGCTCACCTACCGGGCCCTGCTCGGCCGACGCCGTGCGATGATCCTCTTCGCGCTGCCCGCCCTGCTGATCGTCATCGCGATCGCCGTGCGCGCCTTCGCCGGAGTGGACGACAAGGTCGCGGCCGACCTCCTCGGCGGCTTCGCCCTCGCGACGATGGTTCCGCTGATCGGCGTCATCGCCGGCACCGGCGCCATCGGCCCCGAGATCGACGACGGCTCGATCGTCTACCTGCTGGCCAAGCCGGTGAAGCGCCCGACGATCATCATGACCAAGCTGACCGTGGCCATCGCCGTCACCATGGTCTTCTCCGCGGTCCCCACCCTGATCGCCGGCTTCATCCTCAACGGCAACGGCCAGCAGATCGCCGTCGCCTACACCGTCGCCGCCCTCGTCGCCTCGATCGCCTACAGCGCGCTGTTCCTGCTGCTCGGCACGGTCAGCCGGCACGCGGTCGTCTTCGGCCTGGTCTACGCCCTGATCTGGGAGTCCCTCTTCGGCAGCCTGGTCTCCGGCGCCAAGACCCTCAGCGTCCAGCAGTGGGCCCTCTCCCTCGCGGAGAAGGTCGCCGGCCCCGGCTACGTGGACGCCACCGTCGCCCTGCCCACCGCCGTGATCCTGCTCGCCGCGGTCACCGTGGGCGCCACCGTCTACGCCGGCCAGAAACTGCGCCGCCTCACCCTGGCAGGCGAGGAGTAGGCCTGCGGGACCCCCGCGCCCGCTGTGCCCCGCCCGGCCCATTCGGCCAGGCGGGGCACAGCTTCAGGCGCCATGATCGGTTCATGATCGAGCAGAGCGACCCGGAGCCGTCCAGGCCACTGCGGTCCTGGATACGTTCCACCCCCGGAACGCACATATGGCTGCTGATCATCGCCGTCACCAGCGTCGTCGTCGCCATCGCGCCCGATCAGGTCGAGCGCGTCCTGCTCCACCGCAACAGCAGCAACATCCACCAGCTCGTCAAATACCCGGTACGGGCACTCATCAGCAGCGCGTTCTGGATCGAGGACCCCGCCTCGCTCGCCCTGTACGCCGTGCTCTTCGAGGTCTTCCACGCCCCCGTCGAACGCTGGCTCGGCACCCTGCGCTGGCTCATGATCGTCGCGACCGCCCATGTCGTCGCCACCCTGATCAGCCAGAAGGTGCTGCTCACCGCCATCCAGGCGCACGAGGCCCCGCGCAGCATGACCCACGTCGTCGACATCGGCGTCAGCTACGGACTGGCGGCCTCCGTCGGCGTCCTCACCTACCGGATCCCCAGCCCCTGGCGATGGTTCTACCTCGCCGGAGCCGTCGCCTTCTTCGGTGTCCCGCTCGCCACCGGCGGCACCTTCACCGACCTCGGCCACGCCATCTCGCTCGCCGTCGGGCTGCTCGCCTGGCCCCTCACCCGCCACGTCGATCCTCCCCCGCTGGGAGGCGACCCCCGTGAAACCGGGTCATGTTTCACGTGAAACGTGACGGGTCGCCCTCCGCTTCCCCGCGGTGCTCCCACGCCCACGCGGCGATCCCCGCGGCCGGAAAATTCGCTGGTAAGGGGCTTCCGGCCGGGGCACAGTTGGTCGTGCGGGGAGCAACAAAAGGTCCGGGACAGCCACTTCGAGCGCGCCTCATGGCGCGGGCTGTCCCGGACCTCTCGTACGTCCTCAGCGGTTACGCGGCGCCCAGCAGGCGCTCCAGCACCACCGCGATGCCGTCCTCCTCGTTGGAGGTCGTCACCTCGTCGGCCACCGCCTTGAGTTCCGCGTGGGCGTTGGCCATGGCCACTCCGTGCGCGGCCCAGCCGAACATCGGGATGTCGTTGGGCATGTCGCCGAAGGCAATGGTGTCCGCCGCCTTCACGCCCAGCCGGCGGGCGGCGAGCGACAGCCCGGTGGCCTTGGTCAGCCCCAGCGGCAGGATCTCCACGATGCCCGGACCCGCCATCACGATGTCGACCAGGCTGCCCACGGTCTGCCGGGCCACCTGTACGAGCGAGTCGTCGTCCAGCCCGGGGTGCTGGATGTACAGCTTGTTCAGCGGGGCCGTCCACATGGCGGCGGTGTCCTCCAGGTAGAGGGCCGGGAGGCCCTCCTGCACCTGGTAGCCGGGTCCGAAGAGCACCTCGCCGTCGACCCCGTCCCGGCTGGCGGCCAGCGCCAGCGGACCGATCTCTGCCTCGATCTTCGCCAGCGCCAGTCCGGCCAGCTGCCGGTCCAGCGTCACCGAGGTCAGCAGCCGGTGCGCACCGGCGTCGTAGACCTGCGCGCCCTGCCCGCACACGGCGATCCCCTTGTAGCCGAGGTCGTCCAGTACGTTCCGGGTCCAGGGCACGGCCCGGCCGGTGACGATGATGTGCGCCGCGCCCGCCGCGGTGGCCGCGGCGAGCGCTTCACGGGTGCGTTCCGAGACGGTGTCGTCGCCACGCAGCAGCGTGCCGTCGAGATCGGTCGCGACGAGCTTGTACGGGAACGGGACCGGGCTCACTTGGTGATCGGCTCCAGGACCTCGCGGCCGCCGAGGTACGGACGCAGCACCTCGGGCACCCGCACGGAACCGTCCGCCTGCTGGTGGTTCTCCAGGATCGCGACGATCGTGCGCGGTACGGCGCACAGCGTGCCGTTCAGCGTCGCCAGCGGCTGGGTCTTCTTGCCGTCGCGGTAGCGGATCGACAGGCGGCGGGCCTGGAATCCGTCGCAGTTCGAGGCGGAGGTCAGCTCGCGGTACTTGCCCTGCGTCGGGATCCACGCCTCGCAGTCGAACTTGCGGGAGGCGGAGGCGCCCAGGTCACCGGTGGCCACGTCGATCACCTGGAAGGGCAGCTCCAGGCTGGTCAGCCACTGCTTCTCCCACTCCAGGAGCCGCCGGTGCTCGGCCTCGGCGTCCTCCGGCGCGACGTACGAGAACATCTCGACCTTGTCGAACTGGTGGACGCGGAAGATGCCGCGGGTGTCCTTGCCGTACGTACCGGCCTCGCGGCGGAAGCACGGAGAGAAGCCCGCGTACCGCAGCGGAAGCTTCTCGGCGTCGATGATCTCGTCCATGTGGTACGCGGCGAGCGGGACCTCGGAGGTGCCGACCAGGTAGTAGTCGTCCTTCTCCAGGTGGTACACGTTCTCCGCGGCCTGGCCGAGGAAGCCGGTGCCCTCCATGGCCCGCGGGCGGACCAGCGCCGGGGTCAGCATCGGCACGAAGCCGGCGGCCGTGGCCTGCGCGATCGCCGCGTTGACCAGGGCGAGCTCCAGCAGGGCGCCGACACCGGTCAGGTAGTAGAAGCGCGAGCCCGAGACCTTCGCGCCGCGCTCGACGTCGATGGCGCCCAGGGACTCGCCGAGCTCCAGGTGGTCCTTGGGCTCGAAGCCCTCGGCGGCGAAATCGCGGATGGTGCCGTGCGTCTCCAGGACGGCGAAGTCCTCCTCGCCGCCGACGGGGACGTCCTCGTGCACGATGTTGCCGAGCTTGAGCAGCAGCTGCTTCGCGACCTCGTCGGCCTCGTTCTGCTCGGCCTCGGCGCCCTTGACGTCCTGCTTGAGCTGCTCGGCCTTCTTGAGCAGCTCGGTGCGCTCCTCGGGGGATGCCTTGGGGATGAGCTTGCCGAGCGACTTCTGCTCATTGCGCAGTTCGTCGAAGCGCATGCCAGAGGACCTGCGGCGCTCGTCGGCGGAGAGCAGTGCGTCGACGAGTTCGACGTCCTCTCCACGAGCGCGCTGCGAGGCGCGGACACGGTCAGGGTCTTCACGGAGCAGCCGGAGGTCAATCACCCCTCCAGGCTACCGGGCTGGGGTTCCTGGGATCACACCGATATCACGCTGCGTGTCGCTATGTCCTAATTGCGGCGAAAGGATAAGTCTTGACCGGCGGCCGGAAGTGATCGTTCCGCGGCGGTCGATAAAAGCCGCCCATTCCCCGAAAAGGGACGGCGCACCGGCCGGCGGCCGAGCCCTGAGCAGGGCCGGAGCCCCTCCCTTGTCCACAGGAATTCACAGCCGCCCGATCTTATCCACAGGCTGTGTGCCGCATCTGTGGACACGGAAATAGATCATTCCCGATCGGTGGGTGACCGAGGTGAATCAGGGTTCAAACCGCCCTCACACACTCATTCGGGTGGGAATGACTCGCCCCAAAGAGTTGATCGGTGATACGGGGGTGACGTCGTTCACCTCCCGCTCTCCAGCGCGAAACCTGGGCGCTGCGGCCGATATGTCGACCTTGTCGTGCCGCTGTGTCGACTTGTCCCCAGGTTCGCCTGTCGGCCTGTGGATAACTCTGTGGACAGTGGACGGCGGACTACGCGCGGCCGTCGAGGCAGCGAGTCAGCCAGTCGGAGGCGTCCGTGAAGTCGCCGTCGGAGGTTCCCGGCCTGGGCGCACCGACGTCACCCAGAGCAACGCCGGCCCGCGGATAGGAACCGAGGAAGCGGACCTGGGGGCAGGTCCTCTTGAGCCCCATGAGTGCCTCCCCGACCCTCCGGTCCGAGATGTGTCCCTCCGCGTCGACGGCGAAGCAGTAGTTGCCGATTCCCGCACCTGTCGGGCGGGACTGGATCAGCATCAGGTTGACCCCGCGCACGGCGAACTCCTGGAGGAGTTCCAGCAGCGCACCGGGCCGGTCGTCGCCCATCCACAGCACGACCGAGGTCTTGTCGGCGCCCGTCGGGGCCGCGGGCCGGGCCGGGCGCCCGACGAGCACGAACCGGGTCTCCGCGTTCTCCGCGTCGTGGATCTCGGTGACGAGCGGCACGAGCCCGTAGGTGGCGGCCGCGAACTCGCCGGCGAAGGCCGCGTCGAAACGGCCCTCCTGGACCAGCCGGGCGCCGTCGGCGTTGGAGGCCGCCGACTCCCACACCGCGTCCGGCAGGTTCGCCCGCAGCCAGTTGCGTACCTGCGGCTGGGCCACCGGGTGCCCGGTGACGGTTTTGACGTCGGACAGCGCGGTACCGGGCCGCACGAGCAGCGCGAAGGCGATGGGGAGCAGCACCTCGCGGTAGATCATCAGCGGTTCGCCGGAGGCGAGCTCGTCCAGGGTAGCGGTGACCCCGCCCTCGACCGAGTTCTCGATGGGGACGAGGGCGGCCGCGGCCTCCCCGTTGCGCACGGCGTCCAGGGCGGCCGGAACGGACACCATCGGGACGAGCTCCCGGGTGGCGGCTTCCGGAAGCGTACGGAGGGCGGCTTCGGTGAAGGTGCCCTCGGGACCGAGATACGTGAAGCGGGTGGCCGACATGCGGTCAGCCTAATGCCGAGATGTCCGCCCTTGTTGGGCCGTTCATCCTTCGAGCAGCCGCTGCCCTACGTACTCCCCCGGGCGGGGGCCGGGCGGGACGGCGTAGAGGCCGCTGGACTCGTGGCGGATGAACTCCGACAGCGCGTCGCCGCGGTCGAGCTTGCGCTGGACGGGCACGAAGCCGCGCAGGGGGTCGGCCTGCCAGCAGATGAAGAGGAGCCCCGCGTCGGGGGTGCCGTCGGCGCCGATCCCGTCGTGGAAGGAGAAGGGGCGCCGCAGCATGGCGGCCCCGCCGTTCTGGGCGGGGGCGGAGATCCGGGCGTGGGCGTTGGACGGGATGACGGGTTTGCCGTCGGCCCCGAACTTGTTCAGGTCCAGTGGGGTGGTCTCGGTGCCGCCGGTCAGCGGGGCGCCGGTGGCCTTCGTGCGGCCGATGACCTGCTCCTGCTGTGCGAGGGACTGCTTGTCCCAGTCGTCGAGGAGCATGCGGATGCGCCGTACGACGGCGTACGAGCCTCCCGCCATCCACGCGTGCTCGGCCGGTCCGGGGCCCGAGGCGGGGACGAAGATCCGCTTGTCGAAGTCGGGCTGGGCGGGCTTCGGGTTGCCCGTGCCGTCGATCTGGCCCATCAGGTTGCGGGCGGTCATCGGCGTGCCGGTGGCGCCGGGGGACCGGTTGAAGCCGTTCATCTGCCAGCGGACCCGGGCCGCGTCCCCCGCGTCCTTCTGCAGCGCGCGCAGGGCGTGGAAGGCGACGAGCCCGTCGTTCGAGCCGATCTGGATCCACAGGTCGCCGTTGCTGCGCTGGGGGTCCAGCCGGTCGGACGAGAAGTCCGGGAGCGGGTCGAGAGCCGTGGGGCGGCGGGCCGTGAGACCGGTCCGGTCGAAGAAGGAGTGGCCGAAGCCGAAGGTGACGGTGAGGGAGGACGGGCCGGCGTCGAGGGCGATACCACTGTCCGAGGTGGGTGCGGTCTCGCCGGCCATCAGCCGTCGGGCGGTCTCGGACCAGCGGCGCAGCAGCGCCGCCGCCTCGGTGCGGCCGGCGCCCGCGGCGAGGTCGAAGGCGAGGACGTGCCCCTTGGCCTGGAGGGGGGTGGTGATGCCGGCCTGGTGGTCCCCTTCGAAGGCGACCTGGGTGGCACCGAGGGAGGACAGGCTCCCTGCTGCGCCCGCGGCGGAGGAGCCGGCCCCGGAGTCGGCGAGGGCGGAGTGCGCGAGGGCGCCGCTTGCTGCGCCGAGCGCCAGCCCCGCGGCGCCTGCGGCGCCGACGGTGCCCAGCAGCCGTCGCCGGGAGATCTCGATGTCGGAGTTGCTCTCGGTCACGCTGTTCAGCCGATCTTCACGTTCTTCTGGACGGTCGTCTGGTCGATGTCGGAGGTGCGGATGGTCACGTCGATACGCCATTCACCGGCGAGAGGGAGCTGGACCCCGGACGCGGTCCAGTGTCCCGGTGCGGCATGGTCGGGGACGAGGGGCAGCGGGCCGATGTCCTTCGCGGGGAGGGTGAAAGCGATCTTGACCTCGGGGAGGTCGAGGGGCTGGCCGTCCCCGGAGTCGGCCCACAGGTGCAGGGTGTTGGCCCCGACCCGGCCCGGGTCGAGCTCCAGCCGGACGGATCCCTTGCCGTTCGGGCCACCGGTGTCGAACGGCAGAGTGATCTTGACAGCCCGGTCGGGGACGGCGGGGGCGGCGGAACCGCGGGCCGCCTCCCGCTCCACGGTGCGCCCGGGCTCGGTGCTGGTGAGGACCGTGGTGACGGCGAGCAGCACCACGGCGACGGCGGCCTCGGCGAGGACGGAGCGGCGCAGGCCCACCCGGTCAGCATCCGCGTCGCGGACCTGCTTCTCGCGTGCGTTCTGGCGGGCGGCGCGCTGTCGGGCGAGCTGGGCGGCGCGCTTGGGGTCGGCCGGCACGGGGGCAGGCTCGGTTTCACGTGAAACACCGGTGCTCGCAGGAACCGGGACGGCGACGGTGGCTGTTTCACGTGAAACGTCGGCGAGCCGGCCGGTCCACCTGCGGGACACGAACGCGAGGCCGACGAGGACGGCGACCAGGCCGACCTTCACGAGCAGCAGCCGTCCGTAGTCGGTCCCGGTGAGCGCGGACCAGCTGCCGACCTGGCGCCAGGACTGGTACACGCCGGTGACGGCCAGGACCAGGACGCTGACGAAGGCGACCCTGGAGAAGCGGCGGACGGCGGCCCGCTCGATGCCGGGGACCTGGCGGAGCGCGGTGAGCAGGGCGGCGAGACCGCCGAGCCAGGTGGCCGCGGCCAGCAGGTGGAGGATGTCGACGGGCATGGCGAGGGTGGACTGGATGCCCGTCGAGGCGTGTTCGGACAGGGCCCAGGTGGCGGCGATGCCCGCGGAGACGACCGTGCCGCCGATGGCCAGCCCGAAGGTGAGGTCATCGGTGTCCCGGGTCGTCTCCGAGTCCTCGGCCGAAGCCGCCTCGGCACCGTCGGACTCCTGCTGGCGGCGGGCGTAGACACCGAGCAGGACCGCGATGAAGAGGGCTGCCGCGCCCAGCAGGAGCAGGCGGGAGACGAGTGAGGCTCCGGTCTTGGTCGCCAGGACGGCCCGCAGCCCCTCGAGGTCGAAGGCGTCGGCGAACTTCCCGGACCCGGTGTAGGGGGTGCGGAGCGCCAGCATCACCAGGGTGGCGGCGGTCAGGGTGACCCAGGCGCGGACGACGAGCTTCTGCAGCGGCCGCTGCGCCGCGCCCCGGCGCCAGCACAGCAGGATGAAGGCGGCCGCGCCGACGAGGACGGTGAAGCCGGCGTAGGCGGCGTAGCGGGCGATCCCGTACATGATGCCCACCGGGCCGCCGCCCGCCTGCTGGGCGGGCAGCTTGACGGTGGTGGTGGAGGGGGCGCCGACGGAGAAGGTGAAGGCGCCGGAGATGGGGTGGCTGTCGGCGGAGACGGCTTGCCAGGCGACGGTGTACGTCCCGTTGGGCAGGCCGGCACGCAGGGCGGTGCCGTAGCGGACGGTGTTCCCGCTGCACAGGTCGCGCAGTTCGCCGGTGTCCACGCGCTTGCCCTGGGGGTCCAGGATGCGGATGGAGTCGCCGCCCATGGCGACCTGCTCGGAGAAGGAGAGCGTCACCTGGGCGGGGGCCGTGGCGACCACCGCCCCGTCCTTGGGGTCGCTCGCGGTGAGTGCTGCGTGTGCCGTGGCCGGGGCGGCCGCGGTGAACAGGGTTGCCAGCAGGGCTGCGAGGACCAGCGCGAGCCGCGGCAGGAGTGCCGTGGCGCGGGTGCGGGCCGTGGAGGGGGCGGTGGTCGTCATGGCGTGTCAGTCCCTCGGTGCGGGTCCGTCAGTGACCGTTGCTGTTCTGGGCGTTGAACGTCCGTTCCTTGACGTCCAGCTCGACCTTGACGGGGTCGGCCTTCTCGAAGTGCAGCTCGACCGTGACCTTGTCGCCGACCTTGGGGGTGTTCTTGAGCCCCATGAACATGACGTGGTTGCCGCCGCGTTCCAGCTTGAGTTCACCGTTGGCAGGCACGTCCATGGACGCGACCTGCTGCATCTTCTGGTCCTTCGTCTCGTGGATCTGCAGATCGTCGGAGAGCGCGGAGGTGACGCCGGTGAGCTTGTCGGCGGTCTTGGAGCCGTTCTTGATGACCATGAACGCGCCGGCCATCTTGTCGTTGACGGGCTCGGGCATGTACCCGCCGCTGACCGTCATCTCCGGCTTGCCGTTGGCGGAGTCGCCGGAGTCGGCGGAGTCCGAGGAGCAGCCGGATATGGCGAGTGCTGCCGTCAGGGAGAGGGCGGCGGCCAGGGTGCGGGTGGTACGGGCGGTCACGGGTTCTCTCCCTTGATGATCTTCGGCAGGTCCTTGGTGTAGTCGTCGACGGTGGCGCCCTCTCCGTAGAGGACATAGCCCTCGTCGGTCTTGGGCGAGAACGCGATGACCTGGGCGCCGTGCATGGAGACGACGCTGCCGTCGGCCTCCTTCTTGGCGGCCTCGATACCGATGCCGAGCGTGCGCGCGGCGGCCTGGATGGTGGCGAAGTCCCCGGTGAGTCCGACGAACGCCGGGTCCTGGGCCTTGAGCCACGAGCCGAGGGATTCGGGAGTGTCCCGGTCGGGGTCGGTGGTGACGAAGACGACCTGGAGCTTGTCCTGGTCGGCCTTGGGGAGTGCCTTCTTGGCGACGGCGATGTTGCTCATCGTCAGGGGGCACACGTCGGGGCAGTTGGTGTAGCCGAAGTAGATGAGGGTGGGCCGGCCCTTGGTCTGCTCGCGCAGGTTCCACGGCTTGCCGGTGGTGTCCGTGAGGACGAGCTCCGGCTTGGCGAAGGGCCGGTCGAGGACGGTCGCGGCCTTCGCGTTGCTCTGGCCGCCCGCGATCTGGGTGACCGAGCCGGGCTTGGCGGCCTCGCCGCCGCAGGCGGTGAGGGTGAGTACGGCCGCCGCGAGGAGGGCGGCGACCGTCACACGTGTGGTGCGCATGGAGAGGTGTCCCTGGGATCGGGGATGGTTCGGGAAGGTCAGGCGGAGCGGCGGCGCGAGGCGACGCCGAAGGCGACACCGCCGAGTCCGACGAGGATGCCCGCGATACCGAGGGCGCGTGCCGTGTTGTCGGCACCGTCTCCGGCGCCGGCCTCGTCGTGGCCAGGGGCGTCCTTGTCCGCCTTCACGTCCTTGGCGTTCTTGTCGTCGTCGTGGTGGCCGTCGGCGCCCTTGGCGGCGGTCAGCTTCAGGACCGGCGCCGGGTTCTGCGGTTCGGCGGCGCCTTCCTTGGCCTCCTCGATCCAGCGGACGACTTCGCCGTTGTCGTAGGTCTGGATGGACTTGAAGACCATCTTGTCCGCGTCCTCGGGGAGCTTGCCGACGGAGAGCGGGAACTGCTGGAACTTGCCGGGCTCGATCTTGCCGCCGGTCCAGGTGACCTTGGTGACGGCCTCGTTGATCTGCTTGCCGTGGACGGTGAGCGGCTTGTCGAGCTTGCTCTTCTCGACCGTCACGGTCCAGCCGGGAACGTCCTGCGGCATGACGGACGTGAGCGGCTGGTCCACGGGGAAGTTGACCTCCAGCTGCGTGGTCGCGGCGTTGTCGCGCTCGTTGGGGACCTTGAAGTTGATCGTCGCGTAGCCGCCCTTGGTGGCTTCGCCGGGCTGGACGCCGACGTGGGCGAAGGCCGTACCGGACAGGACGAGGACGGTACCGGCGGCGAGGGCGGCGGCGAAGGAGACGCGAGAGGTCTTCATGGCAGAAACACTCCACGGAAGCAGTGGTGACGGTGGCTCCGCGCACGGGCGCGCGCGGAGTTCGCGGCACCGGTGTTCCCGTCGTGCGTCGGGGAAGGCGGGTGCCGCGTCAGGCTGCGAGGGCGAGCGCCGTGGGCGGCCCGCGCCTGATCACCGTGTGCTGGAGTGCCTCGCGGCCGGTGGGGGCCGCGGGATCGGTGCCGGTCCGCGGGTCCCGCCGGGCCAGGACCGGCGCGGCCGGGAGCCCGGTGCCGAGGGCCAGTACGAGCGCCAGCGCGGCGCGCAGCGGGCGCACCGGGCCGGCTTCGGCGGAGAGCCGCGACAGTTCGAGGAGCCGGGAGAGCGCCGCGTCGCCGCGGCCGAGGAGCCAGCCGGCGGCCAGCGCCGCCAGCAGGTGGCCGACGAGCATGGCCGGGGTGAGCAGCGCGGTGTCGGGTGCGGCGGTGGCGGCGTGGGCCAGGTGTGCGTGGGTGCCGTGGCCCTGGGCGGCGAGGTCGGTGGCCTGTCCGGCCTGTGCGGCCAGTGCGGCAGGGTCCAGGCCTGCGCTCTCCAGGACCTGCCGGGCATCGGCGGGGCTGAGCGGTACGGAGTTGCCCCCGCACACCAGGCGGGCGGCGAGCGCCGCGAGCGAGGCGTCGTCGGTGGCGGCGCCCGCCGGTCCCAGGCCTGCCGCCGCGCTGTGCTGGCCGAGGCCGAACAGCGTGTGCAGGGCCAGTTGTCCGACGGCCAGCGCGGCGGTGATGCCGGGCAGCGTGCGCCGGCGTCCCGCGAGCGGCGCCGCGACCGCGAGGACGGCGAGGAAGCCGAGGGCCAGTGACCACCAGGGCACGGTGGCGCAGGACGCCAGGGCGTGCCCGGCCCCGGACAGCACGACACAGACCGCGGTGAACACCGCGGCCCGGAGCATCCGGAGCCCGGCTCCGGAGTGTGTCGCGTGGGGGGCAGTCATGGCCGGGCCATCATCGCACTGCGCTTGGGCCGTTCCTACGGCAGGTCCGGAAGGTCCCTTGAGTCCGCTCTGGGGATGGCTTGAGACGGTCGGTCGCCGAGCCAGGACCGCCCGCATACACCGCTGCCCGGGAGAGCCGCCATCGGCCGAACGGGGGCATTGCGTGTCCGGCTGCCTGCGGAGCGCTTACGACCGCCCGGCGGCGGCAATACGTATCCGTATGAGCATCTGGTGGTCTCTCCACTTGAGGCGCGAAGCCGCGAGCGTGCCGCTCGCCAGGCGACTGCTGCTCGGGACGATGGAGACCGCGGGGGTGGACCCGGACATCTCCTTCGACCTCTCGGTGGCCCTGAGCGAGGCGTGTGCGAACGCGGTGGAGCACGGAGGGCACGGCGATCTTCCGCAGGAGGCCGAGGCGTATCACGTCACGGCCTATCTGGACGGGGACCGCTGCCGCATCGAGGTGAGCGATTCGGGGCCGGGTTTTCCCGCCGCGACGGTGGCCCGTCGCAGACCCTCCCTGGCCGAGAGCGGCCGGGGTCTTCACCTGATCGCGGAGCTCGCCGACCACGTGCGTTTGCGCAACCGGCCCGGCCGGGGCGCGGTGGTCACCTTCGACAAGATGCTGAAGTGGCGCGACGACGCGCTGCTCAAGGTCTCCTAGCCGGTTTCGGATCCCCGGGCGCGGGATCGCGTGCGACGTGCCGGTGGGCGGGACCCCGTACGGGATCCCGCCCACCGCGAGGCGCGAGCGAGGGCGTCAGCGTCAGCTCTTGAGGCGTGCCATCCAGGCCTCGACGTCGACGGAGGTGCGGGGAAGTCCGGCCGACAGGTTCCGGTTGCCGTCCTCGGTGACGAGGATGTCGTCCTCGATCCGGACGCCGATGCCGCGGTACTCCTCCGGCACGGTCAGGTCGTCGGCCTGGAAGTACAGGCCGGGCTCGACGGTCAGGCACATGCCCGGCTCCAGCGTGCCGTCGACGTACGCCTCGGTGCGCGCTGCGGCGCAGTCGTGGACGTCCATGCCGAGCATGTGGCCGGTGCCGTGCAGGGTCCAGCGGCGCTGCAGGCCGAGCTCCAGGACACGCTCGACCGGGCCCTCCAGCAGGCCCCACTCGACGAGCTTCTCGGCCAGCACGTGCTGGGAGGCGTCGTGGAAATCGCGGAACTTGGCGCCCGGCTTGACGGCGGCGATGCCGGCTTCCTGGGACTCGTAGACCGCGTCGTAGATCTTGCGCTGGATGTCGGTGTACGTGCCGTTGATCGGCAGCGTGCGCGTGACGTCGGCGGTGTAGAGGGAGTGGGTCTCCACGCCGGCGTCGAGCAGCAGCAGGTCGCCGGAGCGGACGGCGCCGTCGTTGCGGACCCAGTGCAGGGTGCAGGCGTGGGAGCCTGCGGCGGCGATGGTGCCGTAGCCGACGTCGTTGCCCTCGACGCGGGCGCGCAGGAAGAAGGTGCCCTCGATGTAGCGCTCGGAGGTGGCCTCCGCCTTGTCGAGGACCTTCACGACGTCCTCGAAGCCGCGGACGGTGGAGTCGACGGCCTTCTGCAGCTCGCCGATCTCGAACTCGTCCTTCACGGCGCGGGCCTCGGAGAGGTAGACGCGCAGTTCCTCGTCGCGCTCCTTGGTCACCTTGTCGGTGAGGGCGGACTCGATGACCGCGTCGTGGCCGCGCACGTTGCGGACCGGGCCCTCGGCCTCGGTCAGGGCCTCGGCCAGCTCGCGCACGTCCTTGGCGGGGATGCCCAGGAGCTGCTCGGCCTCGGCGAGCGAGTGGCGTCGGCCGACCCACAGCTCGCCCTGACCGGAGAGCCAGAACTCACCGTTCTCGCGGTCGGAGCGGGGCAGCAGGTAGATCGTGGCGGTGTGGCCGCTCTCGCCCGCGGGCTCCAGGACGAGGACGCCGTTCTCGGTCTGGTCCCCGGTGAGGTACGCGTACTCGGTCGAGGCACGGAAGGGGTACTCCGTGTCGTTCGAGCGGGTCTTCAGACGGCCTGCGGGGACGACGAGGCGCTCACCGGGGAAGCGGGCGGACAGCGCGGCGCGGCGAGCGGCGGTGTGCGCGGCCTGGGCGATGGGCTCCAGCCCGTGCAGCTCGGTGTCGGCCCAGCCGGTGCGCATGCTCTCGGCGAGTTCGTCGCTGACGCCCGGGTACAGACCGTTCTTGCGCTGCTTGTGCGTCTTCTTGGGCTGCTCTTCTTCCGGGGTCTCCGGGGTGAGCTCGTCAGCCACGTCTTCTCCTCAGCTACGACAGACACGGACCTGGGTGTGGACCTCATCCATCGTATGTGTGAGCGGAAGGCCTCCGGAGACTCTGTGCCAAATCGCACAAATGACACCAAAACGCCTTATGCTCATGCTCCTGCTCGGGGAACCCTCCGGATCTCCGGATCATTCGAAGCGTGCGGCGAGCAGGACGACGTCCTCGGGGGCCCCTTCCGGATCCGTTCCCGGCAGCAGGGTCCGCAGGATGTGGTCGCAGATCGCTCCCGGGTCCTCCCGGGCGATCCGCGGGACCCCCGCGGCCGCGGCGTGCAGCCGGGCGTAGGCCCGGTCCATCGGGTCCCCGGTGCGGCGCAGCAGCCCGTCCGTGTACAGCAGCACCGTTTCTCCGGCAGCGGGCTCGATGTCCACGCTCGGCGCTTCCCAGCAGGACAGCATCCCGAGCGGTGCGGAGAGGGAGGTCTCCACGTACTCGGTGCGCCGTTCGCCGATGAGGAGGGGCGGGGCGTGCCCGGCACCCGCCAGGATGATCTTGCTGGGCGGTCCCCCGCCCCCCGCGGGCTCGCAGTAGGCGAAGAGCGCGGTCGCCGAGCGCGCGGGCTCGGTCAGCCGCAGCAGCAGTTCCAGGTCGGACAGGACCGCGACCGGGTCCTCGCCCTCCATGACGGCGTACGCGCGCAGGGAGGCGCGCAGCCGTCCCATGGCGGCCACCGCGCTCGGCCCTGAGCCGGTGACGGAGCCGACGGCCAGTCCCAGGGCGCCTTCGGGCAGGGGCAGGGCGTCGTACCAGTCGCCTCCGCCGAGCGGTCCCGTGTGGTGGCGGGCCGCGAGCTGGACGCCGGGGATCCGGGGCAGTCGGCTGGGCAGCAGTTCCTCGGCGACAGTGGCCAGCCGGGAACGGGAGCGCTCGACCTCCAGCATCCTGGCCAGGTGCTCGGCGGCGTGCCGCACGTAGAGGCCGACGAGGTCGCGCTGGCGGTCGTTCGGCTCGGCCTGCTCGTCGTAGAGCCAGACGGCCGCTCCGAGCAGGCCGGTGGCCTCGGCGGTCAGCGGGAGCGCGTAGCTGGCGGCGTAACCGAGGCGGGCGGCGACCTCGCGGTGGCGGGGGTCGAGGGGGGCGGCGAAGCCCCCGGTGCCCGCGGGCGCGTCCGGTTCGGGGAGCACCTCTGAGCCGCCGTGCGCGTCCGGCAGTCCGTCGAGGATGCGTCCGTACGAGGTCGCGCTGCGCGGCACGGTCTCGATGTGGCCGAGGTCGGCGTGGCCGAGGCCGAGGCCGATCGTGGTGGTGGGGCCGAGTCCGTCGGAGGGCTCCAGCACGACCAGTCCGCGGCGAGCGCCGACGAGGGAGGCTCCGGCCCGCAGGAACTCGTGGAGCGAGTCGTCGAGACGGCTGGTCCGGGCGAGGCGCTCGGTGAGCTCGTGGAGGGTGGTGAGGTCCGAGACCATGCCCGCGAGCCGGTCCTGGATGAGGCTGCCCGGGGCGGCCGGGGCGGGCGGCGCGGCCTGGGCGGGGGTGGTCCGCGCGGGTGCGGGCGCAGCAGTGTGCGGTGACGCGGTAACTGCTGGATCGATTCCAGCCACTTTCGGCAGATGCGGAGCGCTCATGGCGTCCGCCTTTCCACCTGGTGCGATTCGCCATATAGCATCGCAAACCCCCAGATCGTGCTGCGTCGCCATCAAGGAATCCACATCTACACGCACACACGGATCCATGTCCAGCATTGCCCAGGTGGGAATCCTGGTGTCCGTGAGGCGGCAACTCACTGTCCGGCCAAGGCTAGAACTTGGCCGGAAAAAGCTGGAACCGGACGGTTTTTACGATCGACTGGACGGGCCGGGCAAGAGGCCCGGGTACGTAACCGGTAGCGCCCGGGGCCAGTTGGAACCGCCCGGCGCGGGTCGCCGTCCTTAGCGGCGGCAGCCGGTCTCGGTACCGGCGCGGGTCGCGCTCCATGCCCGCCGGACGTTTGATGGACCCGTAAGACGACTGCACGAACCGTGTGAACCTGCTTCTGGTGGACAGTGACGCGAAACGTGTACGTGTGGTGAGACACCGGTTACGTGGTGTGATGTGGCCCTCGGCGTTCAACGGAAAGGAACGAGCGCTCATGCGCGAGATCCTCGGAAGGCGTCTCCAGCGGCTCCGCGACCGCTTTCGATCCCTGCGCCCCGACCAGGCAGAGCCGGCCGGTGCCCCGCGGTCCCTCCTCGACGCGGCGCTCCACTGCGCCACGGTCCGGCACTGGCCCGTCCTGCCCGGCGTCGGCCGTTCCGCCGCGGACGGTTCACGCTGTGCCTGCCCCGACCCCGACTGCGTCGTTCCCGGCGCGCACCCCTTCGACCCGGGACTGCTCGCCGCCACCACCGACGCCCGGATGGTGGCCTGGTGGTGGACGCGGCGGCCCGGCGCTCCCGTGCTCCTGGCCACCGGCGGGGCCGCCCCGTGCGCGGTGAGCCTGCCGGCCGGCGCCGCGGCGCGTGCGCTCGTACGGCTGGACGCCCAAGGGCTGCGGCTGGGGCCGGTCGTTGCCACGCCGACGCGGTGGTCGGTGCTGGTGGCGCCGTATTCGCTGGAGCGGCTCGGTGAACTCCTGTACGCCAAGGACCATGTGCCCTCCTCGCTGCGTTTCCACGGCGAGGGCGGCTACGTGCTGCTGCCGCCCTCTGCCGCGTCCAGCGGTGGCCGGGTCCGCTGGGAGCGGGAGCCGGGAGCGGGAAGTGACCTCTGGCTGCCCGAGGTCGAGGCGGTCGTGGACGCGTTGGTCGAGGCGAGCAGCGGAGCACCCGGCGGCGGCAGCCGACTTGCGTACTGATCACTCGTACGGGTGCCAGCGGGACGGGTTTCCAGGGGAATTGGGCGCGGGGATCTCCGGGCCCCATTCCCGCGTCGCTATCTTCGGCGAATGAATCTCCGCCTGATCGGTATCGGCGCCGGTGTGTTGATCATCCTGTCCCTCCCACTCGCGGGAGCGATCGCCGGGCCGGATTCCGCCGGTCAGGACGACGGAAAAGGCGGCGGCCTGTTCTCGACGCTGGGCCTTTCGGACTCCTCGAAGGGCTCTTCCCGATCTCATGGGTCTTCCGGAGGAGCGCCCCGCGACGCGGCACCCGGTGCCGCCGGGCAGCGGTCCGGTCCGTCCGTCGCGCCGCGTTCCGACGCGCGCTGCGGACCCGAACTGTCCTCGCCCCACGGGGTGGAGGCGCAGACCTGCGTGCTGGCGGGCGGGGGGCAGACGTGGGGCCGCAGTTACTACCGGAACACCAGCGGCCGTGCACTGGATGCCGTGCTGACGGTGATGGGGCCGGCGGGCCGCACCGTGCAGATCCGGTGCGTGGTGGGTGCCGGGGACGAACCGGGTTTGTGCGAGACGCCGAAAGAGGCCTCTTCGGGGCCTGCGGACAGCTACTCGGCCGTTGCGGAATTTGCAGTTCCGGATGATGAAGGGCGTCTGTTGCTGCGGTCCGGGAGCAACTCACCGGCGCCGGGCGACGGTTGAGCACCGCCGAAAAACAAGGGCCCGGTCGCTGGCGACGGGGGATGCACCAGCGACCGGGCTACAAGAACGGTAACAAGAGATCGCCTGTTCGCAAATTCGATCTCCGATATTCAGACACCGATTTGCAGACGGTTAGCGGGAGTTGTGACTCCTGTCACCGGCTCCGCGGCGATCGCGGAGGGGGTGCGTCAGCTGAGGGTCACCTGGCGGTTGGTGAGCCCGCCGCGCGCCCGGCGCTCCTCCGGCGTCAACGGAGCGTCCGTGGCCAGGGCCCCGGCCAGCCGCTCCGCGAACTCCGCGGCGGGCTTCTCCACGTCCTCCGCGGTGACTCCGGTGGGGAGGTCCCAGACGGGGACCATCAGGCCGTGCGCGCGGAAGGAACCGACGAGCTTCGTGCCCTCGCCGAGCGAGGAGGTGCCGGCCGCGTGCAGCCGCGCCAGGGCGTCGAGCAGCTTCTCCTCGGGGTGCGGCATGACCCAGCGCAGGTGGTTCTTGTCCGGGGTCTCGCACCAGTAGGCCGCGTCCACACCGGTCAGCTTGACGGTGGGAATGGCGGCGGCGTTGGCGCGCTCCAGCGAGGCGGCGATCTCCGGGGAGGCGTTCTGAGCGCTCTCCGCTTCCGGAATCCAGAATTCGAAGCCGGTGTGGACAACAGGCTCGAAACCGCCGTCGGCGTCCAGGAGGTCCTGAAGTCGCGGCCCCTCGGCGGGAACGCGGCGGCCCGCCACGGGCGTACCCGGCTCCGCCACGAGAGCACGCTCCAGGGTGTCGGCCAGATCGCGGCCGAGGTCCCCGCTGGAGGATTCGTTCTGCAGGCCGAGCAGGACGGAACCGTCCTCGCGGCGCAGCGCCGGCCAGGCCATGGGCAGTACGGTCACCAGCGTCACGGAGGGGACACCCTCGGGCAGACCGCCCTTGAGGGTCAGCGGCACGGTGGCCGCGGGCACGAGTTCGCGCAGCGCGACCCAGTCGCATTCACCCGGCAGGCCCTCGAAGGGGCGCCGTACGTGCTCGGTGACGGCGTGCGCGGCGGCCGCGCCGTGGCATGCCTTGTAGCGGCGCCCGGATCCGCACGGACAGGGTTCGCGGGCGCCCACCACGGGGATTTCGCCGTTGTCGAGCTGCGGCTTTGCAGTCTTGGCTGCGGGGCGCTTCTTGGCCATCGTGGGTGTCTCCCGGTTGCGGCGGTACGGCGTCGTGTCTGGGCGCGAGCCTAGCCGTTCGTACCGCCGGAACCGGTGGGGTACGGCCGGGAGCACGGTCGGCGTGCGCTCCCGGACGGCCGCTTGTCTCTTCCCGCGTGGTCCAGTTGTCTTCGAGCGGTGTTCTGTTGGTCTTCTGTTGTGTCGATCGGTTGTCGTGTCGTTCCGTGTCAGGCCGCTTCTCGTCGCCTGTGGTGTCGCTCCGTGTCGTATGCGGACCGTGTGGCGCCTTCAGAGATCGAGATCGTCGAAGGCGGTGCTGAAGTCGATCGCCGGGGCCGCAACGCGCGTAGCGAAATCGTCGTGCCGGGGCCCACAGGCAACGATCACCCACACGGTGACCTCACCCGCCGCTCCGTCCCGGACACCCCAGTCCTGCGCGAGGGCGCTGATGATGTTCAGCCCGCGGCCGCCGCGCGCGGTGACCGAGGGCGTGGCCGGAACGGGGCGAGTGGGCCCGCCCCCGTCCGTGACCTCGACCGTCAATCGCCCCGCTGTGTCGAAGCGCCATGCGGCGCGTATCTCCCCGTCCCCGGCTTCCCGAGAGCCCAGCGGCCTGCCGTGTCGGCAGGCGTTGCTGAGCAGTTCGGAAAGGATCAGTACGGCATCGTCCACGACCGATTCGGACACCCCGCTGATGCGTAGTTGTTCACGCATCCGGTGTCTCGCCTCGCCCACACCCGCAGGACCATGGCGTACATCCATGCACGACGACGTGGGCACTTCCTGTGCCACCACCAACGCCACCCCCGGAACCTCCTTAGCCCCACGCATGGTCTGGATGCCCCAATGGCCTGGACCGGAAACCGCCGGAGCGCGGCCCTCTGACGCATTCGTACCGGCCGAATGCGGAGCGGATGCGCCGGTGCACACCCTGTTACGGATGGGATGCGGGGGGTGAGTGCGCAAATAGGGACGTCAGCGGCCCAGTTGGGACAGAACCTGACGGGGTCTGTTCGTAATGATCGCTTCCACGCCGAGATCAGCGCAGAGCTGAACGTCTCCGGGATCGTTCACGGTCCATACATGTACGGAGTGGCCCGCGCTCTGCAGCTTGCGGATGTAGCCGGGGTGGTTGCGCACGATCCGCATCCCCGGGCCCGCGATGCGGACGCCCGCCGGCAGCCGTCCGTCCCGCATGCGGGGCGAGATGAACTGCATCAGGTACACGGTCGGGATCGTGGGGGCCGCCGCCCGGACCCGGTGCAGGGAGCGCGCCGAGAAGCTCATGACGCGGACCGGGTGGGGTCCCTCCGCGGGCGGGGTGTCCAGGCCGAAGCGCTTGAGGAGGAAGAGGAGGCGTTCCTCCACCTGTCCGGCCCAGCGTGTCGGGTGTTTTGTCTCGATCGCCAGCTGGACCGGTCGGCCGGCGTCGGACACGAGCTCCAGGAGCCGTTCCAGGGTGAGGACGGAGGTGCGCTCGGGGTCCGCGTCCCAGTCGGGGGACTCCTCGCGGTCCTTCCAGGAGCCGAAGTCGAGGGCGGCGAGGTCGGCGAGCTCCAGGGCGGAGACGGCACCGCGGCCGTTGGAGGTGCGGTTCACCCGGCGGTCGTGCACCAGGACGAGGTGGCCGTCGGCGGTGAGCCGGATGTCGCATTCGAGGGCGTCCGCGCCGTCGTCGATGGCCTTGCGGTAGGCGGCCAGCGTGTGCTCGGGCGCGTCCTCCGAGGCGCCCCGGTGGGCGACGACCTGGATGGGGTGCGGCGTTGCGTGGGTCACCGGGTCATGGTGCCACCGAGGGGGCCCTGGACGTCGAGGTCCAGACCTGCGGATGCGCCCAAAATGTCGGATATAAAGAATGGGGAGGGATGCACAGGTCCGGCTTACAGTGCTCTGACGGGTGATGGGAAAGGCTTTGCCCAGGAACTTGTGAGGCCAGTCGAACGTTCAGTCGGACCGACTGCACGAGATGTGCCGAAGATTTCTGAAGCCGTGTGTGACGAGGAGAGAGCGCTGTGAGCACCGAGAACGAGGGCACCGCGGCCCCCAAGCCCCCCGCGGCCCCGTCCGCCCCACCTGCTCAGGCCTCCGAGACCCAGGCGGCGGAGTCCGCGGCGGCCCCGCAGCCCGCCGACCCGCCGCCGACGGCCCCGGCCACTGAGCCCGTCCCGGCTGCTCCCGCGGCCATGCCCGCGACCGAGCCGGTGACCCAGCAGCTCCCGCCCACCGCCCCGGCGCCGGGCACCGAGCACACCCAGCAGCTCCCGCCGACCCCGCCGGCCGCGGCTCCGCCGCACCCCGCCGCGGGGTACGGCCAGGCTCCCGCGGCCCACGCACCGGGCTACGAGCAGGCCCCCGTCGCCCCCGCTCCGGCCGCGCACGGCGCGGAGGTCTGGCCGCCGGCGCCGCCCGCCGTGCCCGCGTACGGCGTGGGTGGCGGCCAGGGCGGCCACGGAGGCTGGGGGGCTCCTCCGGTGGCGGACGGCACCCCCACGGGCAAGCCGAAGGGCAGGGGCGGCCTGATCGCGGGCGTGCTCGTGGCGGCCCTGATCGCGGGCGGCATCGGCGGCGGCGTCGGCTACTGGGCCGCCGACCGCAGCAACAACGGCACCGGCTCGACCACGATCTCCGCCGGCAACACCCCCAAGGACGTCAAGCGCGAGGCCGGTTCGATCGCGGGCCTGGCCGCCGCGGCGCTGCCCAGCGTCGTCACGATCGAGGCCTCGGCCGGCGACGGCGAGGGCGGCACCGGCACCGGCTTCGTCTACGACCAGCAGGGCCACATCCTCACGAACAACCACGTGGTGGCCTCCGCCGCCAACGGCGGCAAGCTCTCCGCGACGTTCTCCGACGGCAAGAAGTACGAGGCCGAGGTCGTCGGCCGGGCGCAGGGCTACGACGTGGCCGTCCTCAAGCTGAAGAACCCGCCGGCCGGCCTCAAGCCGCTGGCGCTGGGCGACTCCGAGAACGTCGCGGTCGGCGACCCGACCATCGCGATCGGTGCGCCCTTCGGCCTGTCGAACACGGTCACCACCGGCATCGTCAGCGCCAAGAACCGGCCCGTCGCCTCGGGTGACGGCTCCGGCGGCAAGAACTCCTACATGAGCGCGCTCCAGACCGACGCCTCGATCAACCCCGGCAACTCCGGCGGTCCGCTGCTCGACGGGCGCGGTGCCGTCATCGGGATCAACTCCGCCATCCAGTCGGCCGGCAACGGCGGCTTCGGCGGCGGCCAGGCCGGTTCCATCGGCCTCGGCTTCGCCATCCCGATCAACCAGGCCAAGAACGTCGCGGAGTCCCTGATCAAGACCGGCAAGCCGGTCTACCCGGTGATCTCGGTCTCGGTGGACCTCCAGGCCAAGGCCGAGGGCGCCAAGATCTCCGAGCAGGGCGCGGCCGCCAACGAGCTGGTCGACCCGAACGGCCCCGCCGGGAAGGCGGGCCTCAAGCCCGGCGACGTGATCACCGAGTTCGGCGGCAAGCCCGTCGACAGCGGCCCGACCCTGATCAGCATGATCTGGACGTACAAGCCCGGCGACACCGTGAAGCTCACCTACCTGCGCAGCGGCAAGCCGACCACGGTGGACATCACGCTCGGCTCGCGGGTCGGCGACAAGTAGCACCGAGGGGCCGCTGCAGCGGCAGGGACCGGTGGGCCTGCCGGGCTGACGGGCCCGATGGCCCGATGGGCTGACGGGCCCGATGGGCCTGATGAAGAGGGGCCGTAGGCGGGATTCCGCCTACGGCCCCTCCCAACGTCCGCTTATGCTTCGCTGGTGTTCGATTCCCGGCACATACGGACGTTCCACGAAGTGGTCGCCTCCGGTTCCTACTCGGCGGCCGCGCGCGTCCTGGGGTACACCCAGCCCGCCATCACCCAGCAGATGAAGGCGTTGGAACGCGCCGTCGGCACCCCGCTGTTCACCCGCGTGGGCCGGAAGATGCAGCTCACCGAGGCCGGGAAATCCCTGTCCCGGCACGCCGAGACGATCCTCGGCAGCCTCTCCGCCGCCGAGGCACAGCTGAAGGCGTACGCCCGTCTGCGCACCGGGCGGGTACGGCTCTGCGGCTTCCCCAGCGCCAACGCCACCCTGGTCCCGGAGGCCCTCAGCGGACTGGCCAAGGACCACCCCGGCGTGCAGGTCGAGCTGCTGGAGGGAGAGCCCCCGGACTCGCTGCGCCGACTGGATCGCGGGGAGTGCGACATCACCCTGGCCTTCACGTATCCGGGGCTGCACGAGGAGATCCCGGACGAGGTGACCGAGGTCAGGCTGCTGGAGGACCAGCTGACCGTACTGCTCCCCACCGGGCACCCGCTGGCCCGGCGCAGGGCCGTGCACCTCGCCGACCTCGCCGAGGAGCGGTGGATCGCCGGCTGCCCGCGCTGCCGGGCCAACCTGCTGCACGAGTGCGCGGAGCTGGGTTTCGTGCCCGACGTCCGTTTCGCGACCGACGACAACCTGGTCGTGCAGAGCCTGGTCGCCCAGGGCCTGGGTGTGGCGATGATGCCCGCGCTGGTCCTGCCCTCGCTCTCGCTCAGCAAGGTCTGCGGGCGGGCGCTGGAGCCGGCCGCGCGCCGCCACATCTCGGCCTACGTGTACCGGGACCACCTGCGCATCCCGGCGACGTCCGTGGTTCTCGGCGCGCTCAAGCGGGTCGCGGCGAACCGGGTCGGCTGCTGACCGGGCCGCTGCCAACCCATAAGCAGTGCTTGGGATTTCGGGTGAGAACTGTCGTTGGACGTGATGGGTCGGCGGCAGGACGCTGCCAGCATGACCACCACCACGCCGGCCCGCACCACCACGAGGATGGCCGCCCTCGTCAGTGAGATCCGCACGGTCGTGGAGCGGGGGCTGGCCCCGGACCTGACCGCCTACCTCGTCGGCGAACGGGTCGCCCCGCACCTGGGCGCCCCCGACCTGCTGACGCCCGCGCAGTGCGAGGGCGACCCGCAGCGGTACCGGCAGCACATCCTGCACGCCGAGTCCGACGGCAGCTTCTCGGTGGTGGCGCTGGTGTGGCTGCCCGGTCAGGAGACCTGCATCCACGACCACGTGTCGTGGTGCGTGGCCGGGGTGCACCAGGGGGAGGAGAGCGAACGCCGTTTCCGGCTGGCGCCGGGCACCGGTCCCGCCCGGCTGGTGGCCACCGAGGACGTGGTCAACGTAGCCGGAGAGGTCTGCGGATTCGCGCCGCCCGGCGACATCCACAAGGTGCGCAACTCCTGTGTCTCAAAGGCCATATCCCTGCACGTGTACGGAGCGGACGTGTCCCGTCTGGGCACCAGCATCCGCCGCGTCTACCAGCTTCCCGTCGACTGATGGCGCTCCTTCACCGCCCGCAGCGGGTGGCAGTCGGGCATGTTTCACGTGAAACGTCCACTCCCTGGCCCGGGTTGGCGATGGCTGGGGGCGGAGCGCTGGCGGCTTGGTCCGTGCACCGCCTCCTGCCCGCCGTGCCCATGCTGACCGCGTCCGTGGTGCTGGGCATCGCGGTGGCCCACCTCCCCGGCCTGCGGTCCTACGCACGGGGCACCGCCCGCCCGGGCCTGTCCCTGGCGGGCCGGCGCCTCATGCGTATCGGCATCGTCCTGCTCGGGCTCGGTCTGGGGCTGGGCCAGGTGCTGAGGCTGGGCTGGGGGACCGTCGCGATGGTCGCCGGGGTGGTCGGGGCCACCTTCTTCGGCACGCTCTGGCTGGGGCGGCGCCTCGGACTCCCTGGGGATCAGCCGTTGTTGATCGCCACCGGCTACTCGATCTGCGGGGCCTCGGCGATCGGCGCGGTGAGCGAGGTGTCGGGCAGCGAGGAGGAGGACGTGGCCGCCTCGGTGGCCCTGGTCACGCTGTGCGGAACCCTCGCCATCGCGGTCCTGCCGCTGCTCCAGGGGCCGTTGGGGCTCTCCGACCCGGCCTTCGGCAGGTGGGTCGGCGCGAGCGTCCACGATGTCGGCCAGGTGGTGGCCACCGCGCAGACCGCGGGCCCGGGTGCTCTGGGGGAGGCGGTGCTGGTCAAGCTGATGCGCGTGGCGCTGCTCGCGCCGCTGGTCGCGGCGGTGGCCTTCTCCGTACGGGCGCGCCGGCGCGGGGTGCGTACGTCCTCGGGGCGCCGGCCGGCCCCCGTGCCGCTGTTCGTGGCCGGCTTCCTGGCGGCGGCCGCGCTGCGTGCGACGGGAGTGCTGCCTGCCGTGGCGCTGGACTGGGCGCATACGGCGCAGGAGGCCCTGCTCGCGGCGGCGCTGTTCGGACTGGGGAGCGCGGTCCACCTGCCGACACTGGCACGGACGGGCGGGCGGGCCGCTGTCCTGGGGCTCGGGGCGTGGCTGGTGGTCGCGGGCGTCTCGTACGGAGGCGTGCTTCTCACCATGTAGCAGCGGGGAGTTGGCCATTTCGTGGCCGGAACCGACCGAACGTTCCGACTGCCCGCTGACATCGCGACCCGCCCGTGCCACTCTCCTCCCGGCAACTCGAACAACCGATCCGCACCGACCGCTCTTCACCCCCACCCTGCCCGGCGGCCACGTCGCTCCCGGGCACGGCAGAAGGAGTCATGCGTGAATCGTCATCGAACCGCCTTGTCCGTGCTGCTCTCGGCCGGCGCCCTGATCGCGGGCGTCCTGACGGCCGCCACTCCCTCGGTCGCGGCGGACGCCCCGGCGTCCTTCCGGCAGCAGCACACCGCGGGCTTCTGGACCGCCGAGCGGATGCGTGCGGCCGTTCCGCTCGACGTCACGGCGGCTCCGGGCGGGTCCCGTACCGCTGCGGCCACGGCGGCCGCCCCCACGCGCATCGCCCCGACCGCCGCTTCCGTGGCCTCCCTCGGGGCCTCCCCCACTGCATTCCCGCAGGCGGGCGGCGCCTGGACGGGCGGCGGCGCGGTCGTGAAGACCTCCGGCCGGGTCTTCTTCACCATGGGGGACCGGACCGCCTCCTGCTCCGGTGACTCGATCACCAGCGCCAACGGCAGCACGGTCATCACGGCCGGCCACTGCGTGAAGTACCAGGGCGCCTGGCACACGAACTGGGTCTTCGTCCCCGCGTACAACAACGGCAACGCTCCCTATGGCCAGTGGTCGGCCACCAAGACCTTCGCCACCGACCAGTGGGCGGCGAGCGAGGACATGAACATGGACGTCGGACTGGCGGTGGTCGCGCCCCAGAACGGCCAGACCCTCAGCCAGGTCGTCGGAGCACAGGGAATCCTCTTCAACGGCGGCTACAACAAGAGGATGTACTCGTTCGGCTTCCCCGCGGCCGCCCCGTACGACGGCACGAAGCTCGTCTACTGCAGCGGCAACAGCGGCAAGGACTTCCTGCTCACCAAGGACCACAGCCTGTCGTGCAACATGACCGGCGGCTCCAGCGGCGGCCCCTGGTTCCAGGACTTCAACGAGGCCACGGGCCTGGGCACGCAGGTCTCGGTCAACAGCTTCGGCTACAACTTCCTGCCGAACCGCATGTACGGCCCGTACTTCGGCAACGAGGCCAAGGCGGCCTACGACAAGGCCCAGACGTCCTGACCGGCGAACCCGCCCGGCCCCCCGCCGACAACGCCGCCCCCGATACCCCCGACAGCCGGTACTCTGGTGCCCGCTCCGCCGCTGACCGGCAGGGGCGAGGGTGGGTTGCCCGAGCGGCCTAAGGGAACGGTCTTGAAAACCGTCGTGGCGCGAGTCACCGTGGGTTCAAATCCCACACCCACCGCCACAGGTCAGAGAACGCGCTGATCAGAAGGGGTGTCCCAGGTCTGGGACACCCCTTCGTCCGTCCCGGCTCAGCCGAAGCAGACGACCAGGCGGACGGCATCGTCGCCGTGGATGGCCGCCAGGGTGCGCATCACCGACCAGAGGGGCTCCCAGTCGCTGTCCGGTACGGCGTCCTTGCGCCGCAGGCGGCCGATGCGGAAGAGGCGGTCGCCGTCGTGCCACTCCGTGCCCTCGGGGTGGCTGCGGCCCGCGTGGCGCAGGGTGTGCGGGTCCGTGATGCCGGAGAGCTCGGCGAAGCGGCCGAGGTTCGAATTCCGGCCGTACATCTCCCAGGCGCCCTCGGCATCGCGGCGGTACTCGAGGACGCAATCGTCGACCTCGGTCGCAGGCTCGTCCCAGTCCGTTGCGGAGAGCTCCGCCCAGGTGATCCAGGAGTCGCCGTAACGCTCGTCGCCGAACTCGGCCCGGGCCTCCTTCGAGATGTCCGGGGGCAGGCCGCGATCTGCGGCCAGAGGGCGGAACGTACTGTCGCGTACGCCGAAGAGGCACCCGAAGGCGAGGTAGGAGCGGCCGTTGTAGAGGTGCGCGATGTCGATCGCCGCGTACCACTCGCGGTCGTCCTCGTCCAGCCAGCGGTCCCACCGGGCCTCGATGTACCCGTACATGTCCGTTCCCATGGCTTGGATTCTTCGAGGCGGAGGGCGGGGTGCGCGACCCGATTTCCGGGTGCGGGTGGGGCCCCGGAAAGAGGCTATGGGCCCTTTGGGTGGTGTTTGTCGGAAGATCGGCGCGGGTCGTGGGAGCCGTGCGGTTGCGTCCGCATCATGACGAATGTATGCAGATCCGCCCGTCGGAACATCGCGAAATGAGGGACCCCGTCATGGCTCAGCGCAGCGTCATCCTGTCGATCTGGACTTCCGTCCTCGCCGCCCTCGTGGCGCTCCTCGGCTCCCTCGGGCTCGTCGGCAAGGCCGCCCCGGCCCTCGCCTCCGCTATTGCTCCCGCCGCCCCCACCTCCCCGGCCGGCGCCGTGCGCCGGGTGGGTGTCCAGGCGCGGCGGAGCTGGCGGCAGATGATGCGGGGCGGTTCGCTCCCGCCGACCATCAAGCAGCGGATCCACGCGGAGGCCCACGGCAAGTCGCCGTCCGTCCGCCGGTCCACCACCGCCGCTGCCATGGGTGCCGCTTTCGCCGTCGCACGCGCTGCCGCGTTCGCACCCGCACCGGCCCCCGATGCCGTCCCCGCAGCCGTCGACGCCCGGGACGGGCTCGCGCTCGCGGCGTAGTGCGGTACCGCGCAGTCGCCCCGGCGGGCGCCGGGGGCGTGCAGGGGGCGTGAAACCTGGTATTGCAGGGCCGCAGGCCCGGGAGACGGTGGGGTTCCCGGACGGAGCGGCCCTTTTCGGCATGTCCGGGCGGGCGTTCCTGGCTGAACGCTTCATCCCTTGTGCCGCAAGGGTTTCGGCGGGTTCCGCGGTGCTGACCTGCGGCGCAGGGGGCGCGAATTGGGTTTATCCGGAGTTGGTCATGCTTGAGGGGGAATCGCAGACTCCGGGGTGGTTCGCCGGGGATTCGGTGGGCAACTCTGGTCTCGCGACGTCGTCACCACACGGAACGACCGAGGCGGTCGGCCAACTGCCTTGGAGCAACTCCCACTTCGGTTTTCTGGAGGATTCACACATGGCAAGCATCCGTACCGCCCGCGTCATCGCCGCCGTCGCCGCTCTCCCGCTCGCCGTCGCCCTCTTCGGCGGCGTGGCATCGGCCGACAACGGCTCCTTCGCGAACGACGGATCGAATGCGAGCGTCGCCAGCATCATCGGCAGCGGCGTCGGTGGCGACAACAACGGCAACTCCTCCACCTCGCAGCAGGTGGCCACCGGTTCCGGAGCGTCCAACCAGAACAACACCGCGCAGGTCAACGGCTCGGCGTTCACCGCGATCCACCAGTCCAACGTGGCGGTCAACTTCCACCCCTGGTGGTAGCCGCGGCCTGAGCCGCACCGACTGTTGAGGGCGCCCGTACGACCGGACCGGCTGGGGTCCGGTAGTGCGGGCGCCCTCGCGTGCGTCTCCCCGCGAGTGCGGCAGCGGCTCGTCTTCCGACCTTGACATCGATGGTGAATCTGACGGACAGTCAGGTTTACTCGATGTTGTGATGCCGGGAGGCCAGCGCCGTGCACCTCGCCCCGACCGAAGGCCAGTTGCGGCTCCGCGCCGAACTGCGGAAGTACTTCCAGGACCTGCTGCCGGACGGGGTTCCCGAGGACCCGGCCCGCCAGCGCGCACTGCTGCGCCGCATCGGCGCCGACGACCTGCTCGGCCTCGGCTGGCCCGTCGCCTACGGAGGACAGGGCCGCGGCCCCGACGAGCAGTTCGTCTTCTTCGACGAGGCCTACCGGGCCGGCGCACCCGTGTCCATGGTCACGCTCAACACCGTCGGCCCTACCCTGATGAAGTACGGGACGCAGGAGCAGAAGGACTACTTCCTGCCCCGCATCCTCAATGGCGAGATCGTCTTCGCCATCGGCTATTCCGAGCCGGAGGCGGGCACCGACCTCGCCTCGCTGCGCACCCGGGCCGTCCGCGACGGCGACGACTGGGTGATCGACGGGCAGAAGATCTTCACTTCCAACGCCCAGAACGCCGACTGGATCTGGCTCGCCTGCCGCACGGACACCGAAGCCCCCAAGCACAAGGGCATATCGATCATCCTGGTGCCCACCGACGACCCGGGGTTCTCCTGGACCCCCATCGAGACCGTCGGCGGGCTCACCACCACGGCGACGTACTACGACTCGGTCCGCGTGCCCGCCGGCAACCTCGTCGGCCCCGAGCACGGCGGATGGGGCCTGATCACCAACCAGCTCAACCACGAGCGCGTGGCCCTCGCCGCCATCGGCATGCAGGCCGAGGACTTCTACACCTACGCCCTCGGCCACGCCCGCACCCCCGACCCGGTCACCGGCGAGCGGCCGGCGGACCTGCCCTGGGTGCAGTCCCGGCTCGCCGAGGCGCACGCACGGCTGGCCGCCGTACGCCTCCTGAACTGGCGCCTCGTCCAGGACGTCGGCGCGGGCACCCTCGCCCCCGGTGACGCCAGCGGGGTGAAGTTCCTCGGCACCGAGTCCACCGTCGAGGTGTACCGGATGTGCCAGGAAGTGGTCGGCGAGGAGGCGCTCGTACGCGGTTCCGGGGCCTTCGCGGGCGGTGAGCTGGAGCGGATGAACCGCGCCGCGCAGATCAACACCTTCGGCGGCGGAGTCAGCGAGGTCCAGCGGGAGATCGTCGCCATGATGCGGCTCGGCATGAAGGGGAGGAAGCGATGACGGCGCAGGCGGCCGAAACCGACGGGGAGGCGGCCCGGTTCCACGCGCTGCTGGCGGCCTTCGAAGGGCGGCCGGCCGCCACCGCGGGCCGGGGCAAGGACCGGGTCAACGAACCGATGATCCGCCACTGGTGCGAGGCGATGGGCGACACCAACCCCGCCTACACCGGCCCGGACGCCATCGCGCCGCCCACCATGCTGCAGGCCTGGACGATGGGCGGGCTCTCCGGCCACTCGGACCGCTCGTCCTGCTACGACGACCTCTTCGCGCTCCTCGACGGCGCCGGTTTCACCTCCGTGGTGGCCACCGACTGCGAGCAGGAGTACCTGCGCCCGCTGCGTCCCGGGGACACCGTCACCTTCGACGCCGTCATCGAGTCCGTGTCCCCGCGCAAGACGACCAAGCTGGGCACGGGACACTTCGTGACCACGCGCATGGACGTCCGCGCGAACGGGGAACCCGCCGGTACCCACCGCTTCCGGATCCTCAAGTACGCGCCCGCCGGCAGCCCGGCGAAGAAGAAGGCGCCGGCCCTGCGCCCCCGCCCGGTGGTCAACCGCGACAACCAGGGATTCTGGGACGGGGTCCGCGAGCACAAGCTCCTGCTCCAGCGCTGTGTCTCCTGCGGAGCCCTCCGCTTCCCGTGGCTGCCCGGGTGCAATGCCTGCGCGAGCCCGGACTGGGACACCGTCGAGGCCTCCGGCTCCGGCACCGTCTTCTCGTACGTGGTCATGCACCACCCGCCCTTCCCGGCCTTCGACCCTCCCTACGCGGTCGCGCTCGTCGAGCTCGCCGAGGGGGTCCGGATGATCAGCAACATCACCGGTGTCCCCTACGACAAGGTCCGCATCGGAATGCCCGTCCAGCTGGAGTTCCTGCGCGTCGACGACGACCTCGAACTCCCCGTCTTCCGCGGGAGTGAAGGCTGATGGACTTCCACCCCACCGAGGAGCAGGCCGCCGCGGCCGGCCTCGCCGCCCGGATATTCGGCGACCTCGCCACCCACGAACGCCTCGGAGCCGCAGGCACCGGCAGCGACGCCGAGCTCTGGAAGGCCCTCACCACGGCGGGCATGACCGCCGCCGTCGAGGAGATCGGCCTGCTCGGCCTGGTCCTGCTCCTGGAGGAGCAGGGCCGCACCACCGCACAGGTCCCGTACGCCGCCACCTGCGCGTACGGGATCCTCCCGGTGGCCGCGCACGGCAGCCCCGAGCAGCGCGCCCGCTTGCTCCCCGCCCTCGGCACCGGCGAGGCGGTCGCCACCGGTGCCTTCCCGGCGCGCGGCCGGATCACCTCCGAGGACGGCCGCCTCACCGGAACCGCCCCCACCGTGCCCTGGTTGCGCGATGCCACGCACGTACTGGTCCCCGACGCGGACCGGGCGCTGTGGTTCGTACGGACGGACGCGCCCGGGGTGAGCAGCTCCCCGGTGGAGACCACCGCCCCGTGGTCGGCGGGCCGGCTCACGCTGACCGGGGCGGAGGGCGAGCGCCTCGGGGGCGAGGACGCGTACGAAGCGACCCTCGCGGCCGCACGGACCGCGTTCGCCGGACTCCAGGCGGGCGTCTGCGCGGGCTCGCTCGCCCGCGCCGTGGAGTACACCTCCACCCGCGAGCAGTTCGGCCGGCCGCTCTCCACCAACCAGGCGGTCCTGCTGCGCGCGGCCGACGCCTACATGGACACCGAGGCGATCCGGGTCACCACGTACGAGGCGGCCTGGCGCATCGACCAGGGCCTCCCGGCACGCGAACACGCGCTGACGGCGGCCTGGTGGGCCTCGGAGGCGGGCAAGCGCGTCGTACACGCGGGCCAGCACCTGCACGGCGGCATGGGCGCCGACCTGGACCATCCCGTCCACCGGCACTTCCTCTGGGGGCGCCAGCTGGACGCTTACCTGGGCTGCGGCAGCGAGCTGCTGGCCGAACTGGGCGCCGTGCTGGCGCAGGAGGGCTGAGCCATGGGAACCGTCGCCATGAGGGTCGGCGAGGAACTGCCACCGCTGGAGATCCCGGTCACCCGCACCCTGATCGTCGCGGGCGCGATCGCTTCCCGCGACTACCAGGACGTGCACCACGACGCGGCGCTGGCCCGGGAAAAGGGCTCTCCGGACATCTTCATGAACATCCTCACCACGAACGGCCTGGTCGGCCGGTACGTCACCGACCACCTCGGGCCGCGGGCCGTCCTGCGCAAGGTGGCCATCCGCCTGGGCGCCCCCAACTACCCGGGGGACACGATGACGCTCACGGGCACCGTCACCGCCGTCGCCGGGAACACCGTCGAGATCCGCGTCCTGGGGGCCAACGGCATCGGCCACCACGTGGCGGGGACGGTCACCGCGGAGGTGCCGGTATGAGCGTCCGCACCCGCGACGAGCTCGGCGGCAAGGCCGCCGTCGCCGGCATCGGAGCGACCGAGTTCTCCAAGGACTCGGGCCGCAGCGAGCTCAAGCTCGCCGTCGAAGCCGTGCACCACGCCCTCGACGACGCCGGTCTCACCCCCGCCGACGTCGACGGGATGGTCACCTTCACGATGGACACCAGCCCCGAGATCACCGTCGCGCAGGCGGCCGGCATCGGGGACCTGTCCTTCTTCTCCCGCATCCACTACGGCGGCGGCGCGGCCTGCGCCACCGTCCAGCAGGCCGCCCTCGCCGTCGCCACCGGAGTCGCCGAGGTCGTGGTCTGCTACCGGGCCTTCAACGAGCGGTCCGGCCGCCGCTTCGGCTCCGGCGTCCAGCAGCGCGAACCCTCGGCGGAGGGCGCGGCACTCGGCTGGTCGCTGCCCTGGGGACTGCTGACCCCCGCGTCATGGGTGGCCATGACCGCCCAGCGCTACCTGCACGCCTACAACCTCACTCCCGAGGCCTTCGGGCACGTCGCCGTCACCGACCGCCGGCACGCCGCGAACAACCCCGCCGCCTACTTCTACGGCAAGCCCATCACCCTCGCCGACCACGCCGCGTCGCGCTGGATCGTCGAGCCGCTGCGGCTGCTGGACTGCTGCCAGGAGACCGACGGCGGGCAGGCCCTGGTCGTGACCACGCCCGAGCGGGCCCGGGACCTGCGGCACGCGCCCGCGGTGATCACCGCGGCCGCGCAGGGAGCCGGACGCCGGCAGGAGGGCATGACCTCCTTCTACCGCGACGACCTGACCGGGCTGCCGGAGATGGACGTGGTCGCACGCCAGCTGTGGCGCACCAGCGGACTGCGGCCCTCGGACATCGACGTCGGCATCCTCTACGACCACTTCACCCCCTTCGTGCTGATGCAGCTGGAGGAGTTCGGCTTCTGCAAGCCGGGCGAGGCGGCCGACTTCGTGGCCGCGGACGCGCTGCCGATCAACACCCACGGCGGCCAGCTCGGGGAGGCGTACCTGCACGGAATGAACGGGATCGCCGAGGCCGTCCGCCAGCTGCGCGGCACCTCGGTCAACCAGGTCGAGGGGGCGGAGCACGTACTCGTCACGGCCGGTACAGGGGTGCCGACCTCCGGGCTGATCCTGGGAGCCGACCGCTGACGCACGAGGGCTACGCACGACGGCTGACGCACGACCGCTGACGCCCGGATTCGTGCCGGTTGGACCCCACCTCCTCCACCTTCAGGAGGTGGGGCTTTCCCCACTCCTACAACCTGAGACGGACCCCGCTTCGGCACTTACGGCCGATCCCCTGAGGGGCGGGCGCTCCTAGCGTGGACACATGACCACGCCTGTGTGCACGCTCGCCTCGAACCCGACGCCGTACCCGTCGTTCTCGGCGTACGTCCGGACCCGCGGCACGGTCCTGATGCGCACGGCGCGCTCCCTCACCGCCAACCCGTGCGACGCCGAGGACCTGCTCCAGACGGCCCTGACCAAGACGTACATGGCCTGGGACCGCATCGAGGACCACCGCGCCCTGGACGGCTACGTCCGGCGGGCCCTGGTCAACACCCGCACCTCCCAGTGGCGCAAGCGCAAGGTCGACGAGTTCTGCTGCGACGAACTCCCGGAGACCGAGGACCTCCCGGCCGCCGACCCCGCGGAGACACAGGCCCTGCGCGACGCGATGTGGCGCGCGGTGACACGGCTGCCCGACCGGCAGCGGGCCATGGTCGTACTGCGCTACTACGAGGACCTCAGCGAGGTGCAGACCGCCGAGCTCCTGGGGGTTTCGGTCGGCACGGTCAAGAGCGCCGTCTCCCGGGCGCTGGGCAAGCTCCGGGAGGATCCGGAGCTCACTCTGGTCCGCTGAGCCCCTGCGCGTCGTCCTCGGTCCGGGCGATGTTTCACGTGAAACACCGGCCGCGGCGGCTGCGAAGAAAGCTACCGAGACGTAGTGACATACCACGCGGTACGTGCGCAGAATTCTCCCACCGTCGAGACGAGTGACAGCGCCCACCGGGAGGACGCCCGTGCTCAGCACCATGCAAGAGGTACCGCTCACCATCAGCCGGATTCTGGAGCATGGTCGGAGGGTTCACGGCAGGTCGACCGTGACGACGTGGACCGGTGGGGCCGAGCCGCACCGCCGGACGTTCGCCGAGATCGGCGACCGCGCCGCCCAGCTCGCCAACGCCCTGCGCGACGAACTGGGCGTCGAGCCCGGCAGCGTTCTGGCGACGCTGATGTGGAACAACGCCGAGCACGTCGAGGCGTACTTCGCGATCCCCTCCATGGGCGCGGTCCTGCACACCCTCAACCTGCGGCTCCCTCCCGAGCAGCTGGTCTTCATCGTCAACCACGCCGAGGACCGGGTCGTGCTCGTCAACGGCACCCTGCTGCCGCTCCTCGCGCCGCTGCTGCCGCACCTGCCGACCGTCGAGCACGTCGTCGTCTCCGGAGCCGGCGACCGCTCGGTGCTCGAAGGCCTGAACGTCCGCGTGCACGATTACGAGGAGCTGATCGCGGGCCGCCCGGTCACCTACGACTGGCCCGAGCTGGACGAACGCCAGGCCGCGGCCATGTGTTACACCTCCGGCACCACGGGCGACCCCAAGGGCGTCGCCTACTCGCACCGCTCGATCTACCTGCACTCCATGCAGGTCAACATGGCCGAGTCGATGGGGCTGACCGACCGGGACACCACCCTCATCGTGGTCCCGCAGTTCCACGTGAACGCGTGGGGCCTGCCGCACGCCACCTTCATGACCGGCATCAACATGCTGATGCCGGACCGCTTCCTCCAGCCGGCCCCGCTCGCCGAGATGATCGAGCGCGAGAAGCCGTCGCACGCGGCGGCCGTCCCCACCATCTGGCAGGGTCTGCTCGCCGAGGTCACCGCGAACCCGCGCGACCTGACCTCGATGAAGCAGGTCACCATCGGCGGCGCGGCCTGTCCGCCCGCCCTGATGGAGGCCTACGACAAGCTCGGTGTCCGCCTCTGCCACGCCTGGGGCATGACCGAGACCTCCCCGCTCGGCACGATGGCGCACCCGCCGGCCGGTCTGGGCGCCGAGGAGGAGTGGCCGTACCGGATCACCCAGGGCCGTTTCCCCGCGGGTGTCGAGGCCCGCCTGGTCGGCCCCTCCGGCGACCACCTGCCCTGGGACGGCGAGTCCGCGGGTGAGCTGGAGGTGCGCGGCACCTGGATCGCGGGCGCCTACTTCGGCGGTGCCAAGGGTGAGCCGTTCCGCCCCGAGGACAAGTTCAGCGCGGACGGCTGGCTCAAGACCGGTGACGTCGGCGTCATCAGCCACGACGGCTATCTCACCCTCACCGACCGGGCCAAGGACGTCATCAAGTCCGGCGGCGAGTGGATCTCCAGTGTGGAGCTGGAGAACGCCCTGATGGCGCACCCCGAGGTCGCCGAGGCGGCTGTGGTCGCCGTCCCCGACGACAAGTGGGGCGAGCGCCCGCTGGCCACCGTCGTGCTCAAGGCGGGCGCCACCGTCGACTACGCGGGCCTGCGCGAGTTCCTCGGCCGGTCGATCGCCAAGTGGCAGCTCCCCGAGCGCTGGACGGTGATCACGGAGGTGCCCAAGACCAGCGTCGGCAAGTTCGACAAGAAGGTGATCCGCAAGCAGTACGCGGACGGCGAGCTCGAGGTCACGAAGCTCGACTGACCGGCACCCGCGTGTGGGCGACGGCCGTGGCTCACCCCTTGGTGAGCCACGGCCGCAGCAGCCTGCTGACGGTGGGCATGGCCACGTAGGTCATCAGGGTGCTGAACACGACGGTGAAGGCGGCCGTGCGCAGCACGAACGGCAGGTCCACCAGGAACGGTCCGAGCACCGCGTTGCCCACGAGCGAGATCGGGAAGATGGCCAGCCCCGAGCTGATCGCCATCTTCCACCGGGGCGGCGCGGGCCGGGTCGTACCCGGCTTGGCGAACCACGTCTCCATGCCGTGCAGTTCCCGGCGGGCTATCTCCTGGTGGTGGTGACCCAGGCAGTTGGAGAACCACTGGGCCCGCTCCGGCGAGTCCTGCCAGCGTTGGAACGCCGCCTCGTTGCGGAAGCGGTGCACCAGGAACCACGGGCCGCCCTCGGTCGCCGGGCGGAACAGGCCGTACCCCAGGTGCCCCGGGAAGCCCGCGGCCGTCTCCAGGATCCCGTGGGCCCAGGCCTCGAAGGTCTCCTCGTACCCGGGCTCCACCTGACGGGCTATGAGCAGGTTCACCTCCCCGTTGTCCGCGGGGACGGTGTGCTCGGTCGTGTCGATGATGGCCATCGGGCCAGGATGGCTAGTTGGTGCCGATCTTGGCCAGTAGGTCCACGATGCGGCCCTGTACGTCGGCCGTGGTGGCCCGCTCGGCGAGGAAGAGGACGCTCTCCCCCGAACCCAGCTTCGGCAGCTCCGCCGCGTCGATGCCCGTCGCCGTGTAGACGACCAGCGGGGTGCGGTTCAACTGCCCGTTGGCGCGCAGCCAGTCCACGATCCCGGCCCGCCGGCGGCGTACCTGCATCAGGTCCATGACGACCAGGTTGGGCCGCATCTGCGTCGCCAGTTCCACCGCGTCCGTGTCGGCGCCCGCCCGGGCGACCTGGAGGCCGCGCCGTTCCAGGGCGGTGGTGAGCGCCGCCGCGATCTCGTCGCGCTCCTCGATCAGCAGGACCCGCGAGGGGTGCTGCTCGCTGTCGCGCGGTGCCAGCGCCTTGAGCAGGACCGCCGGATCGGCTCCGTACGAGGCCTCGCGCGCGGCGTGCCCCAGCCCGGCCGTGACCAGTACGGGCACCTCGGCCGCCACCGCCGCCTGCCGCAGGGACTGCAGGGCGGTACGGGTGATCGGCCCGGTCAGCGGGTCCACGAACAGCGCGGCGGGGAACGCGGCGATCTGCGCGTCCACCTCCTCGCGGGAGTGCACGATCACCGGGCGGTAGCCGCGGTCGCTGAGTGCCTGCTGGGTCTGCACGTCGGGTGCGGGCCACACCAGGAGCCGGCGGGGATTGTCCAGCGGCTCGGGCGGAAGCTCGTCGTCCACGGGTACGGGCGCGGGCCGGTTGACCACCTCGACGGCGCCACCCGGACCGTCCAGCGGCTCGGGGCCCTCGTCGGCGCCGGCCTCGGGCGCTCCTATGGCGAACGCCCGGCCCTGCGGAGCGGGCTCGGCGAGCCGACGCCGCCGGCCGGAACCGGAGGCGGCGGTGCCGGTGCCGTTCGGGTCGACGGAGATGCCCTGGCCGAGGGTGCCGAGGGCGCGTACGTTGATCGCCGCCTGCCCGGCCTGGCCCTCCGCGGCGGTCGCCTGCGGCTGCCGGGCCCCGGGGAGCGCGACCTGGCCCGACTCGCCGTCCTCGGCCGCCGTCCGCGCTGCCGGAACCGGCCATGCGGGGGTGCCGGGCAGCGCACGCCGCCGCCCGGTCGGGGGTACGGGTTCCTCGGCGGCGCCCGCCGCTTCGGGCTCGGCGGCGGGCGTGCTCAGCACCCGGCGCCCGCGCCGTCCGCCCGCGCCCGGAGCCTCGGCATCCGCTTCGGCGGGGGCGGGGGTCGGACCGGCCATCGCGGGGGCCTGCGTGGGCCCGGCGGGCAGCGCGAAGCCGCCCTCGGGAGCGATCGGCCGGGTGGGAGCGGGGCTCAGACCGGTGGCGGGTACGGGACCTCCGGGCTGTACCGGACCAGCAGGCCCCAGCGCGCGCCGCCGCCCGGCGGGGTGCTCGGTGACAGGTACGGAGGGCATGGGCGGCAGCGCGGGCATCCCGGTCCCCTGAGGCGGCACGGGACCGCCGATCCCGCCGGGCGCGACGGGGCCGGGACCACCGGGGCCGCCGGGCGCGACGACGGCGCCGGGCGCTACGGGGCCGCCGGGCGCGTTCTGGCCCGCGATGCCGCCGGGCGCGACCACGCCGCCGGGCGCCACTACGCCGCCGGGCCCGCCCTGGGCTCCGATGCCGCCGGGCGCTACCGGGCCGCCGGGCCCGTTCTGGCCCGCGATGCCGCCGGGCGCCACTACGCGACCGGGCCCGCCGCCCTGGGCTCCGATGCCGCCAGGCGCTACGGGGCCACCCGGCCCGTTCTGGCCCGCGATGCCGCCGGGCGCCACTACGCCGCCGGGGCCGCCCTGGGCCCCGATGCCGCCGGGCGCGACGACGCCGGGGCCGCTGCCCTGGCCGCCGATGCCGCCGGGGGCCACCACACCGCCCGGTCCGCCAGGCATGGTGCCGCCCTCACCGCTGCCGTCGCCGGCGCGGCCGCGCCGGCGCCCGGTGCCCAGCCCCGCCGGGTTCACCGGGGACTGCGCGAGCTCCGGCTGCGCCTCGGTGCCGGCGGCCTCGGCCCCCCGCCGCCGCCCGGACGGCAGCGCCAGCGCGCCCCCGCCCTGGCCGGACTGCGCGGCTCCGGTGCCCGCGGCCTCGTCCTCCAGGAAGGCGTCGACGCCGCGCCGGCCCCGGCGCCCGCCGGAGACCTTCCCCGGGGCCGCGCCCGCCCCCGAACCGTCCCCGTCCGAACCCGCCGCGGGATCCGGCTCCTCCGCCGGCTCCGGCAGGGTCACCGTCCCGGCTCCCGAGCCGAGCGGCAGCTCCAGTACGTACGCCCCGCCGGGCGCGCCCGGCACCTCCACCGTCTGCAGCACACCTCCGTGCGCGGCCACGATCCCCCGCACGATCGGCTCGTGGACGGGGCTCCCGCCCTCGTACGGCCCGCGCACCTCGATCCGTACGACGTCGCCCCGCTGCGCGGCGGCCACGACGATCGTCGAGTCGCTGTAGCCGCTGCCCTGGCGGGTCTTGCCGGTTGCGTCCACCCCGGCGACGTCGGCGACCAGGTGGGCGAGTGCGGTCGCGACCCGCTCGGCGTCCACCTCGGCCTCGATGGTCGGCGCGTGGACGGCGAACTGCGCGCGGCCCGGTCCGATCAGCTCGACCGCGCCGTCGACGCCGGCCGTAACGACGCCGTTGATCAGGACCTTCTTCTTGCTGAGCTTGTCGTTGCCGGCGTCAAGGCGCTGGAAGCCGAGCACGTTGTCCACGAGCGTGGTCATCCGCGAGTACCCGGCGGCCAGGTGGTGCAGCAGCTGGTTGGCCTCGGGCCACAGCTGTCCCGCGTCATCGGCGGCGAGTGTGGCGAGCTCCCCGCGGAGCTCGTCCAGCGGCCCGCGCAGCGAGTCGCCGAGGACGGCCAGCAGCTGCGCGTGCCGCGCGGCGAGGGCGTCGTACGGCCGCCGGTCGGTGAAGGTCATGACGGCGCCGACGAGCTGCTCGCCGTCCCGCACGGGAGAGGTCGTCAGGTCGACGGCGACCGGCTGGCCGGCCTTGTTCCACAGCACCTGTCCGCGCACCCGGTGCTTGCGGCCGCTGCGCAGGGTGTCGGCGAGCGGGGACTCGTCGAAGGGGAACGGCGAGCCGTCGGCGCGCGAGTGCTGGACGAGGCCGTGCAGTTCGCGGTTGCCGAGGTCGGTGGCCCGGTAGCCGAGGATCTGGGCGGCGGCGGGATTGACCAGTACCACCCGTCCGTCGGTGTCGGTGCCGACGACGCCCTCGGCGGCGGCGCGCAGGATCATCTCGGTCTGCCGCTGGGAGCGGGCCAGCTCGGCCTCGGTGTCCACGGTCTGGGAGAGGTCCCGTACGACGAGCATCAGCAGCTCGTCACCCGTGTAGGAGGGCTGCGGCTCGCGGTAGGCGTCGCGGCCGTCGAGATGGGCCGCGGTGACCTCGACGGGGAACTCGGAGCCGTCGGTGCGGCGCGCGACCATCCGCTTGGGCCTGGCGCGGCCGCCCTCGTCCTCGCCGGGCCGGCGCATGGAGCCGGGGATCAGTTTGGAGTCGAACTCGGGCAGGAGGTCGAGCACGCCCCGGCCGACGAGCCCGGTTCCGGGGCTCTCCATGGCCTCGAGGGCGATCGAATTGGCGTTGACGACCGTGCCGTTGGTGTTGACGAGCAACAGCGCGTCGGGAAGGGCGTCGAGTATTGCTGCGAGGCGAGCAGCGCCTCGGGATGGCCTGCTGCTCACGACGAGCTTCCTCCCTGACCACAACTACCGGCATGTCACGGGAGGAGTCTAAGGGCACAGCCCCGCGGTGGGACGGCCGAAGTCCGGTGCATATCGCCCGCGCCGCGCATCCTCCCAGGTCAGGAACGCCCAGTCGGAAGCAGAGGTTCCAACTCGTCCCAACGGCTGATTTCGCATCCGTCCGTGCGCCGGAAGGTCGCGTCCACTTTGCGCCCCTGCCAGGTCCCGGTGATCCGGGCGGTGGCCGGCCCCCCGTACTTCATGCTGCAGATCTGACGCCTGGAGACGGGGGCGAAGGGGTCCTTGCCCTCGGAGGCGAGCTTGTGCAGCTTGGCGCAGGCCTGCTCCCGCCAGGGGTGGTCGCCGCCCACGGGGTCGCACTCGAGCAGGTACTCGCGGTCCAGCCTGCGGTTGCCGGTGTCGGCCATGGCGATGGTGAGGCTGTCGGGACCGCCCAGCAGCCGCCCGAGGGGCAGCGGCGGCAGCGGCCCGGCGGCCGCGGCGGCCAGGGCTGAGGTGACGGCGAAGGCGGCGAGACGCAGCATGGGGCACTCCAGGTCGTCCGTACGTCGTACGCCTGCCCAACGACGGCGGCGCTCCTACGTTCCGTCCCGACGCCCGTATCGCGCGGTCTTAAGGCTTTGCCCTCGGGCCGCCGCTCCTAGTACCGTGGGAGCGGATTGGTGAGGGGCCCTGCGCCTGTGTCATCATCTGCACGCACCCTCGTACGCGGGGGTGAGCTGGAGGCGTCGCCTAGTCCGGTCTATGGCGCCGCACTGCTAATGCGGTTTGGGGCTTACACCCCATCGAGGGTTCAAATCCCTCCGCCTCCGCACCTCGTCGAAGCCCCGGTCCTTTCGGACCGGGGCTTCGATGCGTTTCCGGTGCCGTCCATGCCGACGAAGGCCGGTAGGAGGCGGTGTGAGCCGGTGGGAGCCCGGGGGTGCCGATCGCCCTGCCCCAACCGGGGCCGCACGGCCCCTCCTCCCCTTCGCGCCAAGTCATCCGGACGATCTACGTCCAGAGCGTTTCCGCAGGTCAGGAGTGGTTTGGCTAATGGATTTCGCGTCCCGGCGAGGTCCATGTATTGTTGTTCTCGCAAGGCCAACGGGGCGAAAAACCCCGGGAAGCCCAAGCACTCGTAGCTTAACGGATAGAGCATCTGACTACGGATCAGAAGGTTGCAGGTTCGAATCCTGCCGAGTGCACAGCAGGCCAGAGGCCCCGGACGAAAGTCCGGGGCCTCTCGCGTTTCCGCGTGCAGCAGTGAGACGCGGCAACCGGTCGGCCTCCTCACCAAGGAGGAGGGAATCCCCCGGAGGTACTCAGGGGCGGGATGGCTCTGGAGGGGGACGCGGGGCAGCGGCTGGGCTCGATACGGTTCTGGGAGATCGTTCGAAGCTAGGGGCGGGGGCTCTCATGGGACTGTTCGGGAATGCGCACACGGTCGACCCGGTGTCGGCGCAGCGGGACTACGCGCGGCTGATGGGGCACGGCGAGCAGGTGCACGCCGCCTATCTCCTGATCAGGGACACGATCCTGTTCACCGACCGGCGGCTGGTGCTCGTCGACAAGCAGGGGATCACGGGGAAGAAGGTCGAGTACCACTCCATCCCCTACCGGAGCATCACCCACTTCTCCGTGGAGACCGCCGGGCACTTCGATCTCGACGCCGAGCTGAAGATCTGGATATCCGGCAGCTCGACGCCGATCGAGAAGACCTTCACCAAGGGCGTGGACATCTACGAGGTGCAGGCGATCCTGACGCAGTTCGTCGCCCGGTAGGCGTAGGCGGCGGCGTCACAGGACGCGGGGGAGGCCGGTCACTGACATCACCATCGAGTAGAGCGAGGTGGTGGCCGTGATGAACACGCGGTTGTTCTTGGGGCCGCCGAAGGTGAGGTTCGAGACCGGCTCGGGGACGCGGACGCGGCCGATCAGGGTGCCGTCCGGGGCGTAGCACTGGACGCCGTTCTCCATCGCGGCCGCCCACAGCCGGCCCTCGTCGTCGAAGCGGATGTTGTCGACGCCGGGGCAGGGGGCGAAGACCCGGTCGTCCGTGAGGGTGCCGTCGTCGGTGACCTTGAAGACGCGGATGTGGCCGGCGCGGGTGTCGGCGGCGTATAGCTCGCTCTCGTTCGGGGAGAAGACGAGGCCGTTGGGGCCGAGGAAGCCGTCGGCCACCAGGTGGACGGAGCCGGTCGAGGGGTCGGCGCGGTAGAGGTTGCAGGCGCCGATCTCGCTCGGCGCGCGGTGTCCCTCGTAGTCGTTGGTGATGCCGAAGTCCGGGTCGGAGAACCAGATGGAGCCGTCCGAGCGGACGACCGCGTCGTTGGGGCTGTTCAGCCGCTTGCCGTCGTAGCGGTCGGCGATGACGGTGATCCTGCCGTCCGGTTCGGTGCGGGTGACGCGGCGGTTGCCCTGCTCACAGGTGATCAGGCGGCCTTCGCGGTCGAGGGTGTTGCCGTTGGGGTGGCCGGCCGGGGAGCGGAAGACGGAGACCGCGCCGGTGGCCTCGTCCCAGCGCAGCATCCGGTCGTTCGGGATGTCGCTCCACACCAGTTGCCGCCAGGCCGGCAGGTAGAGCGGGCCTTCGGCCCAGCGGCAGTCGTCGTAGAGCCGCTCCAGTCGCGCGTCGCCGTTGGCGCAGCGGCCGGTCCGGAAACGATCATCCAGGATCTCGTACAAGGTGAGGTCGGCTATGGCAGACATGATTCCCCCTGAGTTCATATTGCCGAATTTTGTTCGGCGTGATGGTGAGATTGCAGGATCCGGTACCGTCTTCGCAAGGGCCGACGCGCCCATGAGAGGAACTTCGCGTGGACGACATCGACCGGGCGCTCGTCCTGCGCCTGCAGCAGGACGCGGGGCAGTCGTACGCCGCTCTCGGCACGGCGGTCGGGCTCTCGGCGGGGGCGACCCACGAGCGGGTCCGCAAGCTGCGCGAGCGCGGGGTGATCCGGCGGACCACCATCGAGGTCGACCCAGCCGCGGTCGGCAGCGGGGTCCTTGCCTATGTGATGGTCGACTCCAACGCGTGGATGGGCGAGTCCGCCGACGCATTCGCGGCGATCCCCGAGATCCAGGAGGCGCACATCATCGCGGGCAGCGCTTCTGTACTGGTCAAGGTGCGCACGGCCTCGACGGAAGGCCTGCAGGACGTCCTGCGGCGCCTCTACGGCATCGAGGGTGTCAGCGGAACGCACGCCACCGTCGTCCTGGAGACCTTCTTCGAGCGGCCGCTCCCCCTGTGACCTGGTGGTGCACCGGGATCCGGTGGGGCGGGGGCCGGCCGGCCATCGGGTGGTACGGCGAGGGGCGCGGAGAGCGGGTCAGCGAGCTCGCCTACGGGCAGCGGCTGGCGTTCGTCGCCCGCGGGGAACGCCACTGCCTCGGTGTGCGGCGGGCCGGGAAGCGGACGGCGTGCCCCACCGGAGCGCGGGTGCCGGGGCGTGCGGGGAACGCGCAGTGTCCCGAGTGCGCCCGGCTCGACCGGTCCTTCTCGGTGGCGGCCGACACCCATGCGGCCGATCCGCGCACCTACCGGGTCTATCTGGCCTGGTTCGGGCCCGGTCTGGTCAAGGTCGGCATCACCGCCGAGGAGCGCGGATCCGTCCGGTTGCTGGAGCAGGGGGCGGTGACCTGGGCGTGGCTGGGGCGGGGGCCGCTGATGGCCGCCCGGCGCACCGAGGAGTTGCTGAAGGCGGCGCTCGGAGTGCCGGACCGGATCGCGTACGCGCGCAAGCGCGGGGTGCGGGCGCATCTGCCGTCGGCGTCCGAGCGGGCCCTGGAGGTGGCGGAGTTGCACGCCCGGGCCGCTGGGCTGGAGGGCTGGCCCGAGTCGTTGGAGCGCCTCACGTGTGAAGTGGCCGATCACGCAGGAGTGTTCGGGATGGAGGGATGGGCCGGGTTGCCGGCACCGGCCCGGGTGGTCACGGCCATGGTGCCCGGCGGAGCCGTCGTGGGCACGCTCGTGGGTGCGGCGGGGCCCGATCTCCACCTCGCGGACGGGCTCGTGGTGGACACCCGGCTGCTGGCCGGCTGGGAACTCACCACCCCGCAGAGCGGCGCGGGCCCGCGGGCCGGGGTGCCGGTGGCAGAGATCGCGGTTCCCGCCGATCCTGCCGCCGGGCAGGACGGGTTGTTCTGAGAGAGGGCGGGTTGGTCAAAACTTGGATCCCTTTGGGGTTCCGGGGCCGATTGTGGTGGACATGGCGGGGGAGCCCCGCAGAGGGTGGTGGTCATGAGCATTCAGCCGGTACAGGCCTTTGAACCGCCGTATGTCATGGCCGTTTTCAGCAATGTCCGCACCCACGACGACAGCGGATACCCCGAGACCCTCGCCCGGATGAACGAGATCGTCCGGACCAACCCGGGCTTCCTCGGCTACGAGTCGGCTCGCACCCCGGGCGGGCTCGGGATCACCGTCGCGTACTTCCGGGACCACGAGTCGCTGGCCGTGTGGCGCCAGGACCTGGAGCACCAGGCGGCCATGAAGCAGGGGCGCGCCGACTGGTACGAGAGCTACACCCTGCACGTCGCGACCGTCGAGCGGAGCCATGGCTTTGACCGCAACGCCTGACGCGGTCCGTGCCTTCTCCGAACGGCTCGGGCTGCCCGGACTGGTCGACGTCCACACGCACTTCATGCCCGAGCGGGTCCTGGACAAGGTGTGGGACTACTTCGACGCGGTCGGCCCGCTGACCGGGGTCGAGTGGCCGATCCTCTACCGGCACGAGGAGGAGCAGCGGGTCGCGCTGCTGCGGGGATTCGGAGTCCGCGCCTTCACCGCCATGCTGTACCCGCACAAGCCGGCCATGGCCGCCTGGCTCAACTCCTGGTCCGCCGACTTCGCGGCCCGTACCCCCGACTGCCTGCACACCGCGACGTTCTTCCCGGAGGAGGGCGTCGGCGCGTACGTCCGGCAGGCCGTCGAGGCGGGGGCGCGGATCTTCAAGGCGCACGTCCAGGTCGGCGGGTACGACCCGAACGACGACCGGCTGGAGCCGGTGTGGGGACTGCTGGCCGAGGCGGGGATTCCCACGGTGGTGCACTGCGGCTCGGGGCCCGTTCCGGGCAAGCACACCGGGCCCGAGCCGATCGCCCGGCTGCTGGCCCGCCATCCGCGGCTGCCGCTGGTCATCGCCCACATGGGCATGCCCGAGTACACCGACTTCCTCGACCTCGCCGACCGCTACGGCGAGGTCCGCCTGGACACCACGATGGCCTTCACCGACTTCGCGGAGCAGTTCAGCGGCTTCCCGGCCGCTGACCTGGGGCGGCTCGCGGACCTCGGCGACCGGATCCTGTTCGGCACCGACTTCCCCAACATCCCGCACCCCTACGAGCACCAGCTCCACGCCCTCGAACGGCTCGGCCTGGGTGACGACTGGCTGCGGGCCGTCTGTCATGACAACGCCGCCCGGCTGTTCGGCCTCGGTCTCTGATCCGTTCGGTCTCCGATCCGTTTCTCAGGGAATTCACAGGAAGGGGCAAGAAGGCTTTCAGGGGCCGGGGGGAGCGTAGGGGCATGACTGCGACGACCAGCTTCCACGCGTCCACGTCCACCAGCACCCCCACGGCCCTGGTGCGGCCCGACGGCGGGCCCTGCCAGGTGCTCGTCGTCGACGACGAGGCCTCGCTCTCCGAACTCCTGTCCATGGCCCTGCGCTACGAGGGCTGCGAGGTCCGCAGCGCCGGCGACGGGGCGGGAGCGGTCCGGGCGGCGAAGGAGTTCCGGCCGGACGTGGTGGTCCTCGACATCATGCTCCCCGACATGGACGGACTCGCCGTCCTCGGTCGGCTGCGCCGGGAGATCCCCCAGGTCCCCGTACTGTTCCTGACCGCCAAGGACTCCGTCGAGGACCGCATCGCCGGTCTCACCGCCGGAGGCGACGACTACGTCACCAAGCCCTTCAGCCTGGAGGAGGTCGTGGCCCGGCTGCGCGGGCTGGTCCGCCGCTCGGGCGCCGCGCAGGCGGCGCGCGGTGGTTCGGTACTCGCCGTCGGCGATCTGCGGCTCGACGAGGACAGCCACGAGGTGGTGCGGGACGGGCGGGAGATCCATCTGACCGCCACCGAGTTCGAGCTGCTGCGCTACCTGATGCGCAACCCCCGCCGGGTGCTCAGCAAGGCGCAGATCCTGGACCGAGTGTGGTCCTACGACTTCGGCGGCCAGGCCAACGTGGTCGAGCTGTACATCTCCTACCTGCGCCGGAAGCTGGAGAGCGGCCCCGGCCTGGCGCCGATGATCCATACCCGCCGGGGCGCCGGGTACCTGATCAAGCCGGCCGAGTAGTGGTCGCGCGTGCCCAGCGGCTGCGCCGTCGGCCTTGGTCGCTGAGGACCCGGCTGGTCGTCTCGGCGGTGGCGCTGATCGCCGTGGTGGGCGCGGCCATCGGGACGGTCACCACCCTCGCGCTGCGGTCGTACCTGGTCCACGAGCTCGACGAGCAGCTGGGCAACTCCGTGCGGATGGCCTCCCACCCGTTCGGCGGGAAGGCGGCCCGGGACAGCCCCAGTGCCTTCGCCATGCCCCCCGGCAGCCCGCTGGACGCCGCCGGGCTGCGCCTGAACTCCGACGGCACGGTGCTCGCGACCGCCCGTACCGCCCGTGTCGAGGGTTGGGCGCCCGGCCAGCCGCCGCTCACCGAGGCGCAGAGCGCGGCCCTCGCCGAGACCGGGCACAAGGCCCGGGAGGGATCGGCCGGGCCGGTAGACACGGATCTGCCGGGCCTGGGCAGCTACCGGGTGCTGGCCTCCCGCGACGGCACCCTGGTGTTCGGCTTCCCGCTCGCGGGGGTCGACTCCACCGTCCATACCCTGGTCGTGGTGGAGGTCTGCGTCACGCTGGCCGGGCTGATCGCCGCGTCCCTCGCCGGGCAGGTCCTGGTCGGGGTCGCCCTGCGCCCCCTGCGACGGGTCGCCGCCACGGCCACCCGGGTCTCCGAACTCCCGCTGCACAGCGGCGAACCCGCCCTGGACGAGCGGGTACCCGACGCCGATCCCCGTACAGAGGTGGGCCAGGTGGGCGCGGCCCTCAACCGGATGCTGGGGCACGTCTCCTCCGCCCTCACGGCACGCCAGCAGAGCGAGATGCGGGTGAGGCAGTTCGTCGCCGACGCCAGCCACGAGCTGCGCACCCCCCTCGCCTCCATCCGCGGCTACGCCGAACTGACGCGTCGCGGCAGGGAGGAGCCGGGTCCCGACACCCGGCACGCCCTGGGCCGGATCGAGTCCGAGGCCACCCGGATGACCGGGCTGGTCGAGGACCTCCTGCTGTTGGCCCGGCTCGACGCGGGCCGTCCGCTCGACGCCGGCGACACCGTCATCGACCTGGCGCCGCTCGTGGTCGACGCCGTCAGCGACGCCCGCGCGGCCGGACCCGGGCACCACTGGCGGCTGAGCCTGCCGGAGGAGCCCGCACCCGTACGGGGCGACCCGGCGCGGATCCAGCAGGTGCTGGTCAATCTGCTCGCCAATGCCCGTACGCACACCCCGCCCGGTACCACCGTGACCGCCCATGTTTCACGTGAAACATCCCCCGCCGTGGTCCGCCTGCGGATCGAGGACGACGGGCCCGGCATCCCGCCCGCCCTGCTCCCCCACGTCTTCGAGCGTTTCGCCCGCGGTGACGCCTCGCGCTCCCGCGCGGCCGGCTCCACCGGGCTCGGCCTCGCCATCGTGCAGGCGCTCGTCACCGCCCACGGCGGGCAGGTCGACGTACGGAGCGAGGCCGGGCGGACCTGCTTCGAAGTCCTCCTGCCGTGCGCCTCCGAGGCAGCGGTCACGGACTCACAGCCCGGGCACAGGCTCAGCACACATCGGTGACAGGGCACCCGGCGAGTGTCGGACCATGCCAACCGACACCTCCCCCGGGGCCCTGCCGGCGCGGGCGCCCCTCGCGCCCGTGCCCGGCCGGCCCGTCCTCGACGTGGTGATCCCGGTGTTCAACGAGGAGAAGGACCTCGGCCCCTGTGTGCGCAGGCTGCACGAGCACCTCACCCGCACTTTCCCCTACCCCTTCCGGATCACGGTCGCCGACAACGCGAGCACCGACCGCACCCCCGACGTCGCGGCGGCGCTGGCGGGAAGCCTGGACGGCGTCCGGAGCGCGCGGCTGGAGGAGAAGGGCCGGGGCAGGGCCCTGCGCACCGTCTGGTCGGCCTCCGACGCCCCCGTCCTCGCATACATGGACGTGGACCTCTCCACCGACCTCAACGCGCTGCTGCCCCTGGTCGCCCCGCTGATCTCCGGGCACTCCGACCTCGCCATCGGCACCCGCCTCGCCCGCTCCTCGCGGGTGGTGCGGGGTGCGAAGCGCGAGTTCGTCTCCCGCGCCTACAACCTCCTCCTGCGTTCCTCCCTCGCCACCCGCTTCAGCGATGCCCAGTGCGGCTTCAAGGCCATCCGGCGGGACGTCGCGGAGCGGCTGCTGCCGCTGGTGGAGGACTCGGGCTGGTTCTTCGACACGGAGATGCTCGTGCTCGCCGAGCGGGCCGGGCTGCGGATCCACGAGGTCCCGGTGGACTGGGTCGACGACCCCGACTCCACCGTCCACATCGTCAGGACCGCCACCGAGGACCTCAAGGGTGTCTGGCGGGTCGGCAGGGCGCTGGCGGTGGGCGCGCTCCCGCTGGACAGGCTCGCCCGCCCCTTCGGCGACGACCCGCGCGACCGTGCGGCCCTGCCCGGGGTGGACGGCGGGCTGGCCCGCCAGCTCCTCGGCTTCTGCGCCGTCGGGGCCCTGTCCACCCTGCTCTACCTGCTCCTGTACTCCGCCTTCCGCGCCGGCACCGGCCCCCAGCTCGCCAACGGCGCGGCCCTGCTGCTCTCCGCCGTCGCGAACACCGCCGCCAACCGACGATTCACCTTCGGTGTGCGCGGCCGGGAGCGGGCCGTGCGTCACCAGGCCCAGGGGCTGGTGGTGTTCGCCATCGGACTCGCGCTGACCAGCGGCTCCCTCGCCGCCCTCGGAGCTGCCTCGGCAGATCCCGCGCACAGCACCGAACTGGCGGTGCTGATCACCGCGAACCTCGCCGCCACCGTGCTGCGTTTCCTGCTCTTCCGCGCCTGGGTCTTCCCCGAGCGCCGCGACACCCCCGTGAAGGACGACATTCGATGACCACGGCCGCACCCCCGCTCCACCCCGTCCCCGAGGCCCGGCCGCACGCCGGCCGGCACGCCGTCGACAGGCCCCGCTGGGAGCGGCCCGCCTTCGCCGGGCTGCTGATCGCCACCGCCGTGCTGCTGCTGTGGGACCTGGGCTCCTCCGGCTACGCCAACTCCTTCTACTCCGCGGCCGTGCAGGCGGGCGGTGAGAGCTGGAAGGCGTTCTTCTTCGGGTCCTCGGACGCCGGCAACTCGATCACCGTCGACAAGCCCCCGGCCGCGCTCTGGCCGATGATGCTGTCGGTCCGGCTGTTCGGGCTCGGCTCCTGGCAGATCCTCGTCCCGCAGGCCCTGATGGGCGTCGGTACGACGGCCGTGCTGTACGCCGCGGTCCGCCGCCAGTTCGGTCCCGGTGCGGCGCTGCTCAGCGGTGCGGCCTTCGCGCTCACGCCCGTCGCCGCCCTGATGTTCCGCTTCAACAACCCCGACGCGCTGCTGACGCTGCTGCTGACCGTCACCGTGTACTGCGTCCTGCGCGCCCTCGACGGGGCGCGTACCAAGTGGCTGGTCTGGGCGGGCGTCGCCGTCGGCTTCGCCTTCCTCACCAAGACCCTGCAGGCCTTCGTCATCCTGCCGCCGCTCGCCGTGGTGTACGCGGTCTGCGCCCCGACCCCGCTGCGCAGGCGGCTGGGCCAGCTGCTGCTCTCCGGGCTCGCGATGGTGGCGGCAGGCGGCTGGTGGGTGGCCGTCGTGGAGCTGTGGCCCGCCTCCTCCCGCCCGTACATCGGCGGTTCGCAGAACAACTCCTTCCTGGAGCTGACCCTCGGCTACAACGGCCTGGGCCGGATCAACGGCAACGAGACCGGCAGCGTCGGCGGCGGTATGCGCACGGGCGGCCCCGTAGGCGCCGGCGGCTACGGGCTGCCCGAGGGCGTGCCGGGCATGCGGGTCGGAGGCGGCGGCTGGGGTGAGACCGGCATCGACCGGCTGTTCTCCGGGAACGTCGGCGGTCAGATCTCCTGGCTGCTGCCGGCGGCCCTGGTGCTGCTGGTCGCCGGGCTGGTGGTCACCTGGCGGGCCCGCCGGGCCGCCGATTCGCTGGAGGGCATGGCACGGGCGGCGTTCCTGGTCTGGGGCGGCGCGCTGCTGATCACCGCGGTGGTGTTCAGCTTCATGCAGGGCATCTTCCACGAGTACTACACGGTGGCGCTGGCGCCGTTCGTGGCCGCGCTGGTCGGGATGGGCGTGGCCGTGCTGTGGGAGGAACGGGGAGGCAGGGCGGCCGTGCTCACCCTGTCCGGGGTGCTGGCCCTGACGGCGGTCTGGTCGTGGGTGCTGCTGGGCCGGGCCACCGGATACCTGCCGTGGCTGCGCTGGACGGTGCTGGTGGCGGGTCTGCTCGTGGCGGCGGCGCTGCCGTTCGCCGGGGCACTGGGGCGCCGGGGCGTCCAGGCGGTGGCGGCCGCCGGTCTGGGCGTGGCGCTGGCGGGGCCGTTCGCGTACTGCCTGACGACCGTGAGCACCGGGCACACGGGGTCGATCGTGACCGCCGGGCCGGCGGTGGCGGGCGGGCGGGGCGGACCGGGCGGGATGCGCTTCGGCCCGGGCGGCGAACAGTTCGGCGGCCAGGGAGGCCTGCCGGGCGGGATGCCGGGCGGGATGGCGCCCGGGGGCATGGCGCAGGGGGGTCCCGGCGGCCCTGGGGGTCCCGGTGGCATGGCCCAGGGCGGCATGCCGCAGGGTCAGGGCCAGGGCCGGAACGGTATGAGCGGACGCGGCTTCGAGCTGTTCGGCGGCGGTCAGGGAGGTCCCGGCGGGCTGCTGAACGGCGCCCGGGTCGGGGCCGAGGCCACGGCGGCCCTGCGGGCCGACGCCGGCAGGTACACCTGGGCGGCGGCCGCGGTCGGCTCCCAGAACGCGGCGAGCTACCAACTGGCCTCGGGCAGGCCGGTCATGGCGCTCGGCGGCTTCAACGGCAGCGACCCCTCGCCGACCCTGGAGCAGTTCAAGAAGTACGTGCGGGAAGGCAGGATCCACTACTTCATCGCCCAGGGCGGCACCACCGGAGCCGCCGAGGGAGGGGCCCGCGCCGGCGGCGGACCGGGCGGCGGTGGGCCCGGCGGCGGCACCAGCACCGCCATCGACAGCTGGGTCAGGGCCACCTTCAAGGCCACGACGGTCGGCGGCGCCACCTTCTACGACCTGACGGCCCCGGTGTCCGGAAACTCCTGATCCGGCCCCACCTGGGGAACACCCCCTAGCATCGACAGGACGGACCGGGCATTCCGGGCTGTACCACCTGTCATGAGGAGGGTGCCTCCATGATGACCGCGGCCGATTCCGGTGATGTCCGGGCCAGCGTGTGGCTGGCCGGCAGGTCGGCCGCACCGGCAAGACGCCGCAGCGAGGCACCCTCCGGGCTGGACCGCGAACGGATCACCGCCGCCACCGTACGGCTGCTCGACAGCGACGGGCTGGCCAGGTTCTCGATGCGGCGGCTGGCCGCCGGGCTCGGGGTCACCGCCATGTCCCTGTACTGGTACGTGGACACCAAGCACGATCTGCTCGAACTCGCCCTGGACAGCGCCCTCGGCGAGCTCGAGCCCCCGGCCGGGCCGGACGCGTCCGACGGCTGGGCCGGCCGGCTGCGGGCACTGGCCCGCGGCTACCGGCGGGTCCTGGCGGACCACCCCTGGGTGGCTCCGCTCACCGCCGCCTACCCGAACATCGGCCCGCACGCCCGGGCCTTCGACGCCGACATCCAGCGGCTGCTGGACGCGACCGGCCTGGTGGGCGCCGCCCGGACCGGCGCCCACCTGGCCGTCTCGCAGTTCCTGCACGGCTGCGGTGGCACGGTCCGGCGGGCGCCCGAGGGGGACTTCTGCCTCGCGCTCGACGTCCTGATCGCGGGAATCGAGGCGAAGGCCGCCGCTTAGGCCTTGACCGTCGTTCCGGCTTCGGCCGGAGCGGGCGAGGGGTCCTGCGAGGCCGCGGCCGGGGCGTGGGCGGCCGGCTTCGACTTCAGCGCGACCTCCTTGATGAAGAGCACCAGCACCAGGGAGAGCAGCGCGAACGGGGCTGCGTAGAGGAAGACGTCGCCCACGCCGTGCCCGTACGAGGACTCGACGACCGTGCGGATCGGCGCGGGGAGCTTGTCGAGGTCGGGGATCCCGCCACCGGCGGTGCCGCCCTGGCCCATGGCCGCCGCAGCCTTCGGGCCGAGCGCGGCGATCCCGTCCTGGACGTAGTGCGTCACCCGGTTGGCCATCACGGCGCCCAGCGCCGAGACGCCCATCGCACCGCCGAGCGAGCGGAAGAACGTCACGACCGAGCTGGCGGCGCCCAGGTCCTCGGGAGCCACCTGGTTCTGGGTGGCGAGGACCAGGTTCTGCATCATCATGCCGAGGCCGAGGCCGGTCAGCGCCATGTAGATCGCGATGTGCCAGTACGGCGTGTCGTAGCGCAGGGTGCCGAGCAGGCCCAGGCCGGCCGTCAGCAGGACGCCGCCGGAGACCAGCCAGGCCTTCCACCTACCGGTCTTGGTGATCACCTGACCGGAAACGGTGGAGGAGACGAAGAGTCCGCCGATCATCGGAATCGTGAGGATTCCGGACATCGTGGGGGACTCGCCACGGGCCAACTGGAAGAACTGGCTGAAAAACACGGTCCCCGAGAACATCGCGATGCCCACGAAGAGGGAGGCCGCCGAGGCGAGGCTGATGGTCTTGTTGCGGAACAGCCGCAGCGGGATGATCGGGTCGCTCGCACGGGACTCGACGAGGACGAAGAGCAGGCCGAGCAGCACCGCGCCGCCGGTCATCGTCCAGGTCTGCCAGGAGATCCACTCGTAGGAGCCGCCGGCCTGGGTGACCCAGATCAGCAGCAGCGAGACGGCGCCGCTGATCAGGAAGGCGCCCAGCCAGTCGACCTTGACGTCACGCCGGACGACGGGCAGGTGCAGCGTCCGCTGGAGCACGATCAGCGCGATCACCGCGAAGGGCACGCCGACGTAGAAGCACCAGCGCCAGCCCAGCCAGTCGGTGTCGGTGATGACGCCGCCGAGCAGCGGGCCGCCGACGGTGGCGACGGCGAAGACCGCGCCGAGGTAGCCGCTGTACCGGCCGCGCTCGCGCGGGGAGATCATCGCCGCCATCACGATCTGGGCGAGCGCGGACAGACCGCCGACGCCGATGCCCTGGACCACGCGGCAGGCGATGAGCGTGCCGGTGTTCTGGGACAGGCCGGCGACCACGGAGCCGAGGACGTAGATCACCAGGGATATCTGGACCAGCAGCTTCTTGCTGAAGAGGTCGGACAGCTTGCCCCACAACGGGGTCGCCGCCGTCATCGACAGCAGGGCGGCGGTGACGACCCAGGTGTAGGAGGACTGGGTGCCGCCGAGGTCGCTGATGATCTGGGGCAGGGCGTTGGAGACGATCGTCGAGGACAGGATCGCCACGAACATGCCGAGCATCAGCCCGGACAGCGCCTTCATGATCTGTGGGTGGGTCATGGACGGGGTGTTGTGGGAGGCGGCGGGTTCGGCGCCGGAGGCGGTGATGGACGTGCCGCCTGTCGGCTTCTCCGTCGTGGCCATGTGTTTCCTTCGGTCTAGAAGCTCGATCGGAGTCGGGCCAGCAGGGTGTTGAGTACGTCGATGTCCTCGGCGGACCAGTCGGCCAGCGCTCTTTCCAGCGCGGCCGTGTACCGGGCTCCGAGCTCGGCGAGGAGCGCGCGCCCGGACGGGGTGAGCCGCAGGATCCGGCAGCGCCCGTCCCCCGGGTCGGCCTCCCGCGCGATCCAGCCGCGTTCGGCGACGTGCGTGACGTGCCGGCTGGTCACGGAGATGTCGACGGCCATGAGCTCGGTCAGCCGGCTCAGCCGCATCTCGCCGTGCCGGTCGAGGACGGTGAGGACGGCGGCCGCGCCCGGCGGGCAGTCGGGGGGCAGGGCGCGGGCGAGGTCGCGCTTGACCGCGCCGATCCCGGTGAGCCGGCGGGCCAGCTCCTCGTACCGAGTGGTGGTGGTCACCGCACGCCCTCCCCATCTTGTTGCTTCAAGCAACCATAGAAGCGGATGGTTGCTACAGGCAAATGAATTCGGGGGTGGGGCGGTAAAGGAATCGGAAAACCCGCTAGGGTCCTGACCCATGGCTGCGAACCACAACTCACAGGGCCCCGAGGGCGACTACGACCCCGCGGGCAGCACTCAGATGTTCCGGGCGTTCGTGGAGGAGGCCGCGCCGGTCTCGCCGACGGGTGCGGGCTCCCGCAGGCAGCGCCGCGAGGGGCAGGCGCAGGCGCAGTCGGGGTCCCCGGCCGCGAAGATCGCGCTGGTGATCGCGCTCGTCGTCGTGATCGCCGCGGCTGCCTGGGTCGTCCTGAAGTAACGGCCGCCCTGAGCCGGCGGCACCGCGGGTGAGCGGCCCTGCAGGCCCCGAGGCGTTCGGCCGGGCTCCGGGGTCCGGAGGTGTTCAGCCGGGCTCCGGGTCCGGAGGCGCTCGGAGCCCGGAACCGGGCCCCGGGGCGCCAAGGCCGCGGAACCGGAGCCCGGGCCCTTATGGCCCCGGGGCGGGCCCCAGGCCCTCGCGGCCCCGAGGCGGGCCCCAGGCCCTCGCGGCCCCGGGGCGGGCTCCGGGCAGTCGAAGCCCCGAGGCGCTCAAAGCCCCGCGCCCGGTCTCAGTTCCAGGTGGCCGTGACCTTCTGGGTCTCCACGTGCATGCCCAGCGGCACCCGCCAGGCCTCCACGCACACCGTGTAGGTCTGGCTCTTCGAGCTGCCGCCGGCGATGGGCGCGGGCAGGGGCTGGGTGGTGGTGATCGTGGCCCAGTCGACGCCGAGGGCGCCGATGATGTGGGTCGCGAAGCTCACCGTGCCCGAACGGGTCGCCGTGGTGCCGGTGTTGGTGAAGGTGACGGTGACCCGCTCGCACCAGCGGTCGCCCGCGGCCGACCGGGTCGGCGTGGACAGCGTGAGCTTCGCGGGGGTCGTGGGCGGTGGCGGAGGCGTCGTGCCCGGCTCCGTCGGTGTGCCCCCACCCGGCCCGGGGGTGCTCCCCGGCCCCGACGGAGTGCCGGGCGCGGTGGTGGCCGAACCCTGGCCGGGGGTGCCCGCGGCGCCTCCGGGGCCGACGGGTGCCGCTCCGCCCGGGACCGAGCCGCCGGGGTACCCGGACCCCACCGGGCCGGCCGTCGTACCGGCGGACGCGCCGGCCGACGTACTCGCCGACGTACTCGCCGACGTGCCGGCGGAGACGGAGGCGTCGCCCGCCGCCGACGGGCCGCCGAGCTGCTGGAACTCCACGGCGCCCTGCGGTGCCACGTTCTCGCCGGCCCCCCGCTCGGGGCCGGGGGCGGCGGCGCCCACGGCAACGTACCCGTCCCGCGCCGGGCCCCCGCAGCCGGTGAGGGCGGCGACGGCCGTGCAGCAGCACAGGGCGAGGAGGGCGGCCGGGGTGGCCGTACGGGATCCCGTTCGCATCGCGCCAGTTTTACTGACGTTCCGTCAATTGGGAACCCGAACGGCCCATTGGGGCGCGGGTCGGGCCCGCGTCACTCTCCGATGAGACCCGCGCGCAGCTGCGCCAGCGTCCGCGTCAGCAGCCGCGAGACGTGCATCTGGGAGATGCCGACCTCCTCGCCGATCTGCGACTGGGTCATGTTCGCGAAGAACCTCAACATGATGATCTGCCGTTCCCTGGGCGGGAGTTTGGCGAGCAGCGGCTTGAGGGACTCGCGGTACTCGACGCCCTCGAGCGCGGTGTCCTCGTAACCGAGGCGGTCCGCGAGCGAGCCCTCGCCACCCTCGTCCTCGGGTGAGGGCGAGTCGAGCGAGGAGGCGGTGTACGCGTTGCCGACGGCAAGGCCGTCGACGACGTCCTCCTCCGAGACGCCGAGCACGGCGGCGAGCTCCGGCACGGTCGGCGACCGGTCCAGCTTCTGCGCGAGCTCGTCGCTGGCCTTGGTCAGCGCGAGGCGCAGCTCCTGGAGGCGGCGCGGGACGCGGACGGACCAGGAGGTGTCCCGAAAGAATCGTTTGATCTCGCCCACGACCGTCGGCATCGCGAACGTCGGGAACTCCACGCCGCGTTCGCAGTCGAACCGGTCGATCGCCTTGATCAGGCCGATCGTGCCGACCTGGACGATGTCCTCCATCGGCTCGTTGCGGCTGCGGAAGCGGGCCGCCGCGTACCGCACGAGCGGCAGGTTCAGCTCGATCAGGGTGTCGCGTACGTAGGCCCGTTCGGGGCTGTCCAGGTCCAGGGTGGCAAGTCGCTGGAAGAGGGAGCGGGAGAGAGTGCGGGTGTCGATGGCTTCCGAGCGGTTGGACACTGCCGGCTGCGGCGCGGCGCTCTTGACGAGCGTGAGCACCTTGGAGCTGCCCTGGTCTTCGGACATGCCACCCCCTTGAGGTCGCGGACGGTCGCGTACTGCGCGCCCGTCGGAGGAACGCAGCCTCCACCTGAATACCGGAGGCGGGGCTGCGGCAAACGCGGTTCCAGCAGAATGTCACATGTCGGCAACGCGCTGTAGCGTCATGTCGACATATGTCTCCAGCGACAGAACAGGTCAGAAGGGGATCGGCCGGTTCTGTCAGGAAAACGGGGGGATGATCTACACCCGTTCCGGTTACGCCTCGATCCTGTTTGCGGATCTCAGTCGGGCGAAGCTGCGGGCGAGCAGCCGGGAGACGTGCATCTGGGAAACGCCCAGCTCGGCGCTGATCTGGGACTGCGTCAGATTGTTGTAGTACCGCAGGAGCAGGATCCGCTGTTCGCGCTCGGGCAGTTGTACGAGGAGATGGCGTACGAGGTCCCGGTGCTCGACCCCGGCCAGCTCGGGGTCCTCGTACCCGAGGCGGTCGAGCAGCCCGGGCATCCCGTCGCCCTCCTGGGCCGCCTCCAGCGAGGTCGCGTGGTAGCTCCGCCCCGCCTCGATGCAGGACAGCACCTCGTCCTCGGTGATGCGCAGACGCTCGGCGATCTCGGGGGTGGTCGGGGTGCGGCCGTGGAGGGTGGTGAGGTCCTCGGTGGCCGCGTTGACCTGCACCCACAGCTCGTGGAGGCGGCGCGGGACGTGCACGGTTCGGACGTTGTCGCGGAAGTATCGTTTGATCTCGCCCACGACGGTCGGCATCGCGAAGGTCGGGAACTGCACGCCCCGGTCCGGGTCGAAGCGGTCGATGGCGTTGATCAGGCCGATGGTGCCGACCTGGACCACGTCCTCCATCGGCTCGTTGCGGCTGCGGAAGCGGGCGGCCGCGTAGCGGACGAGGGGGAGGTTGGCCTCGATGAGGGCCCCGCGCACCCGGTTGTGCTCGCTGGTGCCCGGTTCCAGGGCCTTCAGCTGCCCGAAGAGGACCTGGGTGAGGGCCCGGGTGTCCGCGCCCCGGCTCTGCGTCCGCTGCGCACCGGGTGTGGGTGCGTGCGGAGGCGGGGGCGTGGGCGCCTCCAGGGTGGCCCCCGGGGTGGCCCCCGGGGCGATCCCCGAAGTGGTCCCTGGGGCGGTCCCGTGGACGGCCCCAGGGACGGCACCCTGCATGGCCGCCGGGGGCGGTGTCGGGGGCTCGTCCTGCTGTGGCGGGACCTGGGGGTCCTGGTGCGGCTGGTGGGACGGGTGGGGTTGGTGGGTGCCCTGCTGAGGGTCCTGCTGAGGGGGCACCTGAGGCGCTGTACTGGCCGGCACGGTCACGCCACCCCTTCAGTCAACTTCAGTCAACGCATCCGTCAAAAGCGGTCATAGCATCACAAGAGATGTGCACTGTGTGCAAGCACCGTATATCGCCGTGTTGAGGGCAAGTTGGGCATATCGTGGCATTCCATCCGGCTGCAGGTACGCAAAAAACCCCCACCCGTCGGAGTGGGGGGCCGGAAGTCCGGGAACCGGTTCAGCGTACGGGTCAGCGCACCAGTTCGGTCATGAACTCGCCGATGCCGGAGGCCGCGTCCGATATCCCCTGGAAGCCGATTTCCACGATCTCGGCGGCCCTCTTCGGCTGGGTGATGATGACGAAGAGGACGAAGACGGTCAGGGCGCTCGTGATGAGCTTCTTGGTGTCCACGGGCGCACGGCCTCCCCAACCGGTCCTTTGTGAGTCGGGTGAGTCTAACCGGTCAGGATTGGGCACTCACCTGTCCTTTAAGGACCAATGACCCGGTGGGACGGGTCCTTTGCCGCTCGGGAGGCGGCAGGGCGGGGCGCATGCTTGTGGGGAGCCCACCGGTTCTGGCAGGAAACCGGTGGGTGAGGGACAGGGCCTCACTGCGGGGTCCGGGCCGCAAGCTTCCCCCTGACTGCGGCCCGGACTGGCAGGTTCCGTCCTCAACGGGGGAAGTGGCTTGTCCCCCCGATGCCACTTCCCCCGTCCCACACGTCGAAGGTCCCGGCCCCCGCGGTCGGGGCCTTCTTCGTGTGCGCGTTGTGCGCGTCCTGCGCCCGTCCCGCGCCCGCCGTTCTGCGTGCCCTACTCGATGCCGCCGGCCAGGTCGGCGATGGGCTGTACGGGGGCGATGACGGGCGCCAGCTGGTTGGGCAGCTCCATCAGCTGGTTGAGCTGGTTCGCGCCCTCGCTGAGCTTCGCGCCGATCTCCTGGACGGAGGCGGGCTGTGCGCCGGACGGCATGCCGGGGGCGGCCGTCGGCAGGTCGGGGAGGGAGAGCGGTGAGATCGGGGCGTCCGCGGCGGAGGCGGTGGGAGCGGCGAGGCCCGCGGCGGCCCCCGCGAGGGCGATGGCGGCGAGCATGCGCTGGGTCTTGGTCATGCCGTGACAACGGCCGAGCGGGCGGGCGGTCACGCCGGTGTCCTCCGGACAGCGGCGTGACCGCTGTCCTCCGGACAGGTCGGCGGCTCCTCCCGGGGCGCGGGCCGTGGACGGGTGCGGCGCCGCTGCCGGGGCTCTGCCCCGGACCCCGCGCATCGAACGTCCGCGGGGCCGGATTCGGTGGGCGCCGGGTGTGCCGGGCGGTGTGGGATGCGGCCCGGAGTACGCCGAGAGCCCCGTCCCTTGCGGGGCGGGGCTCTCGGTCAGAGCGGTAGTGGAGGGATTTGAACCCCCGATGGGTTGCCCCATACTCGCTTTCGAGGCGAGCTCCTTCGGCCACTCGGACACACTACCGAGATGGATCCTAGCCTACGGAGCGGCATCCTCTGAAATCGGCGTCCGGAGAGCCTGCCGAACCAGGTGAAACCAGGATCAAAGGGTGCGGAAGAAGTCCGTCAGCTGCCGGGCGCACTCCTCCGCGAGGACACCCCGGACCACCTCCGGCCGGTGGTTGAGCCTGCGGTCCCGTACGAGGTCCCACAGCGAGCCCGCGGCGCCCGCCTTGTCGTCGTCCGCGCCGTAGACGACCCGGGCGACGCGCGACTGCACGAGCGCGCCCGCGCACATCACGCACGGTTCCAGGGTCACCACGAGCGTGCACCCCGGAAGGCGCCACTCCCCGAGCGCGGCCGCCGCCCGCCGCAGCGCGACGACCTCGGCGTGCGCGGTCGGGTCGCCGGTCGCCTCGCGCTCGTTGTGGCCCGTGGCGAGGAGCTCCCCCGTCGGGCCGAGCACGACGGCGCCGACCGGCACATCGCCGGCCGGCACCGCCAGGGCGGCCTCCTGGAGCGCGAGGCGCATGGAGTCCCGCCAGGGATCCCGTACGGGATCCGGGGTGTGCGCGTACTGCATGTGGATCACTAGCGGACGGCCTCCAGGACCTCGGTGGCGCCGAGGGACTCGGCGATCTCCGAGAGGGCGTCCCCGTCGAGGGTCATGAGCTGCTTGTTGGTGACCCCGAGGTCGTCCAGCAGCCGGGGGTCGCCGAGCGGACCGGCCGGGGCCGGCTCGGAGCCGCTCCTGACCGCCTCGTCCTCGTCGGCGTCCTCGTCCGCGAAGGCGGACACGGAGTCCTCCTCGCCGTCCTCGGTGCCGTCCAGGTCGAGTTCGTCGAGTTCGTCGTCCTCCTCGTCGTTGCCCAGCAGCTCTTTGGTCAGCATCGAGCCGTAGGAGCTGCGGGCGGCCGCGGCGGCGTTCGATACGAAGTACCGCGGGTCCTCCTCGCCGTCCACGCGGACGACGCCGAACCAGGCGTCCTCCTGCTCGATGAGGGCGACCACCGTGTCGTCGTCGACAGCGGCGGAACGGGCGAGATCGATCAGATCACTGAGGGACTCGACGTCGTCGAGTTCCATGTCGCTCGCTTCCCACCCGTCTTCGGTGCGCGCGAGCAGTGCGGCGAAGTACACCGTGACTCTCCCACTGGTCTTAGGTGTGCCGGTTGGAGGTCCCCCCGGCCGGAGGTTGGGGCGGAACGGCGGTGGTGCGTCGTGCGGTGCTGCGGTGCTGCTGCGGTGCCGTCCGTGCCCCGCCCAATCGGCATCGTGGCAGAAACGGCGGCTTTGCGAGAGGTCTTCCGCGCTTGCGTCGTGCCGTGGCGCCTCACTGCGGGGGTCGTACGGGCTCCCCGCCGGGGCGTGTCGGCCTCGGGTGCGGCGCCCTCCCCGGGCCCTGCCCCGGGCCCCGCTCCCCAAACGCCGGAGGGGCCAGGATCCACCACCGGAGGGCGGGAGCGAGCTACCAGCGGAAGGTGCGCATGCGCATCTGCTGGCGCATGCGGGCCGCGCGGGCGCGGCGGGGCTGGACCCGGTCGCGCAGGGCCCGGGCCTCCATCAGGTCGCGCAGGAACTGGGCGCGGCGCGCTCGGCGCTGCGCGGCGGTCTCCGCGGATTCCGCCGGTTCCGCCGTGTCGTCGCTCGGCTGCGTTTCGGGCATCGGCCACCACCCCGTGCTGGTCGGTCGTCCCCCTCGCACCCACCTTCCCCCGAACAGTCCGTTTGATGCCACCCAAGTGCAGGTCAAGTGGGTCAGCGGGGGGAGGGCCAGGGGAGGGCCGCAGGCGCGGTCAGGAGTCCTCCGTGAGGGTCGGGACGACCGCCACCGGGCCGTGGGCGTGGTGCAGCACCGCGTGCGCCACCGAGCCGATCCGGAGGGACAGGGCCGTGCGCCTGGGATGGTGGCGGCCGACGACGATCAGGGCCGCCGACCGGGAGGCCGTGACGAGCCGGCCCGCCGGGTCGCCGGGGACGGCGGCCTGCTCGACGGGGACGTCCGGATACAGGGTCCGGAAGGGCGCCAGCCGCTCCGTCTGGGAGCGCAGCATCTCCAGCTCGGCCGGTACGGCGTCCTCCCCGTCCTCCGGCAGCCCCTCGGGCGGGATCACCACGAAGGGGGCGTCCACCACCATGGTCGGCGCGGGCGGGACGACGTACGCGGAGACCACCTGGACGGCGGTCCCCCGCGCGGCGGCCTCCGCGAAGGCGAAGGCCAGTACGTCGTCGGGGGTCTCGGAGGCGTGCAGGCCGAGCACGACCCGCCCCGCCGACTCCTCCGCCCCGGCTTCCGCGGCACGCTCCGCGTGCGGGACCACCACGACCGGGCAGGGCGCCACGGACGCCACGGCCCGGCTGTTCGAGCCCAGCAGCAGGCTGGCGAAGCCCCCGCGGCCGCGGGAGCCCATGACCAGCATCATGGCCTCCGAGCCGATCACGCGCAGGGCCTCGGGGACGGAGCCCTCCAGCGACTCGTACCGGACCCCCGCGGGCAGCTCGCCGCCGCTGCTGCCCAGCAGGGCCCGGATCCGCTCGTTCACGGGGTCGGTGTACTCCTCCGGCTCCGAGGCGTCGTGAAGCGAGGACCGGCGGCCGGCATACAACTGGGCCTCGTCGGGCAGGACATGGGCGATCAGCAGCTCCGTTCCGTGCCGGAGGGCCGCGGCCCGTGCCCATTCCAGGGCCTTGAGGCTGTGTTCGGATCCGTCGACGGCTGCGATCACGGGTGCCTGCGTCATCAGTCCAGCCTGCGGGGCGTGCGGCCGGTCCGCATCCGGGGCCGCCCGGGTGGCCGGGCCGGGAGTGCGGCCGCAGGGCGGCCGGGCGAGGGCGCGAACGGGCCCCGTCAGCGCGTAGCCTTTTGGGTGTGGGTCGCGTCTCGCGGCCGTTTTTGCAGGTCGCAGGCCGAATTTGGAGGATGTTGTGCGTTTGCAGGTAGTCGATCACCCCTTGGTGGCGCACAAGCTCACGACCCTGCGCGACAAGCGCACCGACTCGCCCACGTTCCGTCGGCTCGCCGACGAGCTCGTGACCCTGCTCGCGTACGAGGCCACGCGCGACGTGCGGACCGAGCAGGCCGACATCGAGACCCCGGTGGCTCCCACGACCGGCGTGAAGCTCTCGCACCCGCGTCCGCTGGTCGTGCCGATCCTGCGGGCCGGCCTCGGCATGCTCGACGGCATGGTGCGGCTGCTGCCGACGGCCGAGGTGGGCTTCCTGGGCATGGTCCGCAACGAGGAGACCCTGGAGGCCTCCACGTACGCCACGCGCATGCCCGAGGACCTCTCGGGCCGCCAGGTCTACGTCGTCGACCCGATGCTCGCCACCGGCGGCACGCTGGTCGCCGCGATCCAGGAGCTGATCAAGCGCGGCGCCGACGACGTGACGGCCGTGGTGCTGCTGGCCGCGCCGGAGGGCGTGGAGATCATGGAGCGCGAGCTGGCGGGCACGCCGGTGACGGTGGTGACGGCCGCGGTCGACGAGCGGCTCAACGAGCACGGCTACATCGTGCCGGGGCTGGGCGACGCGGGCGACCGCATGTACGGCTCGGCCGAGTAGGCCGCCCGGCCGGGCTACCGGTTCAGCACTTGACGGGCGCGGGCGCGGGGTTGGCCAGCAGGGCCAGCGCCTTGTCCGCGTCCTCCTTCTTGGTCAGCTCCGTGAAGGCGTCGCCCAGGATCAGGTCGATGTCCGCGCCCTCGCGGGTGTCGGTCTGCTGGGTGGCGCCGGCGAGCTGCGCGCCGAGTACGGAGTAGGCGGCCTTGTCGGTGGTGGGGGAACCCAGCAGTATCCCGGCGCCGGGGACCTTCTTGTCGAAGTCGGCGGGGGCGTTGCCCACCTTCCCGATGACGAAGCCGCGCTTCTGCAGTTCGTCGCCGACGGCCTTGGCGAGGCCGGCGCGCGGGGTCGCGTTGTAGACGTTGACGGTGATCTGGCCGGGCTGCGGGAGGACGACCGCCGGTTTCGGCGAGGCGGCGCCGGGGCCGCCCTTGGCGGCGGCGGCCGCCTTCTTCTTGCAGTCCTCGGCGGCCGCGGCCGCGTTCCGTTTGGCGGTGTCGCCCTGGAACACGTCGATGAGCTGCAGGGCTCCATAGCCGAGCAGGGCGAGCGCGAGGACCGAGCCGAACACGGCGAGGACGATCCGACGACGGCTCCGCTTACGGCTCATGCGAGGGTAGGCGGCTCCCGTGACGCGGTACTTTCCGCCCATGCCGGGGGGAGTGAGCATGCTCATGGGCGCAGCGTAGTGCCGCCCGGGGGCGATGCCCACTAAATGATCTGCTGATAGGTCAATCGAGACCCGAAAGGCGCAATCCGCCGCGAAGCGGTCAGTCCATTTCGAGGACGCGCGCGTGCAGCACCTGGCGCTGCTGGAGGGCCGCGCGCACGGCGCGGTGCAGCCCGTCCTCCAGGTAGAGGTCGCCCTGCCACTTCACGACGTGCGCGAAGAGGTCGCCGTAGAAGGTGGAGTCCTCGGCGAGCAGCGTCTCCAGGTCCAGCTGTCCCTTGGTCGTCACGAGCTGGTCCAGCCGGACCGGGCGCGGGGCGACGTCCGCCCACTGCCGGGTGGTTTCCCTGCCGTGGTCGGGGTACGGCCGTCCGCTTCCGATGCGCTTGAAGATCACACGGAAAGCCTACCGGGCCCGTGGCTGCGGGCGCAGCCTCGCGACGTTGGTGCAAAAGTGTCAAACAGGGCTATTCCTGGAGTGATGCATGAGCGAGAGCACCGACGCCGCCGTCCCGGCGGACCATGCCGAGCAGGCCGGACCGGCCGCGCAGATCGCCGCCGGATACGCCTTCACAGGACCGGCGCTCGACCTGGGAGCCCTGCTCTGGGACGGGTCCTGCCTGCCGGAACGGCAGATCCGCATCCCCCTGTCGATGCTCAACCGGCACGGTCTCGTCGCGGGCGCCACCGGCACCGGCAAGACCAAGACGCTCCAGCTGATCGCCGAGCAGTTGTCCGCCCAAGGCGTACCCGTCTTCCTCGCGGACATCAAGGGAGACGTCTCCGGGATCTCCGCGCCCGGTGAGCCGGGCGAGAAGGTCGCCGAACGGGCCCGCGAGGTCGGACAGCGGTGGGAACCCGCCGGACAGCCCTGCGAGTTCTACTCGCTCGGCGGCATCGGCCCCGGGATCCCGGTCCGCTCCACCGTCACCGGCTTCGGCCCGGTCCTGCTGTCGAAGGTGCTCCAGCTCAACCAGACGCAGGAACAGTCGCTCGGCCTGATCTTCCACTACGCCGACTCCAAGGGCCTGGAGCTGATCGACCTCAAGGACCTGCGCGCGGTCGTCGCCTTCCTCGTCTCCGACAAGGGAAAACCCGAGCTGAAGGGCATCGGCGGACTGTCCACCGTGACCGCCGGCGTGATCCTGCGGGCGCTGACCGCCTTCGAGCAGCAGGGCGCCTCGGAGTTCTTCGGCGAGCCCGAGTTCGACACCGGCGAGTTCCTGCGCACGGCCGCCGACGGCCGCGGCACCGTCTCCCTGCTGGAGCTCCCGGCCGTCCAGGACAAGCCGCAGCTCTTCTCCACCTTCCTGATGTGGCTGCTCGCCGACCTCTACACCGGCCTGCCGGAGGTCGGCGACCTGGAGAGGCCCAAGCTCGTCTTCTTCTTCGACGAGGCCCACCTGCTCTTCAGCGGCGCCTCGAAGGCCTTCCTCGCCTCCATCACCCAGACCGTCCGCCTCATCCGCTCCAAGGGCGTCGGCGTGTTCTTCGTGACCCAGACGCCCAAGGACGTACCGGCCGACGTGCTCGGCCAGCTCGGCAACCGCGTGCAGCACGCGCTGCGCGCCTTCACCCCCGACGACGCCAAGGCGCTGAAGGCGACCGTGAAGACCTTCCCCAACTCCCCCTACGACCTGGAGGAGCTGCTCACCGGTCTGGGCACCGGCGAGGCCGTCGTCACCGTGCTCAGCGAGAGGGGCGCCCCCACCCCGGTGGCGGCGACCAGGCTGCGCGCCCCGCAGTCCCTGATGGGGCCGGTCGACGCGGCGGCGCTGGACCGGGCCGTGAAGTCCTCACCACTGTGGCCGCGTTACGCGGAACCGGTCGACCGGGAGTCGGCGTACGAGAAGATCAGCGCCGAACAGGCCGCCGCCGAGGCCGAGGCGGAGGCGGCGGCCGCCGCCGCGGAGGCGGAGAAGCGGGCGAAAGAAGCCGAGAAGGAGGCGGCACGGGCGGCGCGCCGCGCACCCGAGCCGGAGCCGTCACTGACCGAACAGGTCCTGGGCAGCGGGCTGTTCCGCTCCCTGGCCCGGTCGGTCGGCACCCAGCTGGGCCGGGAGATCTCCCGCTCGGTCTTCGGCACGGCCCGGCGGCGGCGATGAGCACGCCGAGCGTCGGGGCGTCGCGGCTCGCGGTACCGCGGCTCGCGGCACCGCGGGTCCGGGCGTCGGTTCGAGGCGGAGTCGAGCGAACCGATTGCCGCTGCGCGGGTCCTCGCTGACAGACTCGTCGTATGCGGACCGAACTCACCGACACCACCTCCAGCAAGGTCAACCGGGCCCTGCTCGAAGCCCGCCGGGCCATAGGCAGCCCCACCATGGGGCTGGTGCTGACCCTCGTCGTCGTCACCGACGAGGAGAACGCGTACGACGCCGTGCGCGCGGCCTCGGAGGCCTCCCGGGAGCACCCGTGCCGCATCATCGCGGTGATCAAGCGGGTCTCGCGCGGCCCGCTCACGCTCCGGGCGACCCGCATGGATGCCGAACTGCGGGTCGGCACCGACGCCGGCACCGGGGAGATAGTGATGCTGCGGCTGCACGGCGCCCTGACCGAGCACACCGCCTCGGTCGTGCTGCCGCTGCTCGTGCCGGACGCGCCCGTGGTGGCGTGGTGGCCGGCCGACGCCCCCGCCGACCTGGCGGGGGACCCGCTGGGCGCGCTCGCGCAGCGCCGGATCACCGACGCGGCGGCCGCCTCGGACCCGGTGGCCGTGCTCGACGAGCGGGCCGCGGGCTACCAGCCCGGCGACACCGACCTGGCCTGGACGCGGCTGACCCAGTGGCGGGCGCTGCTGGCCGCCGCGCTCGACCAGAAGCCGCTGCCGGTGACCGGCGCGACGGTGGAGAGCGAGGCCGACAACGTGAGCGCCGAGCTGCTGGCCCGCTGGCTGGAGGACCGGCTCGGGGTGCCGGTGGAGCGGGTGGAGAGCCCCGGGCCGGTCATCACCCGGGTCACCCTGCGCACCACCGGCGGCGAGATCCGGGTCGACCGACCCGCGGGCGCGCTGGCCACGCTGGTGCTGCCGGGGAGCGTCGACCGCAAGGTGGCCCTGAAGATCCGCGACAACGCCGAACTGATCTCGGAGGAGCTGCGCCGGCTCGACGCCGACGTGGTCTACGGCTCCGCGCTGCGGCGGCGACCGCTCCAGGCGGCGCTCTCCGCGTAGTGATTGTCGTAGGTCGCCGAGCTGTCCTTGATGTCCTGCACGGTGGCCTCGCCCGCGTTGACCCGGCCGAGGAGCCGGTAGTACTCGAACCGGCCCATGCCGGGCGTGAAGCCGACGAAGACGCTCGCGGTGTGCCCGGCGGCCGGGGCGAAGGCGTGCTTCACGCCCGGCGGGATCGCGATGAAGTCGCCGGCTTCCAGGGTCTGGATCCCGTCGCCGACGAGGACGTCGAGCCGGCCCGCGGTGACGTGGAAGAACTCGGTGGCCCTGGTGTGGAAGTGCACCGGGGCCCCGGCGGCGCCCTCGTCGAAGGTGGCGGTGTTGCAGGTGAGTTCGGCGGTGTCCGTGAGCAGCGTGATGAGGCTGCCGGGGGCGTCGTGGATGGCTTCGGCGGTGGCGGCGCGGGTCGCGATCTCTGTCATGTCCCCTAACCTACGGCCGGGATAGACCGGCTACAGGGGTCAATCAGTGCCCCGCTGGACCGGTCAATTCCGGGATCCGGCAGTGGCCGTGTCCAACCCCGCCGACGTCCGGGGCTCGGGGGTCCGGGGTCCGGGGCGGATCCCCGGGAGGCCCGCCGGTGCCCGGGGCGCCGGTCCGCGAGTCCGGATTCACGCGCCGCCCCGCGAGGCCTTGGCCGCGGCCTTCACCTCCTGCTTGTGCGCCCGTACTCTGGCCAGCGACTCCGGGCCCGTGATGTCCGCCGCCGACCGGTAGACGTTCGCCTCTCCGTAGCCGCCCGCCGCTTCCCGCCAGCCCTTCGGCCGCACCCCCAGCCGCTTGCCCAGCAGCGCCAGGAAGATCTGTGCCTTCTGCTCCCCGAAGCCGGGCAGCGCCTTCAGCCGCTTGAGCAGCTCCGCGCCCGTCCCCGCGTCGGCCCAGACGGCCGCCGCGTCCCCTTCGTAGTGCTCGACGAGGTACGCGCACAGCTGCTGGATCCGCTTCGCCATCGAACCCGGATAGCGGTGCACGGCCGGCTTCTCCGAGAGCAGGGCGGCGAAGGCATCGGGGTCGTAGGAGGCGATCTCGTGCGCGTCCAGATCGTCGCCGCCCAGCCGCTGGGCGATCGTCCACGGCCCCGAGAACGCCCACTCCATCGGCACCTGCTGGTCCAGCAGCATTCCGACCAGCGCGGCGAGCGGGCTCCGGGTGAGCAGCGCGTCTGCCTCGGGCTGCTGCGCGAGCCGGATGGTGATGTCGTTGTCCATGGCTTCAGGGTCCCCCGTGGGCGCGCTTCCCGCGCGGTTGTCGGACCCCGCCCCTAGCGTGGTTCGTGCAGTCGGACAGTCGAAGAGCAAGCCGAGGAGTCGATCGATCATGGTTGAGTTCACCGAAGGCGCGCCGTGCTGGGTGGACGCGATGTTCGCCGATGTGGAGGGCGCCAAGTCCTTCTACGGCGATGTACTGGGCTGGACCTTCGGGGATGCCAGCAGCGAGTACGGCAATTACACGCAGGCGTATTCCGACGGGAAGGCCGTGGCCGCCGTCGTCCCGCCGATGCCGGGGGTGGAGGCGCCCTCGCAGTGGTGTCTGTACTTCGCCTCGCCCGATGCGGCGGCCACCGCCGCGAAGGTCACGGCGGCGGGCGGCGAGGTGCTGATGGGCCCGATGCAGGTCGGCACGTTCGGCACGATGCTGATCGCGAAGGAGCCGAGCGGGGCCGTCTTCGGCGTCTGGCAGCCGGGAGAACACAAGGGCTTCGAGAAGATGGGCGAGAACGGGTCGTTCGCCTGGGCCGAGGTCTTCACCCGCGACGCGGCCGAGGCGGACGCGTTCCTGCCGAAGGTCTTCCCGTACGGCGTCCAGCAGATGGATCCGGGCGACTCCGGGATGGACTACAAGGTCTTCAGCGTCGGCGGCCCCGGGAACCCGGTCATCGGCCGGATGCCGATGGGCGACGAGTTCCCGCCCGAGATCCCGTCCTACATCCAGGTCTACTTCGCCGTCCCGGACTGCGACGAGGCGGTCGCGAAGACCCAGGCGCTCGGCGGAAAGCTGCACTTCGGCCCGATGGACAGCCCGTTCGGCCGGTTCGCGGCGGTGACGGACCCGCAGGGTGCGGCCTTCGCGGTGATCGACACGGCGACGACGGTCGGTGAGATGCCGAGGTTCGAGTGACGGTCCCGGCTTCCGTACGCATGCCCGTACGCATGCCCGTGCCCCTGCCGGGGATTCACGCCAGGGGCACGGGGGTGTGGGGGGTGCGGGTCTCAGCTGCTGGTGCCGGTGATGTGCTTGATCACTGATGGAGGAATACCGGCCGGGAGGCGCCGCCGAACAGGTTTCTGATCCCGTCTTCACCCGTATGCCGGAGCCGTTTCACCGCAGAAACGAACCGCCACCTCAACCGGTGATCAGAGACATCAGCAGCTCGTGGGTTCCGGCGTCCGCGGCCACGACGAGTCCGCGGCCCGCCTCCCCGAGCGGGGCGCCGTCGATCCCGCTGACCACGCAGCCCGCGGCCCGGCACAGGGCGATGCCCGCGGCGAAGTGGACGCTCCCGGAGAGGTCCCCGCCGTCGGTGACGTACGCGGCGCGCTTGCCCGCCGCGACCCACGCCAGCGCCAGGGTCGTGGAACCCACGCGCGGGCGGAAGCGCTCGACGAACCCGGGGTGACCCAGCAGTTCCACGGCCCGGAAACCGGGAGCGCCGGGGAACGGCGGATCGAGGTTCACGTCCACCAGCCGGCTGGCGGAGGAGGGCTCCAGCGGCTCGTCCGCGACCCCTTCCCGGCGCACCCAGGCGGCCTGGCCGTCCGTGGCGAACACCTCGCCGCCGAACGGGTCGGCCACGGCCGCCGCGCCGCCGAGCAGGGCCACGTTGACGGCCACCAGCATGGTGCCGACGGCGTAGTTCAGCGTGCCGCACAGGGGATCCACCAGCCACTGCCGCCCGCCCCCGCCGCCACCCCGCTGCCCGCCCTCCTCGCCGAGCACCGCGTCGTCCGGACGGGCGGCCCGGATGACGTCGAGGATCGCCTCCTCGGCCTGCACGTCGGCGGCGGTGGCGAAGTCCCCGGCACCCTTGTCGATCCGGTCCAGCCGCCGGCCGTACATCCCCCGGACCACGTCCGCACCGGCCTGAGCCGCGGCTGTCGCGACTGCGGTGTCGTCGAGTCCCTGGTAGGAGTGCGTCACTTCTCATTCCTCGTGGTGAGTCGGGCCTGCTGCGGCCATGAGGGCCTGCCAGGGGGCGGAGTCGAAGATCAGGTCGATCGAGGTGACCAGGCCGTCTCGCAGCCGGAAGTGCTCGGCCGTGTGCTGGGTGATGCCGACGGCCGGCGTGGTGTGGACGTCGTAGACCAGGACGGCCTGCGTCTCGCCGTACAGCTCACTGATCAGCTCGACGCCCGTGACGATGCCGAGGAGCCCGTCCAGGCCGTCAAGATGGCCGGTCGGGCTCCCGGAGGTGATGAACGGGCTCCGGAAGCCGAAGCCTTCGCCGATCAGGGCGGCGGCCGCGGCGACGTCTCCCCGGAAGCGGGCCTCGTGATAGGCCCTGACGGTGTGCCGGGTCGTGGCAACGGGATCGGTCGCGGTGTCGGTGGTCATGTGGTGCTCCGTCGTCGTCGGTTCAGGAGGCGGGCGGCCGGTCCTGCCGGGCCGTGCCCAGGAATTCCTCGATGCGTTGCTGGTTCCGCACCACGCGCAGGCACAGGTCGCGGAAGCGGGCGAGGTCGTCTTCGGTGAAGCCCTGGAAGACGGCGGTCATGGCGCGCTGGGTCGGCTGCCGGAAGGCGTCCAGCCAGTCGCGTCCGGCGGGCGTGATCCTGGCCCGCACCGACCGGCGGTCGTGCCGGTCCTGGATCCGCTGGGCCAGTCCGTCCCGTTCGAGCGTGTCGACCAGGCCGGTGACGTTGCGGGAGCTCACGCCTGCCGCGCGGGCCAGCTCGCCGATGCTCAGCCCCTCGTCGGCGGACGTACCGAGCCGCGCGAGGACGTCGAGCGCCCCCGCGCTGAGGCCGCGTCCTCCGGCACCCTGCGAACGCAGCCGGTCGACCGCCTGCGAGGCGGACCGCACGGCCGCGGCGGTCTCCAGGGCGAGGGTGTCACCGCCCGCCGCGAACGCTCTCATGGAGTCGCGGACACCTGGGTCGTAGAGAAGACCGTCGGCGTCCTGGGCGGGTTCCGAATTATGTACGTGCTTCATTATGAAGCAGTACGTTACTTCGGCAAGGGGCCTACCGCCAGGGCCGGCCGGCAGCCGGTCGGGCGACTCGGCGGCGGTGTGTGGCCGTGCGCGCGGTGCACCGGCCCGAGCAGCGGCGGCAGTTGGGCCGAGGTCAGTGCCGACTCACGCAGCGCGGAGGCGACTCGGATCTCACCCTCGGTGAACCGGCCGGCCGGCTTCTTGACGCCGATCCGCGTCCCACCTGGCACCGACCGGATGTACGCGGCGAGTCCGGTCGCGGTGAGCGACAACCCGCCGTGCTGGGCGAGGTGGTTGCCGACCACGGTGAAGTGCGCGGGCGAATCCGCTCCCCCGATCCTGGGACCCAGGTCACATCGGCGACCTGTCACAGCCTCCCGGACAGCGGTGTCTTGAGGGTCGTAGCCACCGAGAACGGCAGAGGAGAAGACCATGGGTCCCCGACTGGACATCTTCGGCAACGCGACCGCGAGCAAGGTCATGAAGCACTTCATGGCGGCGGGCATGGCGATCAAGGGCTCCACGCTGCCGGCCGCCACGCAGGAACTCGTGGCGCTGCGTGCGAGCCAGATCAACGGGTGCAGTGCCTGTATCGACATGCACACCAAGGACGCGACCGCCGCCGGGGAGAGCGCGGTACGCCTCCACCTGGTCGCTGCCTGGCGGGAGGCGACGGTGTTCACCGAGGCCGAGCGCGCCGCGCTGGAACTGACCGAGCAGGGCACCCGCATCGCGGACGGCGCCGGAGGCGTGCCGGACGAGGTGTGGGAGAACGCGGCCAAGCACTACGACGAGGACCAGCTGGCGGCCCTCATGATCCTGATCGCCATGATGAACACCTTCAACCGCCTGAACGTCATGCTTCAGGTGCCCGCCGGCGACTACCGGCCGGGCCAGTTCCACTGACCGGTCGCGTCACCTGCCGGACCGGTACAGGTCGCGCAGGAGGGCGATCTCCGCTCCGTGGTGGAGGAGTTCCTGGTTGACCCACCACGCGATGTCGATGAAGGGCTCCTCCGCGTCGCCGCCGTGCGGGTAGGTGCAGTACCCGACGGTGTCCAGGGCGGCCTCGTCGACGCTCAGCAGGGCACGGCGCCAGGCCGTGGTGGCGGTGGCGAAGGCGGTCACCGCCCCCGCGGCCGTGCCCTGGGCGTGATAGTCGTCCCTGGTCAGGGTGCGGGTGCCCGCCGTGTGGTCGGCGCGGAGGGTCAGCATCTCGGTGAGGTGGCTCAGGCGCCACGCGATCGTGGTGAACGGCGGCGGCCACGGGTGCGGGTACGCCGCCGCGTCGCGGCCCCAGTCGCCGGCGCCGGCCAGGAAGCCGGCCCGGGCACCGGGGCCGTCGGCGTGCCGTCGTATGGACCAGCAGTCCGGGACCGGCTCCCAGAGGTACTCCTCGTCCGTCATCGGGCCGACCTTGGTGTCCGAGCCGTCGCCGCTGTCCATGACGGGCCCCGAGAGGCGGTCGGCGAGGCGGGTGGCGGCGAAGTCGAACTGGTCGAGCAGCGGGGTCAGGCGGGGCGGGGTGGTCACGGGACGGCTCCTGTCAGACGTCGAAGGGCTGGAAGTGCACGAGGGCGGTCCTGCCGTCGCCCTCGTACCGCACGGTGATGTCGACCGCCATCGCACCGCCGACGGCGGGCGGCTTCAGATCGACGTGGGCGCAGGCGTCGACGGTGTCGGGGTGGCAGTAGTCCGAGCCGAGGGCGGTGCCCGGGTAGGTGGCGGCCAGCCAGGTCTCGAAGTCGGTTCGGGCGATGCGGAATTCGACGTCGTAGGAGGCGTCGCGCGAGATCATCGCCTCGCACGTGGCGTCGTGCGCGCCGGCCGGCAGTCCGGGCCGGTCCGCGAAGTGCATGGCCTCGGCGCAGGACGCCGGCTTCCGGGTCGCGGCGAGCTCGTCGTCCGTCGCCATGCCGACGGCCTTCCAGGCCAGCCAGCCCACGCCCGCGAACACCGCGGCCCACACTGCGACGAGTGCCCAGGTCTGCTTCACGCCCGGGAGGCTACTCGCAGATCTGTTCGCGACCTACGGGATTTCGGGTGGCCGCCCGGTTCCTCCCGCCGGGCTCGACGGCATCCACCAGCCGACCGGGTGGTTCGGGTGGGCGGATGCGATGGGGTGAGGGTGCGTCAGGGCGGCGCGGCATACGGTCGATCCGTGCGGTTCCTCACCGGCCCGCACGAAGTCGCCGCTCCGTCCCCGCACAAGAGGTCGTACCACGTATGAGCCTGAGCATCCGCAACCAGATCGCCGGCACCGTCACCGCCGTCACCGCAGGTGAGGCCATGGCGACGGTCAAGGTCCGGCTGGACGGCGGGCAGGACGTCACCGCCGCCGTCACCGTCGACGCCGTGAAGGAGCTCGGCCTCTCCGAAGGGGCCGCGGTCAAGGCGCTCGTCAAGGCCACCGACGTCGCCCTCGCCACCGCGCCGGTGGACGGGATCTCCATTCGCAACCAGATCGCCGGGACGGTCACCGACGTGTCCGCCGGGCCCGCCATGGCGTCCGTCAAGGTCGACGTGAACGGGGGCGCCCTGACCGCCGCCATCACCGCCGACGCCGTCGAGTCCCTCGGGCTGGCCGCCGGGTCGCCCGTCACCGTGCTGATCAAGGCCACCGAGGTCTCGCTCGCGACCGCCTGACCGCGCTGACGTCGCGGGCCGGCCCCGCCCAGGGCTCCGGAAAAAACTTCGGCCGCCCTGTCACACTCCCGTCCGGCGGCGGGTCAGTGGAGTGAAGCAGGCGGGAAACACGACCGGGCGGGCAGCGCTCCGGGGCCCGCCCGAGGGGAGCTCGGATGTCCACCACCGCTGTCGTTTTCGCTCTGGTCGGTGCGCTGATGGTCGGATTCTCGGCCTACTCGGTGTTCGCCAGGGCCGAGTTCGTGGTCGGGCCGTTGAAGGAGTACGGGGTTCCGGAGTCGATCTGGACGTTCCTGGGTGCGGCGAAGGCGGCGGGTGCGGTGGGTCTGGTGGTCGGGATCTTCGTCCCGCTGATCGGGGTCGCGGCGGCGGTCGGCATCGCCCTGTACTTCGCGGGGGCCGTGATCACGACCTTCCGGGCCAAGGCGTACGCTCACGCCGTCTTCCCGGTCATGTACGCGGCCCCCGCGGTGGTGGCCCTGTCGCTCGGCTTCAGCGGCTGAGCGCCGCCGGCTGGTCCGCGGTGCGGAAGGGCGCGAAACCTCGGTTGCTCTTGCAGCCGAGGTTTTCGTACGTGTTGACCTTGGTCACCGGGTCGGTGCCGGTCAGGTGGATCTTGCAGGCCTGCTTGATGAACCGGCCCTCGACCCCGCCGGGGAAGTCGATCTCCTTGTTCCACAGGTACGGGGAGCTGTAGTCGTTCGCCCAGGCGGTGGAGTTCACGTCGATGCCGCCGGGCGCCTCGATCTCGTACACCCAGCCCGTCCTGGCGCTGCCGTAGGTGGCGAACTTCTCGGCCACCCACTTCTCGCAGCTGGTGCTGAGGTGGGCGCTGGTCTGGCCGCCGCCCTTGACGATGTATTCGGCGAGCGGGGTCAACTGGTCGCCGCGCGGGGTGAATCCGGTGCGGAAGAGCTCCTCGACGTTCTCCCGGGTGTCGCCGCGCCACAGGGTGTTGTCGTCGACGCGCCAGTGCCAGTTCTCGGACTTCGCCGCGGCCTCGACGGCGTAGGCGATGAACGGGTTGGTCGTGGTGCTGAACCAGTCCCACGCGTCGAACTCGGCGACCGGGCCGCAGGGTCCGGTGTCGGGCGCCGGCGCCGGGAGCGAGGGCGCGGCGGCGGCGGGTGCGATGGCGGCGGCGGTGGCGAGTGAGGCGGCGGCGAGGACCTGAAGAGCGGCCTTCAGCATGGTGAGAGCCCATCAGTTGATCAACATGACGGGCCCTTTTATAGCGAGATGTCCTACCCCGGATCGAGGCCGACGGAAGGTGATCACCCGGACGAGTGTCGGCGGTTGCGCGGGCCCGCTGCCATCGAACCCCCCCTCGTCAGCGGCAGCCGCTGGACGAAGTGGCCGTACGCGAAACCGGGCCCAGGAGCAGCGGGGTCACGAGGAGGATCGCGGGCAGGACCGCGCCGAGGGGGCCCGGGGGCAGGCGGGCAGGTGGGTACGGCCGTCCAGGCTTGGCCAGGCCTAGCCGGGCGGGGTGGCCGGCTCCAGGTTGAGCGCCATGCGCTCCAGGACGCCGACGGCGATGCGGTACTCCTCGTCGGAGATGCCGCGCGCCGACAGGGCGCGGAACGCGTCGACCCGCTCGGCGACCTCCGCCAGGCGGGTGCGCCCGTCCTCGGTGAGGGTCAGGCGGCCCGGCCCGGGGCGGGCCGCCCAGCCGTCGCGGACGACCGTCGCGATGGCGTCGGCCAGTGCGTCGACGGGGGCGTTGGCGGCGAGGAAGTCCCGTACGGAGGCGTCGGTGGCCTCCGGGCCGTCCGCGAGGACGTTCAGGACCTGCCAGGCGAGCCGGGTGAGGCCGAAGCCGGCGAGGGCGGCGTCCATCCGGGCGGTGAGGGCCTTGTCGGTGCGGTTCAGCCAGTAGCCGATCGGTTTCATGTCGCGATTCCGTTCCGGGTGCGGGGTGGCAGGGGCCGAGGCCCCGGACATGGGATCCCGTGAGGGTGTCAGTGCCCGGCGAAGGCGGCGGAGTTCTCCTCGGCCCACTGACGGAAGGTGCGCGCGGGGCGGCCGAGGAGGGTGGCGGTGGTGTCGGCGACGGTGGCGGGGCCCTGGCAGGCGGCCTCCCACAGGTCGAGGAGCGAGCCGACGACATGGGCGGGCATGTGGGCGCCCATCTGCAGCTCGGCCTCGGCGCGGGTGATCCGTTCGACGGGGATCGGGCGGCCGATGGCCTCGGCGAGGACGGCGAGCTGCTCGCGGAAGGTCAGCGACTCGGCGCCGGTGAGGGTGAGGGTGCGGCCGGTGAGGGAGTCGTCGGCCAGCGCCTCGACGGCGATGTCGGCGATGTCCTCGGGGTGGATGGGTGCGATGTGCGCGTCGGGGTGGGCGAGCCGGACCGGCTCGCCCCGGCTGATGGACCGGGCCCAGGCCAGGGAGTTGCTGGCGAAGGCGTCCGGGCGCAGGAAGGTGCAGGTGAGCTCCGAGCCGGCGAGGGCGCGCTCGACCGTGAGGCTGTGGCTCGCGAGCGGGTCGCTCTCGGCGTCCGGGCCGGCCACGGAGGACGAGGAGAGCAGGACGACGTGCTCGACGCCGGCGGCCTCGGCGGCCTTGACCAGCTCGTGGACGCCGGACGGCTGAGGGTAGAGGAAGACCTGCCGGACGCCGGCGAGCGCGGCCTCGAAGGTCTCCGGGCGGTCGAGGACGAGCCGTACGGCCTCCACGCCGTCCGGGACGGTCAGTCCGTCGGGGTCGGCGCTGGCGGCGCGGACGGTCACGCCGGCGGAGTGCAGGCGGGCGAGGACGGCGCCGCCGATCCGGCCGCGGGCGCCGGTGATGAGGACGGTCAAGGGAACCTCCGGAACGGGGTCTCTGAGACATTTTCTTGTCGACTTGCATATGCATGCTTACATGCACACGTTTTCACGTCAACACATGTCTTCATGCCGTCACATAGGTAGGCTGAGGTCATGACGAAGTACGACCCGGAAACGGCGGAGGAACTGCTGAACGCCGTCGGCCCGGCCTTCGGGAAACTGCGGCGCTCCTCGCTCCTGGAGGTCGAGAACCCGATCTCCCAGAAGGACCTCAGCCGCACCCTGGTCCTGAACGTGGTCCTGGAGGCCGGGGGCGCGGGAGGCCCGGGGGACGACGAAGCGCGCGAGGTCACCGTCGGAGGCGTGGCCGAACACCTGGGCACGGACCCCTCCGTGGCCAGCCGCATGGTGTCCGACTGCATCTCCGCCGGCTACCTGGTCCGCGCCGCCTCCCAGCGCGACGGCCGCCGTACGGTGCTCCACCTCAGCCCCGAGGGCGAGGAACTGATGGCCCGTTTCCGCCGCCACCAGCGCGCGGCGTACGACTACATCACTGCGGACTGGTCGGAGCGCGACCGCCTCGACCTGGCCCGCCTGATGCTGAAGTACGTCGCCTCGCAGGAAGCGCTCCGGCGTCGCTGACGCACCGGGGGTCCGACGGCGGCGCCGACGGGCGCCGCCGTCCGCTCCGCGGGGAGTTCAGGAGCCTATTCGGGTGCCACGCTCATGACGCTGTGGATGCGGGAAAGGGTGAAGACGCGCTCGGCTTCGCGCAGGTGGCACCAGGCTTCGAGGTACGGGGGATCGAGTTCGAGGCCGCTGAGGGTGCGTACGGTCCGGTTGCCCGAGGAGGCGACGTACTCGACGGTGATGGCCTGACCCGCGTCCACGGCATGAGCGAGCTGGCGGATGTCGCTGTACGGCAGACGTTTCGCCCACCGTGCGACGGTCTCCTCGGTGTCCGTGGCGAAGGGCACTCCTCCGTCGAAGGGCGCCGGTTCGGGAGTCGTGGCGGGGGCGGCCAGCAGCCGGGTCGCCAACGTACTCGGGTCGGGGGAGGCGGATTCCTGCAGCGTGCTCTTGGCAGAGGTCGGGCCGCCGCTCCTCACCCGGGAGCCGCGCGGAGCCGGAACGGGAGCGGTCGCCCGCCGAGGCCGGGTCTTCTCGATGCGAACCGTTCCCTGGTCGGTCTCGGCTACGGGGGCGTATCCCTCGGCCCTGAGCGCGGCCAGGGTCGTGCCGAGCGGGCTGCTGCTGATCAGCACGGTCGGCGCCAGCTGTCGTAGTCCGAGCTTGGCCAGCGTGCGGTGGGCGGCGAGTTCGGCCAGGAGCGCGGGCTCGTCGCCGTGGAGGACGCAGGCGGCGGGAGCGATGCGTACCCGCCCGTGGCCGCGTGCGGTGTCGGCGATCAGGTACGACAGAGGCTGTGGCAGTGGCCCGGCAGCGACGGCGGCCAGGCCGGCTGTGATGTCCTCGGGGGTGCGTCCGGCGTCCAGCGCGCGGCGGACGCTGTCGGCGCCGAACCGCCACACCGACGCGGTGCCGCTGGTCTCCCGGTCGGCGACGGAGTCCAGGAGGGCGGCCAGCCGCGCGGAGGGTGTGCCGGTGACGACGGCGGTGAGGTCGGCGCCGATCCGGGCCGTCGTGGTGGCCGAGGGCAGCAGCCGCCGGCATTCGACGCCCAGCCCCTCCGTGTCGCCGGTCCGCAGGTGGATCCCGATGGCGGACAGGGAGCCGCGCGCGAGGACGCCCAGGAGTTCGGCCTCCCGGGCCACGGTGGCGAACGGCGTTGCGTCCTGGGGCAGTGAGTCGGCGAGGGGGCGGTGCCAGGCGATCAGCGGCCCCAGATCCGCTGCGACCCGGACGCCCTGCCCTGCCGGGAGCCGCGCCGCTGAGGCCAGCAGCCCGTGGCGGGCCTGCACGCAGCCGTTGCAGGGCGGTGCGCCGGCCAGGGCGGCAAGCGCCTTGTTCTCCTCGTCGCGCGCCTGGGTGGGGGTCAGCGGCAGGTTCTGCCATGCCTGCAGCAGTACGGCGAACTGCTCCGGGGGTTCCTGTTCCGCCCAGGTGTCGTAAGCCTCCGTGGGTGCCACCCGATCGCCGTCCCGGGCGAGCAGGCCGGCGGCGTACGCGGCCTCCAGAGTGAGGCGTACGACGGCGTCGTCGGCCTGGGCGGCCTTGCCGATCCGTGCCAGTTCCCGCGCACCGATCCCGCCGGACTTCAGCCGGGCCGGCGCGGTTGCCGAGCACGCCGCCAGCACCGAGGCGGCACCGGCGGCGAACGCCGAGGCGGCGGCCGACGCCTCGCGGTCGACCTCCCTCGGGGTAACGGGCGCCAATGCAACGGCAGGCGGCACGGGCTGGAACGGGGCGTGCCAGCCGAGTCCCCGCAGTGCGAGCGCCACCTCGGCGGGCATGCGGGCCGGGCCGTAGCGGTGACGGTCCTGGATCAGGAACCCCCGCTCCAGTGCCCATCGAGCGCCCGGTTCGGTATCAGGGCCCGGAGTCCCGAACATGATGAACCGCGCCGGCCTCGCGGGCCCTGCCCCCGCTCTCCCTTCGAGCAGCTTCCGGGTCGCCGCAGGGGCTTTGGCGGCCACGGAGAGGATCCGCTCCGGGTCGCTGTGGTGTTCCACGAGCGCGGCCAGCCGCTGAGACCTGTTGCCCGGCGGCTTCACGCCCAGTGCCGCCAGCATTCCGCGCAGCTCGTCGGAGGTCGTGCCCGCGAGGAGTTCCTCCAGCGGGGCATCCAGTCCCAGCGGCGCGTCCCACGCCTGCCGCAGCGGGGCGGCCATGCGGAGCTTGCCCGTGCCGTCCGGCCAGACCAGAGCATGATCGGCCAGGGCCTCCAGTACGGCCTCCAGCTCGCGGGTGCTCTCGTCGTCCGCTGCTCCCAGCAGTTCCGCCAGGGCATCGGGCGACGCGGACGCACCGAGCGCCGCAAGCGCTTCTGCCACCTGGAGCTGCGGCAGCGCGAGCCGCGGCAGGGCAAGGGCCACCGATCCCGGGCGCTGCAGACGATCGGCCAGTTCCCCCACCGAGCGCGGCTCCGGAGCGGCCGCGGCGTCCCTCCGCGTCTCCAGCACGTGTGCCAGACGGCAGCCGTCGAGGCCGCTCAGCCATGTCGCCAGCGTCGATCGGGACTTCATGCTGTCGCACCTCGCGGGATGGGGACCGGGGCAGCGTGCCGACTCGCCGCGGGTTCAAGGATGTCCTGCCGCTGGGATCCGCGGATGCCGTACGGGACAGAACTCCCTCTTGGCGGGCGCCGACATCCGGTGGGGCGCCGCGGTACGGCGGGAGCAGGGCTACCCGGTTACCCGAAACGGGACCCGGACCGAGACCAGCCGGCCCGGCTTCTGGTGATCACCAGCCGGTTTTCGCCGACGTGAATGAGAACGGAGCACAAGACCGCGGAACGACGAAGGACCCGGCCGCAGTGCGGTCGGGTCCTTCGGCTGCCCTTGCGGGCGAGTGCGGAGGATACGAGATTCGAACTCGTGAGGGGTTGCCCCCAACACGCTTTCCAAGCGTGCGCCCTAGGCCACTAGGCGAATCCTCCGCCGCAAACAATACAAGACGTTGAGGGGTGCTCGCGAACTTGATCGTCGGGCGGAGCGGCAGGTGGGGGTCCGGCCGGGGTCCGGCTCGATTCCGGGGGGCTCCATCCGCTAGGGTGGGCGCAGCCCCTCACGCGGCGCTATCTCACCCAACTCCCCCAGGGCCGGAAGGCAGCAAGGGTAAGTGGGCTCTGGCGGGTGCGTGGGGGGCGCTTTGCGTTCCGGGGCGGGTCCGGGGGCGCCGGCGGGCCGCTGTTGTCGGCGGGCCCGGATAACCTCGTAGACGTGTCGTCCCTTGCGCTGTACCGCCGCTATCGCCCCGAGTCGTTCGCCGAGGTCATCGGGCAGGAGCATGTCACTGCCCCGCTGATGCAGGCCCTGCGGAACAACCGGGTCAATCACGCGTACCTGTTCAGCGGGCCGCGCGGCTGTGGAAAGACGACCAGCGCGCGCATCCTCGCCAGGTGCCTGAACTGTGAGCAGGGTCCCACTCCGGACCCGTGCGGGGAGTGCCAGTCCTGCCGCGACCTCGCCAGGAACGGGCCGGGGTCCATCGACGTCATCGAGATCGACGCCGCCTCCCACGGTGGCGTCGACGATGCCCGTGACCTGCGGGAAAAGGCCTTCTTCGGGCCCGCGTCCAGCCGGTACAAGATCTACATCATCGACGAGGCCCACATGGTCACCTCGGCGGGCTTCAACGCCCTGCTGAAGGTCGTCGAGGAGCCGCCGGAGCACCTCAAGTTCATCTTCGCCACCACCGAGCCCGAGAAGGTCATCGGGACCATCCGGTCCAGGACGCACCACTACCCCTTCCGGCTCGTGCCGCCCGGGACGCTTCGGGACTACCTCGGTGAGGTCTGCGGGCGCGAGGGTGCCCAGGTCGAGGAAGGCGTGCTGCCACTCGTCGTGCGGGCCGGCGCGGGATCCGTACGTGACTCGATGTCCGTCATGGACCAGCTGCTGGCCGGTGCGGGTGAGGAGGGTGTGACGTATGCCATGGCCACCTCCCTGCTCGGCTACACCGAGGGCGCGCTGCTCGACTCCGTCATCGACGCGTTCGCGTCGGGGGACGGCGCGGCCGCCTTCGAGGTCGTCGACCGGGTGGTGGAGGGCGGGAACGACCCCCGGCGGTTCGTCTCCGACCTGCTGGAGCGGCTGCGCGACCTCGTGATCCTGGCCGCCGTGCCCGACGCCGGGGAGAAGGGGCTGATCGACGCCCCCGCCGATGTCGTGGAGCGGATGCAGGCCCAGGCGTCCGTCTTCGGGGCCGCGGAGCTTTCGCGCGCCGCCGATCTGGTCAACGCCGGCCTGACCGAGATGCGGGGTGCGACCGCGCCCCGGCTGCAGCTGGAGCTGATCTGCGCCCGTGTGCTGCTGCCGGCGGCCTTCGGTGACGAGCGGTCCTTCCAGGCCCGGCTCGACCGTCTGGAGCGCAGCGGGGCCGCCGCCTTCGCCGCGGGGCCGCCGCAGGGCATGCCGCCCGCGGTGTCTCCCGCCATGGGTTACGTTTCCGCGCCCGAGGCCCACGGCATGGCGCCCGTCGGCCCGGGCGGGGGCGTCGCCGCCGCGCGTGCCGCCGTACAGGCGCAGGCACCGGCCCAGGGCCAGGGCCAGGGCCCGGGCCAGGGGCAGGTCCCGGCTGCGGCTCCGGTCCCGCCGCCCGTGCCGGCCGTCGCCCCGCCCGTCGTGGTTCCCGAGCCCGTACGGGCGCCCGAGCCGGCGGCGCCGCCCGCCGCGGCCCCCGCCGCCGGGGCCTGGCCGACCGCGGCCGCGCCCGGGCAGGGCGTCCCCGCGGCGGCGCAGCCCCCGGCCGCCCCCGCGGCCCCCGCCCCGGGCGCCTGGCCCGGAGCGGGCGGCGGTGCCACCGCCGGTGCCTGGCCGAGTGCGGCCGCGCCCGGCCAGGGGGCCCCCGCGGCCGCGCCCGGCCAGGGGGCCCCCGCGCCCGCACAGCCTGCCGCCGCCCCCGCCCCCGCTGCCGCGCCGTCCCCCGGGATGGCCGCCGGAGCCGGCCAGGTCCAGGCGATGTGGCCGGGCATCCTGGAGGCCGTCAAGAACCGCCGCCGCTTCACCTGGATCCTGCTCAGCCAGAACGCCCAGGTCACCGGCTTCGACGGAACCACCCTCCAGCTCGGCTTCCCCAACCCCGGAGCCCGCGACAACTTCGCGAGCAGCGGCAGCGAGGACGTGCTCAAGTCGGTCCTGGCCGAGCAGTTCCAGGTCCACTGGAAGATCGACGCCGTGGTCGGCGGTGGCCAGCAGGCCCCCCAGAGCGGGTACGCGGCCCCGCCCCCGCCCGCCTACAGCCAGCCGCCCGCCCCGCAGGCCCAGGCTCCGTACCAGGCCCAGGCGCCGGCGCAGGCCCCGCAGCCCCCCGCCGCGCAGCAGCCGCAGTACCAGCCGCCCCAGCAGTCGGCGCAGCCGTCGGCCCCCGCGCAGCAGCCGCCCGCGCAGCAGGCGCCCCCGCCGGTCGCCCCCGAGGACGACTTCGCGGAGGACGACGACCCGGACCTCGTCGAGAGCGCGCTGACCGGACACGACCTCATCGTGCGCGAGCTCGGGGCCACCGTTGTGGAGGAATACACGAACGAGTAGGACCGTCCCATTGGGTGGCCGCACGAAAGGGAATCCGGAGCGCGGGCTACGCTTCATGGCGTGAAGGTCCTCGTCATCGGCGGCGGCGCCCGCGAACATGCCCTGTGCCGCTCTCTGTCCCTCGACCCCGACGTCTCCGCTCTGTACTGCGCCCCCGGTAACGCGGGGATCGCGGATGTGGCCGAGCTGCGGGACGTCGACCCCCTCGACGGCGACGCCGTGGCGCGCCTCGCCACCGAGCTCGACGCGGCCCTGGTCGTCGTCGGCCCGGAGGCCCCGCTGGTCGCCGGAGTCGGCGACGCCGTCCGCGCGGCCGGCATCCCCGTCTTCGGCCCCTCCGGCGAGGCCGCGCAGCTCGAGGGCTCCAAGGCCTTCGCGAAGGACGTCATGGCCGCGGCCGGCGTTCCGACCGCGCGCAGCTACCTGTGCACCACCCCGGACGAGGTGGACGCGGCCCTGGACGCCTTCGGCGCCCCGTACGTGGTCAAGGACGACGGCCTCGCGGCCGGCAAGGGCGTCGTGGTCACGGAGGACCTCGCCGCCGCCCGCGACCACGCGCTGGCCTGCGACCGCGTCGTCATCGAGGAGTACCTCGACGGACCCGAGGTCTCCCTCTTCGCCATCACCGACGGCGTCACCGTGCTCCCGCTCCAGCCGGCGCAGGACTTCAAGCGCGCGCTCGACGGCGACGAGGGCCCCAACACCGGCGGCATGGGCGCCTACTCCCCGCTGCCCTGGGCCGACCCGAAGCTGGTCGAGGAGGTCATGGCGAGCGTGCTCCAGCCGACCGTCGACGAGCTCCGCCGCCGCGGCACCCCGTTCTCCGGCCTGCTGTACGCGGGTCTCGCGCTCACGAGCCGCGGCGTACGGGTCATCGAGTTCAACGCCCGCTTCGGGGACCCCGAGACCCAGGTGGTCCTGGCCCGGCTGCGCACCCCGCTCGCGGGCGTGCTGCTGAACGCGGCCAACGGCACCCTGGACCAGCAGGCCGAGCTCCGCTGGAGCGAGGACGCAGCCGTCACGGTGGTCATCGCCTCCCACAACTACCCGGACACCCCCCGCACCGGGGACCCGATCGAGGGCCTCGCCGAGGTGGCCGCCGAGGACGGGCCCGACGCGTACGTGCTGCACGCCGGCACCCGCCGCGAGGGCGACGCGGTGGTCAGCGCGGGCGGCCGCGTCCTGTCGGTGACGGCGACCGGTTCCGACCTGGCGCAGGCCCGTGAGAAGGCGTATAAGGCCGTCGCGCGGATCCGGCTGGACGGATCGCAGCACCGCACGGACATCGCCGCCAAGGCGGCCCAGGGCGGCTGAGCCCGCCCGACCAGTGGCTACGCGGACCCGCGGGCCCGGTGCGCACACCCCGCGCCCGGGCCCGCGGGCGTGTCCGCGTGCGAGTGCATCCGGCCGCGTTCGAACGCACCCAGCTTTACCCAAAGCCATTCCATCGGGTGATCTCACCCGGTCTGCCTGACGCCCGGACGAGCCCCAACTAGGGTGCGAGGCCAAGCATTCCGGCACTTGGCCCACCGGCATTGCGATGTCAGTGGCGGGTGTCACAGTGGGGGAGTGAGCAACGTCGCCGCAGGGCAGAGGGGGTGAGGTCCGGTCGTGTCCGGAACCGGTTCGATCGTGGAAGTGAGCGCGCCGTCCGCGCGTTCCCGAGCCCTGGCCGTGCTGCGCGTGCGCAGTACGGCCCTGGCCCTCGGGCTGCTGCCCGCCGCCCTCGCGGTGGTGCTGGTCAGCGCCCGAGTGACGGGCCGGCTGGCCGGTGACCCCTGGCCCGTGGTGACCCTCGTCGTCTGCGCGGTCGCCGCCCTGGTGCTGCTCGTCGGCGGGATCTTCGCCGCGGTCGTGCTGAGGGCGGGCCCCGCAGTGACGCCCACCGTGCCGCTCCCGGAGCAGTCCGCTCCCGACCTCTACCGGCTCGTGCGGGACCTGGCCGACCGGATGGACGTCCCGGCGCCCTCCGCGATAGCCCTGACCCCGGACTGCGACAGCTGGCTGGAGGACCGCTCCCACGCGGCCCACCGCAGGAGCGCCGCCCGTGCCTCCGCCGGGATCGCCGGAGCCGCCGGCCCGGAGACGGAGCCGGGCGCCGCCCCCGTGCTGGTGATCGGTTCACCCTTCCTGTGGTGGATGCGGGTCGCCGAGCTGCGGGCCGTCCTCGCGCCGGTCGTCGCCGGCACGGGCCCTTCCGCCCACCCCGACATAGCCGACGCCCGGGGCTTCGTACGCGGGCTGGACGCGGCCGTGGACGTGGGCAACCGGCGTGGCCTCGGCTGGATCGCCGCCCCCGCCCGGCTGCTGCTGCGGCTGTGCCGGGTCGACGCCGCCGAGATGGAGCGCGGGGTGGCCGCGGCCGCCTCGGAGCGCGCACAGGGTGTGGACTACGGGCTGCGCATCGTCGCCCAGGAGCAGGTCGGCCTCGCCTACGCGGGCTGGGACCGGCTGCTGACCCGGGTCGCGCTGCCCGCCTGGCGGATGGGCCGCTGGCCCGCGCACCTCGACGCCGGAGTGGTGTCCGCGCTGACCGAGCTGTCCCGGCGCGACCGGCTGGCCGACGGGTTCACCTCCCGGCTCGGCGAGCGCCCCGCCTGCGACCTGCTGGAGCGCCCGGGCGTCGTCGACGAGGCGGCCTCGCTGCTGGCCGCCCGGCTCTTCCACGGCGGCCCCGCCGAGGCCGGGCCCGACTGGTCCCCGGTGGACTGGGCGGAGTATCCGGAGGAGGTCGTGGACCGCAAGTGGCGCACGGAGGCGTCCCGCCTGCACGCCGCGCTGGACGCCCTGGCCGTCCCGGCCCGCCCGGGTCCCGCCGCCGTCGGGGCCGCCGCGTCCGTCCCTGCGGCGCCCTCCGCGGACGGCTTCGCCGGGCCGACCCTGGAGCGCGTGCTCGGCCACCTCACCGATCCCTCCGGCAGTGGCGCGGCCGGTGAGGCGCTGGCCGGGCGGCTCAGCGGGGACCTGGCGCGCGAGGAGCGGGCCGCCGGGGCCGGACGCCCCCGCACCGCCAAGGAGCGCGGGGGGGACTGCGTACCGCTCTTCCCGCTCCAGCCGCCGCGCACCGGGCGGGACCTGCTGGCCGACCACGTCACCGCGATGGTGTGCTGCGCCGCCGTGGACTCGGCGGGGGCCGCTCCCGGACTCGACTGGCTGGACGGCCCGGTACTGCTCGTCGGCGGGGCCCGCTGCACCGACCTGGCACCGCTCGTGCTGTGCCTGGTCGAGGACGGGGACCCGGAGCCCCTGCGGAGCTGGCTCGCGGAGTTCGGCGTGCGTACCGAGAAGCCCGTCCGGCTCGTCTGAAGCACTTCCGTCCGAGGGCTCTCACACCGGGTTCTGCCACCGGGCGCCGGCTCACCCGCCGGGTTACGGGTCGTACACACAAGCGGATCCGAATGTTCCGTTCACGTCAATTCGCGACGAACGGTGACGGACTGAGTGCGTTATGTGATGTGCTGGGACCGGCTCGACGCAGACAAGTCCGGGGGAGCGAGGGAGGGGAGCGGTTACATGGGTGCGGACCAGATCCGTCGCTGGGAGTCAGGTGCGCTCGCGCACGCGGTGAACGACCCCTTCGGGCAGGGCCCCCTGCCCTGGTTCCGGGGGAGTGAGCTCTACTTCGACGACACCGGCCAGGTCGTCCCCTGGTACGTGGACCCGGCCGCCGCGGTGGCCGGGGCGGCCGCGGGCAGCGGCACCGGCCGGATCCCCCGCGCCCGGGGCGCCGGCGGCCCCCTGACCGCAGACGACGTGCACCGCCAGATCAAGGGCTTCGCCTCCACCGGAGCCGTCGCCCCCGGCGAGGCCATCGACTTCCACATCACCGTCGACCCGCCCCAGCAGTTCTCCGTCGACGTCTACCGGATCGGGCACTACGGCGGGGACGGCGCCTCCAAGATCACCACCAGCCCGCGGCTCTCCGGCATCGTCCAGCCGGCCCCGCTCACCGCCGACCGCACGGTCTCCTGCCACCACTGGTGGCTGTCCTGGCGCCTCCAGGTGCCCTCCTACTGGAGCATCGGCGCCTATGTGGCCGTCCTCACCACCGCCGACGGCTACCGCTCCCACATCCCTTTCACGGTCCGCGACGACCACCCCGCCGACCTGCTCCTGCTGCTCCCCGACATCACCTGGCAGGCCTACAACCTCTACCCCGAGGACGGCCGCACCGGCGCCAGCCTCTACCACGCCTGGGACGACGAGGGCCGCCTGCTCGGCGAGCAGGACGCGGCCATCACCGTGTCCTTCGACCGCCCCTACGCGGGCGCCGGCCTGCCCCTCCACGTCGGCCACGCCTACGACTTCATCCGCTGGGCCGAGCGCTACGGCTACGACCTCGCCTACGCCGACACCCGCGACCTGCACGCCGGCCGCGTCGACCCCAGCCGCTACCGCGGCCTGGTCTTCCCCGGCCACGACGAGTACTGGTCGGGCCCCATGCGCCGCACCGTCGAGCGCGCCCGTGACAACGGCACCTCGCTCGTCTTCCTCTCCGCCAACACCATGTACTGGCAGGTCGAGCTGGCCCCCTCCCCCTCCGGGACCGAGGACCGGCTCCTCACGTGCCGAAAACGCCGCGGCCCCGGCCGCCCCAGCCTCTGGCGTGAAGTGGACCGCCCGGAGCAGCAGTTGCTCGGCATCCAGTACGCGGGCCGGGTCCCCGAGCCCGCACCCCTGATCGTCCGCAACGCCTCGCACTGGCTCTGGGACTCCACCGGAGCCGGGGAGAACGACGAGCTGCCCGGCCTGGTCGCGGGCGAGGCCGACCGCTACTTCCCGCGCACCCAGCTCCCCCAGCACCAGGACCGGATCCTCCTCGCGCACTCCCCGTACCTCGACACCGAGGGCCACCGCCGCCACCAGGAGACCTCCCTGTACCGGGCCCCCAGCGGCGCCCTGGTCTTCGCCTCCGGCACCTTCGCCTGGTCCCCCGCCCTGGACCGCCCCGGGCACGTGGACGAGCGGGTGCAGCGGGCCACCGCCAATCTCCTCGACCGCATCTGCAAGAGGGACTGAGCCGCGGGACACCCCTGGTCACACACCCCCCTGGCCGGGAAGCGGGTCCCGGTGCGCCAGAATGGACCCGCGCTCGTACAGAACCACAGGGAGACCCCGTGTCCGGATTCGTCGAAAAACCTGAGCCGGCGCAGGTGCCCGGCCTCGTCCACCTCCACACCGGGAAGGTGCGAGACCTCTACCGCGACGAGGACGGCCGTCTCGTCATGGTCGCCAGTGACCGCCTGTCCGCCTTCGACTGGGTCCTGCCGACCGAGATCCCGGACAAGGGACGCGTGCTCACGCAGCTGTCCCTGTGGTGGTTCGACCAGCTCGCGGACCTCGTCCCCAACCACGTCATCTCCACCGACCTGCCCGCCGGCGCCCCCGACGACTGGGCCGGCCGCACCCTGATCTGCAAGAACCTCGACATGGTCCCCGTCGAGTGCGTGGCCCGCGGCTACCTCACCGGCTCCGGCCTCGCCGAGTACGTGCAGACCCGTACGGTCTGCGGTCTCGGCCTCCCCGAGGGCCTCGTGGACGGCTCCGAGCTGCCCGGCCCCATCTTCACCCCGGCCGCCAAGGCCGAGGTCGGCGAGCACGACGAGAACGTCTCGTACGAGGAGGTCGCGCGCACCACCGGTGCCGAGACGGCCGCGCTGCTGCGCCAGACCACCCTGGCCGTGTACAGCCGCGCCCGCGACAACGCCCGCGAGCGCGGGATCATCCTGGCCGACACCAAGTTCGAGTTCGGCTTCGACCCCGCGGACGGCACCCTCGTCGCCGCCGACGAGGTGCTGACCCCGGACTCCTCCCGCTTCTGGCCCGCGGACCAGTGGGAGCCGGGCCGCTCGCAGCCCTCGTTCGACAAGCAGTACGTCCGCGACTGGCTGGCCTCCCCGGCCTCCGGCTGGGACCCGAAGGGCGAACTGCCGCCGCCGGCCCTCCCGGCGCAGGTCGTCGCCCGGACCCGCGCCAAGTACATCGAGGCGTACGAGCGCCTGACCGGCCAGAACTGGTCCTGACGACGAAGAAGGCCCCGATCGGAGATCGGGGCCTTCTTCGTTCTGAGCGGACAACGCGACTCGAACGCGCGACATCCACCTTGGCAAGGTGGTGCTCTACCAACTGAGCTATGTCCGCACTGCGCCGTGGCGCGAGAGCAACTATACCCAACCTCGGCGCCGTGCGAGACGCACTGCGGTGTGCCGGTTCTCCGCACCCAGTTTCGTGGCCGCCGAGGACAGGTAGTTCCGGACCGTCCCCTGGGACAGCGAGGCGCGCTCCGCGATCTCCGCGATCGGCGCGCCGTCCGCCGCCAGCTCCAGCACCTCGGCCTCCCGGGCGGTCAGCGGCGAGTCCCCCGCGCTGATCGCGTCGGCCGCCAACTCCGGGTCCACGTAACGCCCTCCCCCGTGCACGGTCCGGATCAGCTCGGCCAGCCGCTGCGCCGAAACGGTCTTCGGGGTGAAGGCCCGCACCCCCGCCGCGAGGGCCCGCTTCAGGTGTCCCGGGCGGCCGTGACTGGTCACGATCATGACCTTGCAGTCGGGCAGTTCGGCCCGCAGGGTTGTGGCGACACTCACACCGTCCGCCCCAGGCATCTGCAGGTCGAGCACCGCCACGTCCGGCCGGTGGGCCCGCGCCATGGCGAGCGCCTCGGGTCCCGAGGCCGCCTCGGCGACGACCAGCAGGTCGTCCTCCAGCGAGAGCAGCGCCGCCAGCGCGCCCCGGATCAGGTGCTCGTCGTCGGCGAGCAGTACGCGTACGGGACTCATGCCCACGCCTCCAGTCGTTCGGACCGCGGTCCGGGTATCTCGGCGCGCAGCCGGAACCGGCCGCCGTCCAGGGGCCCCGCCCGCAGGGTCCCGTCGAGGACGGCGAGCCGCTCGCGCAGCCCCGCCAGTCCCGATCCGGGCGGCCCCGCGGGGACCTCGGGGGCCCCGTCGTTCTCCACCACCAGGGTCACGCAGCCCTCCGCGGGCGCGGTGAGCCGGATCACGCAGCTCTGCGCGTCACCGTGCCGCAGCACGTTCGTCGTCGCCTCTCGCACCACCCAGCCGAGCGCGGACTGCACCTCGGCGGGGAGCGGGCGGTCGGCCTCGAAGTCGACCCGGCAGTCCATTCCGGCGGCGGTCAGCACTCCGCGGGCGCCCTCCAGCTCCACTTCGAGGTCCGCCTCCCGGTAGCCGCGTACGACGTCCCGGACCTCGCGCTGCGATTCCCGCGCGATGCGCTGGACCTCGATCATCTGGTCCACGGCCTCGGGCCGTTCACGCCGGGCCAGCTGCACCGCCAGTTCGCTCTTGAGCGCGATCACCGCGAGGTTGCGGCCCATCACGTCGTGCAGGTCCCGCCCGAAGCGCAGCCGCTCCTCGGCCACCGCGAGCTGTGCCTGGACCTCCCGGGCGCGGTCGAGTTCGTAGACGGTGCGCAGCAGCCAGCCGGAGAACCCGCAGGTGAAGGTGAGGAAGGCGCAGGACACCAGGACCACGACGAAGTACCCGATGACCTCTTCGAGTTCCAGGCCGAGCGCGGCGACGACCACCGTGGTCCCGGCGGCCGCGAGCGGGGGAACGTACTTCATGTGCCGGACCTTCTCCATGGCGAGGGCGAGGGATCCGCAGCCGAAGCAGCTCACCCCCACCACCAGCCCCGGCGCGGCGGACTCGTCGAGCGCGCCGAACCGGCGCAGGAGGAGGAAGAGCAGAACGGCTGCGGCGGTGAGGGCCGTCACGAGTGCCGCGAGCCCGACCGGCCGCTCACGGCGGCCGGAGACGAAGTCCAGGGCCCTGGAGGAGAGGAAGCCGACGATGACGGAGTGGGCGCAGACCACCAGGAAGGCCGTGAGCGCCAGGGACCGGGGGGTGTGGTTGTTCTGGACCGTGAAGCCGGCCAGCCCGAAGGAGACGATCTCCAGGAGCACGAAGAAGTGGAAGGACCAGCGCGTGTACAGCTCGACCTTCCCCGCACTGCTGCGGTTCTTCCACCACCCGGTCAGCTTCGACACGTTCCCGTCCCCCGATCAGCGTCAGCGCCGCGGTTCCCGGCGGAACCACCGCTGGACAGCAAACACGGTGATCACGGTCCGGGCCAGCGCCCCCGCGCGAGGGCGAGCCCGGCATGCCGAAGGAGGCCCGGAACACGGTGTCGGTGGTCATGGTCCAAGCCTGGTGGCGCCCGTACGGGCCCGGCAGTGCGCGCTGTCACGGCCCGGCATGACATTTGTCAGGGCGGCCGCGCGCTTTCGCCGAGCGGCGGACATACGAAGAAGGCCCCGATCGCAATGATCGGGGCCTTCTGCATACAGAGCGGACGACGCGACTCGAACGCGCGACATCCACCTTGGCAAGGTGGTGCTCTACCAACTGAGCTACGTCCGCATGCAGTGCACTGCCGGGGCAGTACGTGCATCACTCTACCCGATCCACCGAGGTGGTCGGAAAGCGATACAGAGCGGGTGACAGGGATCGCACACTGCGCCTTCCCTCTGGAAGAGGGATGTTCTGCTACTGAACTACACCCGCACGACCTTCGGGGTCTTGCCTTTCGGCCTGGCCCCTCGGCGTGATCCAGACTCTAGCCGACGGATGGGGGTGGATGGCAAATCGGCCCTCAGTGCGCGGCGTTGTAGGCCTCGTAGATCTTCTTGGGGATGCGGCCGCGCGGCGGGACCTCGAACTGGTTGGCGCGGGCCCAGGCCCGGACGACCGCCGGGTCGGGGTCGACGGACGTGTGCTTGAACACCTTCCCCGAGCGGGACTGGCGGCGGCCGGCGGCCACGAAGGGGGCCAGGCTCTTCCGCAGTTTCTTTGCGTTCGCCACATTGAGGTCGATCTCGTAGGACTTTCCGTCCAGAGCGAACACGACCGTCTCCGCCGCTTCTCCGCCATCGATGTCGTCGGAGAGCGTGACCACTACGCGCTGCGCCACGGATATCGGTCCCTTCGGTGCGACGTGCCGCGCGCTGACGTGCGGCGATGTCGCCTGTGTGGATGTTTTGGGGCAATGCATCTTTGAAGCAGAATCCCGGCTGATTCCTTTGTACCGCGATTCCCATTGCATTGCGAAGCCCAGTTAATTCTCTCCGCGTGTCCCGCCGCAATGCCGGGTGCGCGTTTTTCCGGCGGATTTTGCGAAGCGTTGGTGAAGCCGAAACAGGCCGGTGATCATGGCCGTTGGATATCTACCCGCGTAGAAATTTTGGCCGGGTACGCTGAGGGAACCGCCTTGCACCAACCACCTCATCGGGAGTGCCAGTGGCACGCGTCGTAGTCGACGTCATGCTCAAGCCGGAGATCCTCGACCCCCAGGGCCAGGCGGTGCAGCGTGCACTGCCGCGCCTGGGCTTCGCGGGGATCGCCGACGTCCGCCAGGGGAAGCGCTTCGAACTGGAAGTGGAGGGACCGGTCGACCAGGCCGCCCTCGACCGCATCCACAAGATGGCCGAAACGTTCCTCGCCAACACCGTCATCGAAGACTTCACCGTGAAGGTCGAGGCCTGACGGTGACCACTCGCATCGGTGTCGTCACGTTCCCCGGAACGCTCGACGACCGTGACTCGCTGCGCGCCGTCCGCCTCGCGGGGGCCGAGCCCGTCTCGCTCTGGCACCGCGACAAAGACCTCCACCAGGTCGACGCGGTCGTCCTCGCGGGCGGCTTCTCCTACGGGGACTACCTGCGCGCCGGGGCCATCTCCCGCTTCTCGCCGGTGATGGAGACCATCATCGAGCAGGCCAAGGCGGGCATGCCCGTCCTCGGCATCTGCAACGGCTTCCAGGTCCTCACCGAGGCCCACCTGCTGCCGGGGGCGATGCTCCGCAACAACCACCTGCACTTCATCTGCCGCGACCAGAAACTGCGGGTGGAGCACGCGGAGACCGCGTGGACCGGCGACTACACCGCCGGCCAGGAGATCTCCGTACCGCTCAAGAACATGGACGGCCGGTACGTCGCCGACGAGCGCACGCTCGACGAACTGGAGGCCGAAGGCCGAGTGGCCTTCCGCTACCTCGACGTCAACCCGAACGGTTCGCTCCGCGACATCGCCGGCATCACCAACGCCGCGGGCAACGTCGTCGGCCTCATGCCCCACCCCGAGCACGCGGTCGAGCCGCTGATCGGGACGGGCCGCACCGACGGCCTCCCGTTCTTCACCTCGGTCCTGAAGAAGCTGGTCAGCGCATGAGCCTCGACACCGTCAAGAACGCCACCGAGACCCCGGACGCCTCCCAGCCCTGGAAGGAACTCGGCCTCAAGGAGGACGAGTACGCCCGGATCCGCGAGATCCTCGGCCGCCGGCCCACCGGCGCCGAGCTGGCCATGTACTCGGTCATGTGGTCCGAGCACTGCTCGTACAAGAGCAGCAAGGTCCACCTCGCCCAGTTCGGCAAGAAGGCCCCCAAGAACGACGCCATGCTCGTGGGCATCGGCGAGAACGCCGGCGTCGTCGACGTCGGCCAGGGTTACGCGGTCACCTTCAAGGTCGAGTCGCACAACCACCCCTCGTACATCGAGCCCTACCAGGGCGCGGCCACCGGCATCGGCGGCATCGTCCGCGACATCCTCGCGATGGGCGCCCGCCCGGTCGCGGTCGTGGACCCGCTGCGCTTCGGCGCCGCCGACCACCCCGACACCAAGCGCGTCCTGCCGGGCGTGGTCGCGGGCATCGGCGGCTACGGCAACTGCCTGGGCCTGCCCAACATCGGTGGCGAGGTCGTCTTCGACGAGTGCTACCAGGGCAACCCGCTGGTCAACGCCGGCTGCATCGGCGTGATGAAGCACGAGGACATCCACCTCGCCAAGGCCTCCGGCCCCGGCAACAAGGTCATCCTCTACGGCGCCCGCACCGGCGGCGACGGCATCGGCGGCGTCTCGGTCCTCGCGTCCGAGACCTTCGACGACACCAAGCCGACCAAGCGCCCCGCCGTCCAGGTCGGCGACCCGTTCCAGGAGAAGCTCCTCATCGAGTGCACCCTGGAGATCTTCAAGGAGAAGCTGGTCGCGGGCATCCAGGACCTCGGCGGCGCCGGGCTCTCCTGCGCCACCTCCGAGCTCGCCTCCGCCGGTTCCGGCGGCATGCGGGTCGAACTGGACACCGTCCCGCTGCGCGACGCGACGCTCTCGCCCGAGGAGATCCTCATGAGCGAGTCGCAGGAGCGCATGTGCGCGATCGTCGAGCCGCAGCACGTCGACCGCTTCATGGAGATCTGCGAGAAGTGGGACGTCATCGCCACCGTCATCGGTGAGGTGACCGACGGCGAGCGCCTGGAGATCTTCTGGCACGGCGAGCAGATCGTGGACGTGCCCCCGGGCACCGTCGCCCACGAGGGCCCGGTCTACAACCGCCCCTACGCTCGCCCCTCCTGGCAGGACGCCCTCCAGGCGGACGACGCGGGCGCGCTGCCGCGGCCGCAGACCTCCGAGGAGCTGCGCGCGCAGGTCCTGGCCCTGGTCTCCTCCCCGAACCAGGCGTCGAAGTCGTGGGTCACCGACCAGTACGACCGCTTCGTCCAGGGCAACACGGTGCTCTCGCAGCCCGAGGACGCCGGCATGGTCCGCATCGACGAGGAGTCCAACCTCGGCGTCGCCATGGCCACCGACGGCAACGGCCGCTACGCCAAGCTCGACCCGTACACCGGCGCGCAGCTCGCGCTGGCCGAGTCGTACCGCAACGTGGCCGCGACCGGCGCCAGGCCCCTCGCGATCTCCGACTGCCTGAACTTCGGCTCCCCCGAGGACCCGGACGTCATGTGGCAGTTCGCCGAGGCCTGCCGCGGTCTCGCGGACGGCTGCCTGGAGCTGGGCACCCCGGTGACCGGCGGCAACGTCTCGCTCTACAACCAGACCGGTGAAGTCGCGATCCACCCGACCCCGGTCGTGGCGGTCCTCGGCGTGATCGACGACGTCAACCGCCGTACGCCGATGGCGTTCTCGGAGCCCGGCCAGCTGCTGTACCTGCTGGGCGACACGGCCGAGGAGTTCGGCGGCTCGGCGTGGTCGCAGGTCGTCCACGACCACCTGGGCGGCATGCCGCCGAAGGTGGACCTGGGCCGCGAGAAGCTGCTCGGCGAGATCCTGATCTCCGCCTCGCGCGACGGCATGATCGACGCCGCGCACGACCTGTCGGACGGCGGCGTGATCCAGGCGCTCACCGAGTCCTGCCTCAAGGGCGGCAACGGTGCGCGGGTGGTGGTCCCCGAGGGTCTGGACGCCTTCACCTTCCTGTTCTCGGAGTCCGCGGGCCGCGCCATCGTGTCCGTTCCGCGCAGCGAGGAGCTCCGCTTCACCGACATGTGCGGTGCGCGGGGTCTGCCGGCCACGCGCATCGGCGTGGTGGACGGCGAGGAGATCGAGGTCCAGGGCGAGTTCACCCTCCCGCTGGCCGAGCTCCGCGAGGCCCACGAGGCGACGATCCCGGCCCTGCTGGCCTGATCCCCGCCGCCTGACGCACGGGCCCCCGGCCGGATTTCCTCCGGCCGGGGGCCCGTCGCGTTGTTAGCCTCGGTGCGGTCGCAGCCGTACCAACGGGGGGTCGGGATGTTCGCGCCACTGGAGCCGTCACGCGGGGGTCCGCTCCCGGACCGGGGCCGCCGGCGCAACGCGGTCAACGCCGTGGTGCTGCTCGCAGGCATCGGCGGCCTCGCCTTCGGCGGCTGGGCGCTGTACGACGCGTACGGGACCCACCAGGACCGCGAGGCCTCCCGCGCGCTGATCACCAAGGCGTGCGCCGGGCTCGTGGACCCCCGTGCGGTCATGGAGCTGGACGGCGGAGCCGACCGGGTCGTCCTGGGCGGCGACGACCCGCGCACGGTCGACTTCGAGACGATCCCCGACAGCTGCGTCCTGAGCCGCCTGGAGGAGGACGCCCTCGGCCACGACTTCAAGTACGGCCACTTCCGGCTGTCCCTGACGGGTCTGCCGCAGGCACGCGACCTGCACACGACCGACGACCCCTGGGACGGCCCGTTCGAGCCCCGGCGCGTCGGCGCGAAGGGCGATGCCACCGCACGGACCCGGTTCCCGGACCGGATGCCGCTGGGGGACGGAGGGCTCGGGGACTACGGCCCCGAGGACGTGACCGTCGTGGCCCGGTGCGAGCAGCCGGCCAGGGCGGGTACGACCTCGCTGATCGTGACGGCCACTTCTCCCGGCACCCTCCACGAGGCGCAGGACCGACCGATTCTGGCCCGGCTGGCCCGTCAGGCCGCCGAGCGGGCCGCCGGGAAGTACGGCTGCCGGACGCAGCTGGCCGAACTCCCGGGTGAGCTGCCGCCTCCCGTGACCGCTCTCGAACCGGTGGGCGAGCGGACGGACAGCTGCGGCTGGTACGCCGCCCACCTGAGGACCGCCGAGCGCGACCGGCTCCCCGACCGGGCCGCCGGCGTCCCCCTCGGCGGGTCCACCCGTGAGGAGGGCTGCCTGCTGGCGATGAGCCCGGAGGGCACCGAGCGGGTGCTCGGCCTGCTCACCCCGGCGGAGCGGGAGGAGATCATCGGCAGCCTGAAGTACTTTCCCTGGTGGCTGCGGACCCGCGCGTATTTCGGGGACGACGCGGCGGCCGTCGCCGTCCCCGGCCTGCGCAGCCCCGATCCGGTGATCCCCGGGAAGGCCGGACGCCTCGGGGACGTGCTCTACGGCTCGATGACCTGCCAGGGGCGTACGGCCACGGTCACCGCGGCCGCCCCCTTCCGCTACAGGTCCGTGCTCGGCCCCCGCCTCGGCGCGCTGTTCACGGCGTACGCCCAGGACGTGGCCGCGCGGCGCGGCTGCACGGACCTCGTGCTTCCCCCGCCCGAGTAGGGTCGGAGGATGCCGCCCGCCAGGAAGAAGCAGCGCACCTACGACCCCGCGAAGATCCGCGCCGCCGTGACCGCCCAGTTCGGTCACGTCGCCGCCGCGGTGCGGGAGTTGGGCCCCGGGCAGCTGGCGCTGCCCAGCGGGCTCGGGGAGTGGTCCGTGGCCGAACTCTGCGCCCACGTCGCCTGGATCGCCGACTCGCTGGCCGCAGGGCTCGCCCGGCCGCCCGCCGCCGTCCCCGAGCTGACGGTCGCCGAGTGGCCCTTCGCCACCGCCTCCCTCGCCGGGAAGATCTCCGAGGCGGCCCGGGAGACGCTCACCGGCGCCCCGCTCCCCGAGCTCTACGAGCGGGCGGGCGCCCGGCTGGCGGAACAGCTGGCGGCCAACCCGGGCAGCCGGGTGCTGGAGCTGTGGATCGGCGACATGACCCTCGCCGACTTCCTGGTCACCCGGACCGTCGAGCTGGTGGTCCACACCGACGACCTGAACCGGGCCACCGGACTGGACGTCCCGATCGACCGGCAGGCCCTCGCCGCCTGCACCCGGCTGCTCGCCGACGCCCTCGCGCTGAAGGCGCCGGGCGGCTCGGTCGAGGTACGTGTGCCGCCCTTCGCGGTGGTCCAGTGCATCGAGGGGCCCCGCCACACCCGCGGCACCCCGCCGAACGTGGTCGAGACCGACCCGCTGACCTGGCTCCGGCTCGCGACGGGCCGTACGGGATGGGCCGAGGCCCTGGACGCGGCGCGGGTCCGCGCCAGCGGCGAGCGGGCCGACCTGTCCGCGCTGCTGCCGCTGATGAGCTGACCCGTGGAACCGCCCGCGCGGCCGCCCCGTCCCAGGGGCATGCGTAGATACCGGTACGTCCACGCCCCGGCGGCCCTCGTGGCCCTCGTACTCGCCCTGACCGGCTGCGGCCGGTCCCAGGATCCCGGGGCCCCACTCCCCGACGTCGTGGGGTCCTGGTCGGTGGAGTCCCTGACCACCGGGGGCCGGACCCTGCACGGGCCGGAGTCCGCCCGTGTGGACATCGGGCAGGACCGGGCCACGGGGGTCTACGGCTGCAACGGCTTCAGCGCGCGGCTCGTGCTCGACGGAACCTCCGCCATGACCGTCACCCCCGGCGTCTCGACCCTCACGAGCTGCGCGGACCTGGATTTCGAGACGGAGTTCGCCAAGCTCTTCAAGGGCCGCCTGACCATCGACCGCGGCCCCGACCGGCTCACCCTCAAGACCGCGGACGGGAGCACCATCGCCATGACCCCCAGGCCCCCGGCGGTGGACGCCCCGCTCACGGCCACCGAGTGGACCGTCGACGCCACGCTCAACGGCGGCACGGCGACCTCCCTGCCCGTGGAGGCGGCCGGCAAGGCCCGCTTCACGATCACCGACGGCACCGCGGCCGGCAGCCTCGGCTGCAACCGCTTCAGCGCAGGCGCCACCGTCGACGGGTCCACCCTCACCTTCGGGCCGCTCACCTCCACCCGGATGGCCTGCGAGGGCCAGGTGGGAGCGGTGGAGCGGGCGCTGACCGACCTGTTCGGCAGCGGTCCGCTCACCTGGAGGATCCAGGAGCACACGCTCACCCTCACCGCCCCCGACGGCAACGGCCTCACCGCGCAGGCGGCCTCCGCCGCGGAATGACCGGCCCGGGCGCGGCTTCCCCCCGGCCCCGCGCCCTCCCGCCCGGCCTGGCGCCCCCCGGCCCGGCCCCGCGCCCCCGCGCCCCCACGCCCCCACGCCCCGCCCGGCGCCGGCCTTCCCGGCCCGCTCCCTCCCGCCCGGCCGCTCCTTCCCCGCCCGGCCTGGCGCCCCCCGGCCCGGCCCCGCGCCCCCACGCCCCCACGCCCCGCCCGGCGCCGGCCTTCCCGGCCCGCTCCCTCCCGCCCGGCCGCTCCTTCCCCGCCCGGTCCCGCCCCGGTCAGGCCGGCCCCGCCCCGGTCAGCCCGGGTACGGCAGCAGGCCCGCGTCCGTCTTCTCCCAGGCGGCCTTCAGCTCCGCGAGCCGGGCCGGCTCCACGGCCGCCTTGTCGGCCTGCTCCCGGATGTCCCCGGCGAGGTTGAAGAGCTGGTCCCGGCCGGACTTGCCGCGGTAGTACTTCCAGTCGCCGCGGCGCAGCGCCCGCTCCCCGCGCACCCGCCAGAACAGGTTCCGCTCGGCCACGCGCTCGCCGCGCAGCAGGTACCCGGCCAGGCTCACCCCGTCCAGCGGGTACGCCCGGTTCGGCCGGGTCCCCGCCAGCTCCAGCAGGGTGGCCGTCCAGTCCGGGCTGAAGACCGGGACGTGACTGACCTGGCCGCCGTCCAGGCGCGCGGGCCAGCGCACGATGTTCGGCACCCGGATCCCGCCCTCCTGCAGCGAGGCCTTGTTGCCGGAGAGCGGCCAGTTGTAGGAGAACCGCTCGCCGCCGTTGTCGCTGGAGAAGACCACGACGGTGTCGCGGGCCTGTCCCGAGCGGTCGAGGGCGCGCAGCACCTCGCCGATGGAGCGGTCCAGGTCCTCGACCATCTCCTTGTACTTCTCGACCGAGCCGCCGTCCTGGTGCCACAGCGCGCGCCCGTCACCCGCCTTGATCCGCCGGACGATCTCGGCGCTCTGCTCGGTGTCGCCGTCCGCGATCCACGGCCAGTGCGGGGTGGTGAAGTTGAGGTTCAGCAGCCACGGCCTGCCGCCGTGGTCGCGGGAGACGTACTCGCTCGCCCGCTCGGTGATGATCCGCGTGTAGTAGCGCAGGTCCTTGTACTCGGCGTCGCCCTCGTAGAGGTCGTACTCGCCGCCCAGCCCCAGCTTGGAGTAGTACTCCAGCGCCCCGCCGAAGTTGCCGAAGAACTCGTCCCAACCGGACTTGGTCGGGCTGTAGTCGGGCAGGTAGCCCGCATGCCACTTGCCGATCAGCGCGGTGGCGTAGCCGGACTCCTTCAGCAGCGAGGCCAGCGTCGGATGCGTCGGCTCCAGGCCCGCCGACTTGTCGGCGATCGGCTCGGCCAGCCCGCCCTTGGTGCGGCCCGGGTAGCGGCCCGTGTACAGGCTGAAGCGGGTCGGGGAGCAGGTCGCGGAGCCGGAGTAGGCGTCGGTGAAGCGGACGCCCTGGCGGGCGAGGCGGTCCAGGTTCGGCGTCTTGATGTGCGGTGACCCGTACGAGGACAGGTCGGCCCAGCCGAGGTCGTCCCCGAGGATGAACAGGATGTTCGGCCGCTTCGACTGCCGCCCGTGAGCGGCCCGGAACTCGCGCTCCTGCTGGCCGGCGTCCTGCGCCGCGGCGGCGGCCGGAGCCGCTCCGAGGCCCACGGCGGCGGTGGCCGCGGTCACGCCGACGGCGCCGCCGAAGGCACGGCGGGACAGGTGGGATTCATACGAAGACACAGGCACTCCAAGGCATGACGACGCAGCCGGCCGACGGCCGCGCGGGACGGCGCGCGGCATCGGCGGCAGGCGCCGGCGAACGGCGAGAACAAGCCGCGGGGACGGCGGGAGAAAGCAGCGGAAAAGGGCGCGGAGCGGCCGAACGGTCAAGGCCCGCCTGGGCCCGGAGGGGCCGGAGAGGGGGAAGTGCTCAGCCAGGGGTCGCCGCGCCGCGCCGTACGGCTACGGGCGACAGATGGCGCTCGCGACACGGACCAGGTCTACGTGGCGGCGCTCGACGAGGGTGACGGAACGGTCACCGGGAGGCTGCATGGGGCGAGAGCCTGTACGAATGCGCTTGTAGATGTCAACAAGTGATCCGGATGCCGAGACGCCACCCAGAGCGGAGCGTCCGGTCACCCTCCGTGCTGTGAGATTTCCCGGCCGTCGCGAATTCGGACCAGTGGTCGATCTCGCCTACACTCGGTGTCGTGCCTCGTGGTGATGGACGACTCAACCACGACCTGCTCCCCGGCGAAAAGGGCCCCCAGGACGCTTGCGGCGTCTTCGGTGTCTGGGCTCCGGGTGAAGAGGTCGCCAAGCTCACCTACTTCGGACTGTATGCATTGCAGCACCGCGGACAAGAGTCCGCGGGAATCGCTGTGAGCAACGGTTCCCAGATCCTCGTCTTCAAGGACATGGGACTTGTTTCCCAGGTCTTCGACGAAACCTCCCTCGGTTCGCTCCAAGGTCATATCGCGGTCGGTCACGCCCGCTACTCGACCACCGGAGCCTCCGTCTGGGAGAACGCTCAGCCCACTTTCCGGGCGACCGCCCACGGCTCCATTGCCCTGGGTCACAACGGCAACCTGGTGAACACCGCCGAGCTCGCCGAGATGGTCGCCGACCTCCCGCGTCAGGACGGCCGTGCCACCCAGGTGGCCGCCACCAATGACACCGACCTCGTGACCGCCCTCCTCGCCGGCCAGACCGACGACGACGGCAAGCCCCTGACCATCGAGGAGTCGGCCGCCAAGGTCCTGCCTCAGGTCAAGGGCGCCTTCTCGCTCGTCTTCATGGACGAGGGGACCCTCTACACCGCCCGTGACCCGCAGGGCATCCGCCCGCTGGTCCTCGGCCGCCTCGAGCGCGGCTGGGTGGTCGCCAGCGAGACCGCCGCCCTCGACATCTGCGGCGCCAGCTTCGTCCGCGAGGTCGAACCCGGCGAGCTCATCGCGATCGACGAGAACGGTCTGCGCACCTCCCGATTCGCGGAAGCGAAGCCCAAGGGGTGTGTGTTCGAGTACGTCTACCTGGCGCGCCCGGACACCGACATCGCCGGCCGGAACGTGTACCTCTCGCGTGTCGAGATGGGCCGCCGCCTGGCCAAGGAAGCCCCGGTCGAAGCCGACCTGGTGATAGCGACGCCGGAGTCGGGTACGCCCGCCGCCGTCGGATACGCCGAGGCCAGCGGGATCCCGTACGGCTCCGGCCTGGTCAAGAACGCCTACGTGGGCCGGACCTTCATCCAGCCCTCGCAGACGATCCGCCAGCTCGGCATCCGCCTCAAGCTCAACCCCCTCAAGGAAGTCATCCGGGGCAAGCGCCTGGTGGTCGTCGACGACTCGATCGTCCGCGGCAACACCCAGCGGGCCCTCGTGAAGATGCTCCGCGAGGCCGGCGCGGCCGAGGTCCACATCCGGATCTCCTCGCCGCCGGTGAAGTGGCCGTGCTTCTTCGGCATCGACTTCGCCACCCGGGCCGAGCTGATCGCCAACGGCATGACGGTCGACGAGATCGCCACGTCGCTCGGCGCGGACTCGCTCTCCTACATCTCGCTCGACTCGATGATCGAGGCGACGACCATCCAGAAGCCGAACCTCTGCCGTGCCTGCTTCGACGGCGAGTACCCGATGGAGCTGCCCGATCCGCAGCTCCTCGGCAAGCAGCTGCTGGAGAACGAGCTGGCCGGCGGCACGGACGCCGCCGACGCGCTCCGTCGCCCGTAGGTCCTGCGAGACCGGCTCCACCTGCGCCGGGCCCTGCCTTTCAAGCTTTGCCCAGGGCCCGGCACCACACGCAGTAACGACACGAAAGCTCTCCCTGTCATGACAGAGAAGACCACCGGTGCCAGCTACGCAGCCGCGGGCGTCGACATCGAAGCGGGAGACCGCGCCGTCGAGCTGATGAAGGAGTGGGTGAAGAAGACGCAGCGCCCCGAGGTCCTCGGCGGCCTCGGCGGCTTCGCCGGCCTCTTCGACGCCTCCGCCCTCAAGCGCTACGAGCGCCCGCTGCTGGCCTCCGCCACCGACGGGGTCGGCACGAAGGTCGACATCGCCCGCCAGATGGGCGTCTACGACACGATCGGCCACGACCTGGTCGCGATGGTCATGGACGACATCGTGGTCTGCGGCGCCGAGCCGCTCTTCATGACCGACTACATCTGCGTCGGCAAGGTGCACCCCGAGCGTGTCGCGGCCATCGTCAAGGGCATCGCCGAGGGCTGTGTCCTCGCCGGCACCGCCCTGGTCGGCGGCGAGACCGCCGAGCACCCGGGCCTGCTGGGCCCGGACGACTTCGACGTGGCGGGCGCCGGCACCGGTGTCGTCGAGTACGACCGGCTGCTGGGCGCGGATCGTATCCGTACGGGGGACGCCGTCATCGCGATGGCTTCGTCCGGCCTTCACTCGAACGGGTACTCGCTGGTCCGGCACGTGCTCTTCGACCGGGCCGGGATGTCGCTGGAGCAGGAGGTCGCGGAGCTCGGCCGGACCCTCGGCGAGGAACTCCTGGAGCCCACCAAGATCTACTCGCTGGACTGCCTGGCCCTCACCCGTACGGCCGAGGTCCACGCCTTCTCGCACATCACCGGCGGCGGACTCGCGGCGAACCTGGCCCGGGTGATCCCGGACCACCTGCACGCCACGGTCGACCGTACGACCTGGGCCCCCGGCGCGATCTTCGATCTGGTCGGCAAGGCCGGTCAGGTGGAGCAGCTGGAGCTGGAGAAGACCCTGAACATGGGCGTCGGCATGATGGCCGTCGTTCCGCAGGAGTCGGTGGAAGTGGCGCTGACCGCCCTGGCCGACCGGGGCGTCGACGCCTGGGTCGCCGGAGAGATCCTCGACCGCGGCGACCGCACCGAGGGCGCGACCCTCACCGGTTCCTACGCGAGCTGAGCAGCACTGAAACCCGGCCCTGGGCTATGCCCGGGACCGGGTTTCGGTCTTTGCTCTCTGGTGCGGACGACGCCCAGGAAGCGTCAAGCGCCGCGACGCTGCACCGACGGACCGGACTCTTCGTCCTCGTCCTCGTCGTCGTCGTTGTACCGAGCCGCGTACTGAGCGTACGGGTCGTCGTCGTCCAGATCGTCATCGACTTCGACCGGCTCGCTGATAGGCAGCGGCTCTGTCGGCGATGCGCCCAGCTCATTGGCCAGACGCGAGAGGTCAGTCCCGCCGCTGTTGTACTTCAGCTGGCGGGCGACCTTTGTCTGCTTGGCCTTGGCCCGGCCGCGCCCCATGGCTCGACCCCCTCGGTGACGGGGCTCGACGGCCCCAGAGTCTGACACGCGTTCATGGTTCGGAGCGGGCTCTCCGTGGAGAGACCGTCCGTAGGGGTTTAACGGTACCTGCTTCCGCGGCCATACGGTACGCCGCCCGCATGACGCGCCCCGGTGCAGAACCAACAAGGCGCCCCGTCCTCGCTGGTCACCGCGATTTTAACGCTTTCCTGGCTCGCGACCCGCCGAAGTGCAGTGAGTTCTGTCTCCCCGCACCCCGGCGGGCGCACCGAAGTGTCCCGGGAGGGGTCAGACCGCGCGGGCGGCGCGGGCGTCTGCCATCCGCTGCTCGGCGATCCGGTCCGCCGCGGCGGCCGGCGGGATGCCGTCCGACTTAGCGCGAGCAAAGATCTCCAGGGTGGTGTCGAAGATCTTCGTGGCCTTGGCCTTGCAGCGGTCGAAGTCGAAACCGACCAGCTCGTCGGCGACCTGGATCACGCCGCCGGCGTTGACCACGTAGTCCGGGGCGTAGAGGATCCCGCGGTCTTCGAGGTCCTTCTCGATGCCGGCGTGTGCGAGCTGGTTGTTGGCCGCGCCGCAGACGATCCGGGCGGTGAGGGCCGGCACGGTCTCGTCGTTCAGGGCGCCGCCCAGCGCGCAGGGGGCGTAGATGTCCAGGCCCTCGACGCGGATCAGCGCGTCGGTGTCGGCGACCGCGGTGACCTTGCCCGGGTGCTTGTCGAGGATCCGCTGCACGGACTCCTCGCGCACGTCCGTGATCACGACCTCGGCGCCGTCCGCCAGCAGGTGCTCGACCAGGTAGTGACCGACCTTGCCGACGCCGGCGACGCCGACCTTGCGGCCGCGCAGCGTCGGGTCGCCCCACACGTGCTGGGCGCTGGCGCGCATGCCCTGGAAGACACCGAAGGCGGTGAGCACCGAGGAGTCACCCGCGCCGCCGTTCTCGGGGGAGCGGCCAGTGGCCCAGCGGGTCTCGCGGGCCACGACGTCCATGTCGGCCACGAAGGTGCCGACATCGCAGGCCGTCACGTAGCGGCCGCCGAGGGACTCCACGAACCGGCCGTAGGCCAGGAGCAGTTCCTCGGACTTCAGGACGTCGGGATCGCCGATGATCACGGCCTTGCCGCCGCCCAGGTCGAGACCGGCGAGGGCGTTCTTGTACGACATGCCGCGCGAGAGGTTGAGCGCGTCCCGGACGGCCTCCTCGTCGGAGGCGTACGCGTGGAAGCGCGTGCCGCCGAGGGCCGGGCCCAGGGCGGTGGAGTGGATGGCGATGACGGCCTTGAGGCCGGTGGCGCGGTCCTGGCACAGCACGACTTGCTCGTGTCCGCCCTGCTCCGTGCGGAACAGGGTGTGCAGGACGCCGTCAGACATTTCGGTCACGGTGGTGACTCCCATGGAAGAGATGCGGCGGATTTCACGCGCTCCCTGTGGGTGGGGGAGAACGCGTGTGAGCAGAGTAAGACCTCCCGGCCGTGCGCAGGTGACCTGTCCAGAGATCGGAACTCTCCCGGAGCGCGAGCGGGTCCGCGGAGTACTGCGGTGCCGCCGGGGGGAGTACGACAGCGTGAGTGAAACCCCCGATTCCCCAAGGCCCGCGGTGCGCCCGGCGCCGACCGTTCCGTACGCCTCCTACCTGCGCGTCTACGAGCCGCTCGCGGCCTTCCCCGAGCCGGAGCGCGCGCACTGGGCCGACTACGCCCGCCGCGGGACGGCCCCGACGGCCCAGGACGAACTGCGCCGGTCCCTCACCGATCTGGTGCGGGTCCCCGTGGTGGGGGTGCCGGCCCACGAGAGCGCGGACGCATTCACGGCGGAGGTCGACGGGGTGCTGCTGGTCTGCCCGTGGCGCACCAGGCTGCGCGGCTGGCTGGCGCTCCAGGAGCTGGTCGAGTGGTTTCCGGGGCCGGTGCTCGACGCGGCGCTCCCGCCGGCCGCGCGCAGGAGGGCGTCCGAGGAGTACGAGCGCTGGCGCGAGCGGAACCCGGACGCCCGGCCGTGGATCCGTACGGGGGTGTGGCAGGTCCCGCTGCGCTGGTTCGTGCTGGTGGCCGACGACGAACGGGAGTACCTGCCCGGCGAACGGCTGCGCTACCGGACGCCCATGGTGCAGGCCCGCCGCCGGCTCGCCCGGGCGCTGCGGACCCTGCGGGAGGCGGCGGGCCAGGGCTACGAGCCGCTCGCCGAAGGGCTGGTGGAGGTCGGGAGCTGGCTGGAGGAGTTCCATCCGAAGTCGATGGTCGAGCTGGACTACGGCGGACTGCTGCACGCGCTGCCGGCCGACGGGCTGGCGGCCGACCGGTCCGCGGGACAGCTGGCGGCAGGGGTCGAGGCGCTTCGGGCCGGTGATGCCAGAGGGGCGGCCGAGGCGTACGGGGAGCTGGCGGACCGGTGGAGGGCGGTCCGGGAGAGACTGTTCGCGAATTAGCGGGGCCGGCGCTCACCCGGCCGCGGAGGGCCCGCCGACACCGTTCCGTACCGGTGCGTACCGGCCGATCGGTCACAAGCCGCTGATCAGGTGCCCGATCATGTCATTCGGGACGTAGTTCCAGGACCTTCGTCCCGATACGGGCCATTGGCCCAAGCGTGACGGACCGCACTAACTACACCCTTGCGCCCTTCCCCTACCCTCGTGCCAAAATAGGACAAGGAGTCCGGGGAGGGTTCCTTCCGCCCAACTAAGGGCGGAATGCTCGGCATTGCGCTCTACGGGGGGTCTGACGACTCCTGATTGTTCTGTGACTGATCGTCACAGTGGGGTGACTGTCCGTTATGGGGCGGTCCATCGGGCTTCCGCCGCTGATGAACACCTCGGAGGGCAATTCCGTCGGTTTGGCCCTTGGGGCTGGACGGATGGTGTAGTTGTAGTGCCGAGGACAAGCCGTTCGTCCTATAACCGACTCGGCCCGCGTATGTCCATTTCGGGCAACGCGGGCCAAGGTGCAGAATTTAGAGGAAAGAACCGAGATGGTTCGGTTCTCCCGAGGAGGCCGCTCATGACCGCTCGCACCCCTGATGCCGAGCCGCTGCTGACCCCGGCTGAGGTTGCCACCATGTTCCGTGTGGACCCGAAGACGGTTACCCGCTGGGCCAAGGCCGGCAAGCTCACGTCCATCCGCACCCTGGGTGGACACCGCCGTTACCGCGAGGCCGAGGTCCGCGCACTGCTTGCGGGAATTCCGCAGCAGCGCAGCGAGGCCTGAGGTTCGCAGCACCCCTTTTAGGGGACATCTCCCGGCAGCAGCCGGGGGAGGGTCTGAATCGGGTCCCCCAATCCGAGGACACCCACACAGCTTCATGCGACGTGACCTGCCCCAACAGGTTTCTGTCGTCCGATCGCGCTGGACTCCGCCGGGTCCAGCGCGATCTTTTTTTATGCGCTGGTCAGGGCGGTGGGGGGTGCCGGCGGCCGAGCCGACGGCAGGGTGCCATTGCACATATTAAATTGAGACCGCGTAGGGGCGTGATAAATGTGCGAGTCCCAAAAACTCGTGCGGTGACTCCCGTCACAGATGATCACTCTTGTATTTCCGGCATTGCACCCCGTAAGGGGACGTGCGCGACGGAGCGCCTCATGCGAACGGGGGATTCTCGGGGCGAAGGCCGCCGGAGCGGGGCTCACCGGCCGACCGGTCGGTAACCGGACCCGTCGATGAGGATCTATGCGCCCCAGTGAGGGCCTATGCGGCCCCCTGAGGCCCTCCGGGGAGCCTCCCGGCCACGGGGAGCCGGGTGGCGTGGGCGGCGCCTCCAGGGTGGCTCCAAGGCCGCCCGGCCCGACCGGGCCTGTCAAAGCGTCAGGGCCCGTATCCCCTGGGGGATACGGGCCCTGACGTTGTTGCGATCCTGACGGGACTTGAACCCGCGACCTCCACCTTGACAGGGTGGCGAGCTAACCAACTGCTCCACAGGACCTTGCTTCGCAGCCGATCGGCGTGGCTGCGAAACAGACTGTACAGCAGCTCAGGGGGTGCGGTCGAACCCGATCACGGGGCCGCCGCGTCCACCGCCTTCACGATGCGCTTGTCGGAGATCGGATACGCCGTGCCGAGCGCGTGCGCGAAGTAGCTCACCCGCAGCTCCTCGATCATCCAGCGGATGTCCGTGACGGCCGACGGCACGGGCCGGCCCTTGGGCAACTGCTCCAGCAGCCAGGCGTACTCGTCCTGCATCTCGTGCACCTTCTCCATGCGCGTGGTGTCGCGCTGGACGCCGGTGGGCATCTGCTGGAGCCGCCGGTCCGCCGCCACCAGGTAGCGCATCAGGTCGGGCAGCCTGCGCAGCCCGGTGAGGGTCACGAAGCCGGCCGGCATGAGCGCCGCCAGCTGCGACTTCACGTCCTGGATGTTCGCGACCAGGGCCAGGCTGCTCGTGGACTTCAGCCGCCGCTCGCAGGCCTGCCAGGCGGCCAGCACCTGCTGGACCTGGCTCACCGTCCGCACGGTGGTGTCCACCAGGTCGGCGCGGACCGCCTCGTAGAGCCTGCGGAAGCCCGCCTCGTCCCACGCGGGGCCGCCGTGGTCGGCGATCAGCTTGTCGGTCGCCGCGGTGGCGCAGTCGTCGAACAGCGCCTGGATGGAGCCGTGCGGGTTCCTGGAGAGGGCCAGCTTCTGCTGGTTCGTCAGGTGGTCCGAGGCGAACTTCGCGGGATTGACCGGGATGTTCAGCAGGATGAGGCGCCGGGTGCCCAGCCACATCGCCTGCTGCTGCTCGGCCTCCGTGTCGAAGAGCCGTACGGAGACCGTCGAGCCCTCGTCCACCAGCGCCGGGTACGCCTTCACCGGCTGCCCCGCCCGCCGGGTCTCGAAGACCTTGGCCAGCGTGCCGATCGTCCAGTCGGTCAGCCCGGTCCGCTCCACCGACTCCCCGCCGGCCCGCTCGGCGGTGGCCGCGGCGGCCTTGGACAGCGCCTGGCGTGCCTTCGGCTTCAGCTTCAGCCGCAGGGCCTCCAGGTCCTTGTCCTCGGCGAGCTTCTTGCGGCGCTCGTCGACGATCCGGAAGGTGATCTTCAGGTGGTCCGGGATCCGGGTCAGGTCGAAGTCCTCGGCCGAGACCGGAACCCCCACCATCCGCTGCAGCTCGCGCGCCAGGGTCACCGGCAGCGGCTCCTGCAGGGGCACGGCCGTGTCCAGGAACCGGCCCGCGTAGTTCGGCGCGGGCACGTAGTGCCGGCGGATCGGCTTCGGGAGGGAGCGGATCAGCTCGGTGACGACCTCCTCGCGCAGGCCCGGGATCTGCCAGTCGAAGCCCTGGTCGGTGACCTGGTTCAGCACCTGGAGCGGGATGTGGACGGTGACGCCGTCCGCGTCCGCGCCCGGCTCGAACTGGTAGGTCACCCGGAACTTCAGGCGCCCCTGCATCCAGCTGTCCGGGTAGTCGGCCTTGGTGACCCCCGCCGCCTTCTCCGTCAGCAGCATCTCGCGCTCGAAGTCGAGGAGTTCGGGCTCCTCGCGCCTCTTGTGCTTCCACCAGGAGTCGAAGTGCGCCCCCGACACCACGTGCTCGGGGATCCGCTGGTCGTAGAAGTCGAAGAGCGTCTCGTCGTCCACCACGATGTCGCGGCGCCGGGCCCGGTTCTCCAGCTCCTCGACCTCGGTGAGGAGCTTGCGGTTGTCGGCGTAGAACTTGTGGTGGGTGCGCCAGTCGCCCTCGACCAGCGCGTTGCGGATGAACAGCTCGCGCGAGACCTCGGGGTCGATCCGGCCGTAGTTGACCTTCCGCTGGGCCACGATCGGTACGCCGTACAGCGTGACCTTCTCGTACGCCATGACCGCAGCCTGGTCCTTCTCCCAGTGCGGCTCGCTGTACGTGCGCTTGATCAGGTGCTGGGCCAGGGGCTCCACCCACTCGGGCTCCACCTTGGCGTTGACCCGGGCCCACAGCCGCGAGGTCTCCACCAGCTCGGCCGACATCAGGAACTTCGGCTGCTTCTTGAAGAGCGCCGACCCGGGGAAGACCGCGAACTTGGCGGACCGGGCGCCCAGGTACTCGTTCTTGTCGGTGTCCTTGAGCCCGATGTGTGAGAGCAGACCGGCCAGCAGCGAGATGTGGACGCTCGTCTCCGGGGCGTCGGCCTCGTTGACGTGGATGCCCATGGTCTTCGCGACCGTGCGCAGCTGCGAGTAGATGTCCTGCCACTCGCGGATCCGCAGGAAGTTCAGGTACTCCTGCTTGCACATCCGGCGGAACGAGGACGAGCCGCGCTCCTTCTGCTGCTCGCGGACGTACCGCCAGAGGTTGAGGAAGGCCAGGAAGTCGGAGGTCTCGTCCTTGAACCGGGCGTGGTTCTGGTCGGCCTGCGTCTGCTTGTCCGAGGGCCGCTCGCGCGGGTCCTGGATGGACAGGGCCGCCGCGATGACCATCACCTCGCGGACGCAGTTGTTCTTGTCGGCCTCGACGACCATGCGGGCCAGGCGGGGGTCGACCGGGAGCTGGGAGAGCTTGCGGCCCATCGGGGTGAGCCGCTTCCTGTGGTCCTTCTCCGCCGGATCCAGGGCCCCGAGCTCCTGGAGGAGCTGCACGCCGTCGCGGATGTTGCGGTGGTCCGGCGGGTCGATGAAGGGGAACTTCTCGATCTCGCCGAGGCCGGCCGCGGTCATCTGGAGGATGACGGAGGCCAGGTTCGTACGCAGGATCTCCGCGTCCGTGAACTCCGGACGGCTGTTGAAGTCGTCCTCCGAGTACAGCCGGATGCAGATGCCGTCGCTGGTACGGCCGCAGCGACCCTTGCGCTGGTTGGCGCTGGCCTGCGAGATCCGCTCGATGGGCAGCCGCTGCACCTTGGTGCGGTGGCTGTAGCGGGAGATCCGGGCGGTGCCCGGGTCGATCACGTACTTGATGCCCGGGACGGTGAGGGAGGTCTCGGCGACGTTGGTCGCGAGGACGATCCGGCGGCCGGTGTGGGGCTGGAAGACGCGGTGCTGCTCGGCGTGCGAGAGCCGGGCGTAGAGCGGGAGCACCTCCGTGAACCGGAGCTTCTTCTTGATCAGCGCGTCGGCGGTGTCGCGGATCTCGCGCTCCCCGGAGAGGAAGACCAGGATGTCGCCCGCCCCCTCCGCCTGCAGCTCGTCGACCGCGTCGCAGATGGCGGTGATCTGGTCCCGGTCGCTCTCCTCGCTGTCCTCCTCCAGGAGGGGCCGGTAGCGGACCTCGACCGGGTACGTCCGGCCGCTGACCTCGACGATCGGGGCGTCCCCGAAGTGCCGGGAGAAGCGTTCCGGGTCGATGGTCGCCGAGGTGATGACGACCTTGAGGTCGGGGCGCTTGGGGAGCAGCGTGGCCAGGTAGCCGAGCAGGAAGTCGATGTTCAGCGACCGCTCGTGGGCCTCGTCGATGATGATCGTGTCGTAGGCGCGCAGCTCGCGGTCCGTCTGGATCTCGGCGAGCAGGATGCCGTCGGTCATCAGCTTCACGAAGGTCGCGTCCTGGTCCACCTGGTCGGTGAACCGGACCTTCCAGCCGACCGTCTGGCCGATCTCGGACTTCAGCTCCTCCGCGATCCGCTCCGCGACCGTGCGGGCGGCGATCCGGCGGGGCTGGGTGTGCCCGATCATGCCCCGGACGCCGCGGCCCAGCTCCATGCAGATCTTGGGGATCTGCGTGGTCTTGCCGGAGCCGGTCTCGCCCGCGACGATCACGACCTGGTGGTCGCGTATCGCCTCGGCGATCTCGTCCTTCTTCTGGCTGACGGGCAGGTTCTCGGGATACGTGACCTCGGGCATGCGCGAGGCACGGCCGGCCAGTCGCTCGGCGGCCTTCGCGGCCTCCGCTGCGATCTCGTCGAGCACGGCCTGCTTGGCCTCGGGCTTGCGGATACGGCGGGCGCCTTCTAGGCGGCGGCCGAGGCGGTGCGCGTCGCGGAGGGAGATCTCACCGAGAAGCGTCTGCAGGGCGGCGAAGGAAGTAGACATACCTGATCGAGGATCTCACCTGGTCCCTCCGGGTGGCGAACGCATTTGTCGGGCGGACCCGTACCATTTCGGGACGAGTCCCCCCGCCGCCCACCGTGAGAGGCCCCACGCATGCCCGTCGCCTCCGGCGCGGACCGTTCCGGTCGCGGGGGTCCGGGGCTCCGCCCCTGCCCGCCGTGCGCCCCCGGTCCCCCCGCCCGGGCCGGGCATGCCAGCCCGACCGGCGACCCCCCAGCCTCGCCGGCGTTTGAGGCGCGGGGGCCGCTCCAGCCTCGCCGGCGTTTGAGGCGCGGGGTCTGGGGCGGAGCCCCAGGGAACGGTGGAAGGGCGGGTAGGGGACCAGCCCCGCGCAGCGGCACCCGGCACGGCCCGCCAGCATCGGCACCCCGGCCCGGCCCGCCGGGCAAGGGCCGCCGGGCCCGGGCGCGCGCCGGGGCACCTCCTCGGGCGTCGAACCCGCGGAGGCACCGGCAAGCGCGGCGTGGTTGCGTTCGACGCCCTGCGGGGGCACCCCACCGCACACCCGACCCCGCCGGCGCGGGGGTGGCAGCCGGGGCCGACCGGGCCCGCGTACGACACCCTGCGGGGGCACCCGCCGCGCACACCCGACCCCGGCGGCACGAGGCCGCTCGTCATACATCCGATCCGTAGTCATGGAGCCCGTACCCGTATGTCTTCCCGCACGTCCCCCCGGCCCTTCCTGATCTCCGCCGGGGTCGCCCTCGCCGCCGTCACCCTCGGGATCGTGTCCTGGCAGGCCACCGCCCCGGCGGAGAAGGGGTCCGGCGGGGCGGTGGCCGCCGCGCCGCCCCGCGAGGACCCCGCCGCCGCGCAGCTGAGGGCGCTCGCCCGCCGCGACGCCGGCGACGCGCTCGCCGTGGGCCGCACCGACGCGCCCGTCGTACTCATCGCGTACTCCGACTTCAAGTGCGGCTACTGCGCGAAGTTCGCCCGCGACACCGAGCCCGAACTGGTGAAGAAGTACGTGGCCGACGGCACCCTCCGCATCGAGTGGCGCAACTTCCCGATCTTCGGCGCCGAATCCGAGGCCGCCGCCAAGGCCGCCTGGTCGGCGGGTCAACAGGGCAGGTTCCAGCAGTTCCACGCCGCCGCGTACGCCGAGGGCTCCAAGGAGAAGGGTTTCGGCGGGGACCGGCTGCTGGAACTGGCCCGCGAGGCCGGCGTCCCCGACCTGGAGCGCTTCACGGCGGACATGGCCGGGGACGAGGCCGCCGCGGCCCTGAAGAAGGACCAGGAAGAGGGCTACCGGATCGGCGTCAGCTCCACCCCGTCCTTCCTGGTGGGCGGCAAGCCGATCGCCGGAGCCCAGCCGCTCCGGGCGTTCGAGACCGCCATCGCCGAGGCCGGGGCGGCGGCGCAGCGGTGACCATCGGATACCTGGCCGCCCTGCTCGGCGGCCTCCTCGCCCTGCTCAGCCCGTGCAGCGCACTGCTGCTGCCCGCCTTCTTCGCGTACTCGATCGATTCGGCCTCGCGGCTGCTGGCCCGTACCGCCATCTTCTACGCCGGCCTGGCCAGCACCCTCGTACCGCTGGGCGCGGCCGGTTCGTACGCCGGGCGGTTCTTCCACGGCAACCGCGACGCCCTCGTCCTCGTCGGCGGCTGGCTGATCATCGCCCTCGGGCTCGCGCAGATCCTGGGCCTCGGCTTCGCCCCGAGGCGGATCTCGGAGCTGTCCGGACGGATCCGGCCGACCACCGCCCTGTCGGTGTACGCGCTGGGGGCGGTCTACGGGCTGGCCGGGTTCTGCGCTGGCCCGATCCTCGGGAGCGTCCTGACGGTGGCGGCGGTCAGCGGCAGCCCCGTCTACGGCGGACTGCTGCTGGCGGTCTACGCGCTGGGGATGGCCGTACCGCTGTTCGTGCTCGCGGTGCTCTGGGAGCGGTTCGAGCTCGGGCGGCGGCGCTGGCTGCGCGGCCGGGCGCTGACGGTGGGCCGTTTCGAGCTGCACACGACGTCGTTGCTGTCCGGGCTGTTCTTCATCGCCCTGGGCGCGCTGTTCCTCCTCTACGACGGGGCGAGCGCGCTGCCGGGCCTGCTCGACGTGGACGACTCGTACGCGGTGGAGGAGTGGGTGCGTTCGGTGGCGGACGCGGTCCCGGACTGGGCGGTGCTCGGGACGGTCGTGGCCGGGGCGGCGGTCTTCCCGCTGGTGCGGCGCCGGGCGGGCCGGGAGGAGTAACGCAGGAAGCCCCGTCCGAGGACGGGGCTTCCACACGTGGTCGGGGCCGGGGTCGAACCGGCGACCTATCGCTTTTCAGGCGATCGCTCGTACCAACTGAGCTACCCGACCAGGAGACCGTTTCCGGTCTCGGCGATCCTGACGGGACTTGAACCCGCGACCTCCACCTTGACAGGGTGGCGAGCTAACCAACTGCTCCACAGGACCTTGCAATGTGCGAGACAAGTCTCGCACACGGTAATGCGTACCCCCAACGGGATTCGAACCCGTGCTACCGCCTTGAAAGGGCGGCGTCCTGGGCCACTAGACGATGAGGGCTAAAGACCCACCGGGCACTTTCCAGCGCGTCGGGGACGTGAGAAGCATATGGGATCCGGGGAGGTATCGCCAAAACGGTTTCCCCCGGGGGGACAATGGCCCGGTGCTGGAGATGACGCGCGAGGAGTTCGAAGAGCTCGTCGCAGAGGCGCTGGACCGGATTCCGCCGGAGCTGACGCGGCTGATGGACAACGTGGCGGTGTTCGTCGAGGACGAGCCTCCCGCCCACGATCCGGAGCTGCTCGGACTGTACGAGGGGACCCCGCTGACGGACCGCGGCGAGTGGTACGCCGGGGTGCTGCCGGACCGGATCACCATCTACCGGAACCCCACGTTGCGGATGTGCGAGGACCGGGAGAGCGTGGTCGCGGAGACGGAGGTCACCGTGGTCCACGAGATCGCCCATCACTTCGGCATCGACGACGACCGGCTGCACGCCCTGGGGTACGGGTGACCAGGCCGGTCCCCGGTGCCGAGGCGATCGATCCGGACGTCGACCTCCATGTGCCGGCGCAGCGCGCCGAACCGCAGGGCCGGGTGCTCGCGGCGGTGGCGGCGGGCGGGGCCCTCGGGGCTTCGGCGCGGTACGCGGTCTCCCTGCTGTGGCCGGCCGCGGGCGGGGACTTCCCGTGGGCGACCCTGTGGGTCAACGCGGCCGGGTGCGGGCTCATCGGCGTGCTGATGGTGCTGATCAGCGAGGGCGGCCGGTCGGCGCATCCGCTGGTGCGGCCGTTCGCCGGCGTGGGCGTGCTCGGCGGCTTCACCACCTTCTCCACCTACGCCGTGGACTTCTCGCGGCTCCTGGACGCGGGCCAGGCCGACCGGGCGCTGGGGTACGCCGGGCTCACGGTGGCGGCCGCGATGGGCGCGGTGTGGGCGGCCGCCTCGGTGGCGCGGCTGGTGCTCCGGTGGCGGGCGGGCCGGGTGGCGGCCCGGTGAAGTGGCTCCTCGTGGCGGCGGGGGCCGTCGTCGGCGCGCCGCTGCGCTACCTGACGGACCGGGCCGTGCAGTCCCGCCACGACTCGGTGTTCCCCTGGGGGACCTTCGTGGTGAACGCGACGGCGTGCCTGGTGCTGGGGGTGCTGACCGGGGCGGCGCTGGCCGGGGCGGCCTCGTCGTGGCTGGTGCTGCTGGTGGGGCCGGGGCTGTGCGGGGCGCTGAGCACGTACTCGACGTTCTCGTACGAGACCCTGCGGCTCGTCGAACGCGGCTGGACGTTCCTGGCCACCGCGAACGTGCTGGCGTCGGTGCTGGTCGGGCTCGGTGCGGTGCACCTCGGGTCGGAGCTGGCCCGGCAGCTGTTCGCCTGAGGGCGTGTCCCATGCGGGGCAAAGGGAGTTGGGCACATCGACCCGCTAGTGGACGCCACTGGCCGACCCGTTCCCAGGCTCCGGAGGTGCCCTGTGCGCCAGTTGTCCGCTCCCCTCCGACTGGCCGTCACCGCGCTCGCGGTCGCGGCCACGGCGGGCTGCATGAGCGTCGGCCAGGACGAGGCGAAGCCCGGTCCCTCCTCCTCTTCGGACCACCGGGGCGGTGCCGTGGCGGGCGGAGGTTCCGCTTCCGGGAAGGGCGCCGGGGTGCACGGCGCCGGCCGCGGCACGAAGGGCGGTGCGGGGAATCAGGACGGCAGGGCCGAAGGCGACGGCAAGGCGTCCGGCGCGACCGGCGCCTCGCCCGGCCCGGGCGCGCCGACCGGCCGACCGGGGGCGCCGGCGCCGTCGGTGGGCCCGGGCGGGGGCGCGGGCGGCCAGGGCCCCCAGCAGCCGCCGACCGGTGGATCCGGCGGTTCCGGTGGTTCCGGCGGTACGGGAGGCTCCGGCGGGGCGGGTGGCTCGGGTGGGCAGCAGTCGGCCAGCCCGACCCCGCCGCCGGCCACCACCCCTCCTGTGACCGAACCCACTCCCACCCCGTCGACCCCGCAGCCGGAGCCCAGCAGCCAGCCCGGGCCGGGCCCCCAGGCCTAGGGTCAGGGCCCGCCATGGCCGCCCCTCCCCTCGATCTGCGGAATCGGTGCAGGTCAGGTGGGTTTCTCCCGGAGTGACTTGCCAGACCCCGGGGAGGGTGCGTATGGTTATAGATCGTTTGATCCCATTGCCCGGCGCCGAATCCGAAGAGCGCCGTGTGGCGCGTACTCTCCCTAGCCGTGGCTGACCGCATTGAGGCGGTCGATTTGCGATTCACGGAGTTTGGGCGCGTGCCGAGACTCCGGAAGGTTTCGCATTTCGCATGTCCATTTCCAGTTCTGACCGCGCCGTCATGCCCGAGAACGACTCGAACGAGCTCGTCACCGACGAGATCATCGAGGCGCTCGAGGCCGACGTGACGACCGACCAGTCCCTCGACCCCGTCGACTCCCTCGACGACGAGGCCGACGACGCCGACACCGAGCCCACGATCACCTTCGCCGACCTCGGTCTGCCGGAGGGCGTCGTGCGAAAGCTCGCGCAGAACGGCGTCACCACCCCCTTCCCGATCCAGGCCGCGACCATCCCGGACGCCCTGGCCGGCAAGGACATCCTCGGCCGTGGCCGCACCGGCTCCGGCAAGACCCTCTCCTTCGGTCTGCCGACCCTGGCCCAGCTGGCCGGCGGCTCCACCGACAAGAAGAAGCCCCGCGCGATCATCCTGACGCCGACGCGTGAGCTCGCGATGCAGGTCGCGGACGCCCTCCAGCCCTACGGCGACGTGCTCGGCCTGAAGATGAAGGTCGTCTGCGGCGGCACCTCGATGAGCAACCAGATCTACGCCCTGGAGCGCGGCGTCGACATCCTCGTCGCCACCCCGGGCCGTCTGCGCGACATCATCAACCGTGGCGCCTGCTCCCTGGAGAACGTCTCCGTCGCGGTCCTCGACGAGGCCGACCAGATGGCCGACCTGGGCTTCCTGCCCGAGGTCACCGAGCTGCTCGACCAGATCCCCGAGGGCGGCCAGCGCATGCTCTTCTCCGCCACGATGGAGAACGAGATCGGCACCCTGGTCAAGCGCTACCTGTCCAACCCCGTCACCCACGAGGTCGACAGCGCGCAGGGCAACGTCACGACCATGACGCACCACGTCCTCGTCGTGAAGCCGAAGGACAAGGCGCCGGTCACGGCCGCCATCGCCGCCCGCAAGGGCCGCACCATCATCTTCGTCCGCACCCAGCTGGGCGCCGACCGCATCGCCGAGCAGCTCGTCGAGGCCGGTGTGAAGGCCGACGCGCTGCACGGCGGCATGACGCAGGGCGCCCGTACCCGCGTCCTCGCGGACTTCAAGGACGGCTACGTCAACGCCCTCGTCGCCACCGACGTCGCCGCCCGCGGCATCCACGTCGACGGCATCGACCTGGTCCTGAACGTGGACCCGGCCGGCGACCACAAGGACTACCTGCACCGCTCGGGCCGTACCGCCCGCGCCGGCAAGTCGGGCGTCGTGGTCTCCCTGGCCCTGCCGCACCAGCGCCGCCAGATCTTCCGCCTGATGGAGGACGCGGGCGTCGACGCCTCGCGCCACATCGTCCAGGGCGCCGGCGCCTTCGAGCCGGAGGTCGCCGAGATCACCGGTGCCCGGTCGCTGACCGAGGTCCAGGCCGACTCCGCGAACAACGCCGCCAAGCAGGCCGAGCGCGAGGTCGCCGAGCTCACCAAGCAGCTGGAGCGCATGACGCGCCGTGCCGCCGAACTGCGCGAGGAGGCCGACCGCCTGGTCGCCCGCTCCGCGCGGGAGCGCGGCGAGGACCCGGATGCCGCTGTCGCCGAGGTCGCCGCCGTCGCCGAGGCCGAGGTCGCGGCTGCCGCCGCAGCCGCTGCCGCCGAACTGGCCGCGCAGGAGCGCCGCGAGGAGAACCGCGCCCAGCGCGACGACCGCGGCAACTTCGAGCGTCGTGACAACCGCGGTGGCGACCGCGGCGGTTTCCGCCGTGACGACCGCGGCGACCGCGGTGGCGACCGGGGTGACCGTGGCGGCTTCCGCCGTGACGACCGTGGCGACCGCGGTGGTGACCGTGGCGGCTTCCGCCGTGACGACCGTCCGTCCTCGGGTGGTTTCCGTCGTGACGACCGTCCGTCGGGTGGCTTCAACCG